>NZ_JBIWCL010000007.1:0-164183 GCF_044761485.1 Streptomyces sp. NPDC097617
GATTTTTGGCACGCTGTTGAGTTCTCAAGGAACGGACGCTTCCTTTGTACTCACCCTCTCGGGCTTTCCTCCGGGCTTTCGTTCTGTTCTTGCGTCTCCGACTCTATCAGACTCTTTCGTGTCCGACTTCCTCGGCGCTTTCCAGGTTTTCGCTTTCGCGCTTTCCTTTCCGGCAGCCCCGACCCTATCAGCGCTTTTCCCTCTCCCTGACCACTCGCCGTATTACCGAAAAGGCATACGAAAAGAAGCATGGGATCAAGATCGATGCTGAAGAGGAGGGTTCCCGTCCTTCGGCCGTTCGCGAGAAGTTCACACGAGGCGTCCTGGCGGGAGTCACGACAGTACAGCTCTGGGGGTGCCCAAGCAAATCGATTCAGGCGTATGGTCTAGTCCACCGGTCTAGTCCACTAGTCTCCGTGCCGGAGGGTCAGCCCGGACCAGCACCAACATCGGGCGAACCCGAACATCTTGTGCCATATCCTTCTGAAGAGTACGCCGTTCGCGACAGGTAGTGACGGCGACACGAAGAGCCCCACCCCTGGGAGGCCCCCATGACCAGCGTGACGTCCCCACTTGCCGGGCGCGCCATCGGACTCGCGGCAGTGCCCGATCCGGTGTTCTCCGGCGCGATGGTGGGACCGGGCACCGCGATTGATCCCGTGCGCGAGCCCTCGGAGGCGGTTTCCCCCGTCGACGGTGTGATCGTCTCCCTGCACCCGCACGCGTATGTAGTCGTCGACAGCGAGGGCCACGGTGTGCTCACGCACCTCGGGATCGACACGGTTCAGCTCAACGGCGAGGGCTTCGAGCTCCTCGTGAACAAGGGCGACACCGTGACCCGCGGCCAGGCCGTCATCCGCTGGAACCCCGCTGCGGTCGAGAAGGCCGGCAAGTCGCCGATCTGTCCCGTCGTGGCGCTCGAGGCGACGGCCGACTCCCTCTCCGACGTCGTCGAGTCCGGCGATGTGAAGGCTGACGAGGCTCTCTTCAGCTGGCAGTGACGCCTCCCCCTGTACGTAACGGGCGAGTCGGACATCCACCGCGGCGGCTCGGCCCGCCGCTCAATCGGAGACGGGTGAAATGGAGACAACGCTGCGAGGCGTCGGCGTGAGCCACGGGGTGGCGATCGGCGAGGTGCGGCACATGGGCACGGCGGTTCTGGAACCGCCGGCCAAGCGGATCACCGCGGATGAGGCGGCGCGCGAACAGGGGCGCGCCCGTCAGGCCGTGAGTGCCGTGGCGGCCGATCTCGTCGCACGTGGCCAGCTGGCCGGTGGCGAGGCCCAGCACGTGCTCGAGGCCCAGGCGATGATCGCCGAGGACCCCGAGCTGATGGCGGACGTCGACCGGCGGATCGCCGTCGGCAGCACCGCCGAGCGGGGTGTGTACGACGCGTTCGCCTCGTACCGCGACCTGCTCGCGGGGGCCGGCGAGTACATGGCCGGCCGCGTGGCCGACCTGGATGACGTACGCAACCGCATCGTCGCGCGGCTGCTGGGCGTGCCGATGCCGGGTGTGCCCGACAGCGACGAGCCGTACGTGCTGATCGCGCGGGACCTGGCTCCCGCCGACACCGCCCTGCTCGACCCCGCGCTCGTCCTCGGTTTCGTGACCGAGGAAGGCGGGCCGACCAGCCACAGCGCGATCCTCGCGCGGGCGCTGGGCGTGCCGGCGATCGTGGCGCTGCCGGGTGCCGGTGAGATCGCCGAGGGCACGATGATCGCGGTGGACGGCAGCACGGGCGACCTGTTCGTCGAGCCGTCGCCGCAGAAGCGGGCCGAGCTGGAGGCCGCGGCCGCCGAGCGCAGGGCGGCTCTGTCCGCCTCGTCCGGTCCGGGCGCGACGTCCGACGGTCACAAGGTGCCGCTGCTGGCCAACGTCGGCGGTCCCGCGGACGTGCCGGCGGCCGTCGAGGCCGGTGCGGAGGGTGTGGGCCTGTTCCGCACCGAGTTCCTCTTCCTGGACGACAGCAAGAAGGCACCGTCGGAGGAGAAGCAGGTCGACTCCTATCGCAAGGTGCTCGAAGCCTTCCCCGAGGGCCGCGTGGTCGTACGGGTGCTCGATGCGGGCGCCGACAAGCCTCTGGACTTCCTGACCCCGGGCGACGAGCCCAACCCGGCGCTGGGTGTGCGCGGGCTGCGCTCGCTGCTGGACCACCCGGACGTGCTGCGTACTCAGCTCACCGCGCTGGCCAAGGCCGCCGAGGGGCTGCCGGTCTACCTCGAGGTCATGGCCCCGATGGTCGCCGACCGCATCGACGCCAAGGCGTTCGCGGACGCGTGCCGCCAGGCGGGTCTGAAGGCGAAGTTCGGAGCGATGGTGGAGATCCCTTCCGCCGCGCTGCGGGCACGTTCGATCCTTCAGGAGGTCGAGTTCCTGTCGCTGGGCACGAATGACCTGGCCCAGTACGCCTTCGCCGCCGACCGCCAGGTCGGCGCCGTGTCGCGGCTCCAGGACCCGTGGCAGCCGGCGCTGCTCGACCTGATCGCCATGTCGGCGGATGCCGCCAAGGCGGAGGGCAAGAGCTGTGGTGTCTGTGGCGAGGCGGCCTCCGACCCGCTGCTGGCCTGTGTGCTGACCGGTCTGGGTGTCACCTCCCTCTCCATGGGTGCCGCTTCGATTCCTTTTGTGCGGGCGACGCTCGCCAAGTACACGCTGGCCCAGTGCGAGCGTGCTGCGGCGGCCGCGCGCGCGGCGGACACCGCCGAGGAGGCCCGTGTGGCCGCGCAGGCGGTGCTGTCCGGCGAGTAGCCGGTAGCCGGTAGCCGCTGGATGGTGCGGTGTTCGTTCCGAGGGGTCCTCGCCGGTGGCGGGGGCCCCTCGGTGCGTCCCGGTCCCGGTCAGTGGTGCGGTCCGGGTAGGTCGACCTCGTAGCCCGGGCAGTATTCGACGCCAGATTCGGGGGCGACGGGGTCTCCGGTGTCGGCGTCGGTGCAGTAGGCGTTGAAGACGGCCGCGGCCGTCAGGACGGTGAGCCGGCCACGGTCCAGGCGCCAGCCGTGCACCCGGTCCCCCCGGCCCTCGGCGGAGCTGCGCACCACCAGTCCCCCGGGCCCGCCGAGGGCGAGCCCCGCGGCGAGGACGGTCACGAAGTCGAGGCCCTCCCGGCTCTCGACGCGCGGCGGGGTGTCCGGGGCGCCGGTGGTGTCGGCGTGCAGCACGGCGACGAGCTGCTGTGCCTCGGTCGGGACGCTGCACACGAAGTGGTGGTGGCCGACTCCGGCGCCGGCCACGAGCCTTTTGAGCGCGTCGGTGGCGCGCTGGAAGGAGGCATGTCCGATGTCCTCGCCGCAGTCCGCGCAGCGGCCTACTTCCGCGAGGAGCCCGGTGGCGTACTCCCAGGTGGCCTGGCGCACGGCCTCGTCGACCAGGAGCGGGACGAGCTCGTCGATGGGCTGGCCGCTGTACGGGAGGACCGCGCCGCTGCCGGCCAGCTCGGCGGTGAAGCGGGCGCGGGTCTCGGCGCTGTCCGGGTCGAGGTCGTGTTCCCCGCAGTACTCGGCGTACTCCTCGGGATCGAAGAGGGCGACGGTGGTGTGGATGCCCTGGGCCGCGAGGGAGCGGAGCAGGCCGTCCATGTGGTGGAGGTAGTCCCGGTGGTCGTCGAAGGTGAAGCTGCGGTAGCCGCGCATGGCCGCGAAGTCCCCGGCGTCGGTCAGTAGGCCGACGGTGCCGGGGACCTCGCGGCGCAGCGTGCGGCGCCGGTCGGTGGTACGGGTCCGGTGCGTACCGGTGTGGTTCGTCCTGCGTGGCATGGCTCCCCCTGAGTGCCGCAATCACTTGCTCACCCAGAGTAATCAATGCCACTGACAGTGACCTCAGCCGCGGGCGCGGGCCAGCTCCTCGTAGAAGCGGAGGAGGTCGATGTTGTCGACGGAACCCGGGTTGACCGCCTTGGCCAGGGGGGCGCCCTGCAGCATGCGCTTGATCGGGACCTCGATGCGCTTGCCGGTGAGGGTGTGCGGGATGGCCGGGACCTCGATGACCTCGTCGGGGACGTGGCGCGGGGAGAGTTCCTCGCGAATCGTCGCCTTGATGCGGGCGCGCAGGTCGTCGTCGAGGACCGCGCCGGGGCTGAGGTGGACGAAGAGCGGCATCCAGTAGCCGCCGTTCGGTTCCTCCAGGCCGATGACCAGGGATTCCTTGATCTCGGGGAGCCGTTCGACGGCCTCGTAGATGTCGGCGGAGCCCATCCGGACGCCCTGCCGGTTGAGGGTGGAGTCGGAGCGGCCGTGGATGATCACCGAGCCGTGGTCGGTGATCGTGATCCAGTCCCCGTGGCGCCAGACGCCCGGGAACATCTCGAAGTAGCTGTCGCGGTAGCGGCTGCCGTCGGAGTCGTTCCAGAAGTGGATCGGCATGGACGGCATCGGATGGGTGACGACGAGCTCGCCGACCTCACCGATGACCGGCTTGCCGGAGGGGTCCCAGGCCTGGAGGTCCGTACCGAGGCAGGCGGCCTGGAGTTCACCGATGTGCACGGGGAGGGTGGGGACGGCGCCCGCAAAGCAGCTGCACACGTCGGTGCCGCCGCTGACGGAGGCGATCCAGAGGTCCTCGGCGACCTCGTCGTGCAGCCAGCGGAAGCCGTCGGGCGGGAGCGGGGAGCCGGTGGTGGCCACGCACTTCACGGCGGAGAGGTCGAAGTCGCGGGACGGGTGGACCTCGGCCTTGCGGCAGGCCATGACGTAGGCGGCGGACGTGCCGTAGAGAGTGGCGCGGGTGCGCTCGGCGATGCGCCACTGGGCGCCGGTGTCGGGGTAGCCGGGGCTGCCGTCGTAGAGGACGACGGTCGTGCCGGTGAGCAGGCCGGAGACGAGGAAGTTCCACATCATCCAGCCGGTGGAGGTGTACCAGAAGAACCGGTCCTCCGGGCCGAGGTCGCAGTGCAGGCCGAGCTGCTTGAGGTGTTCGAGGAGGATGCCGCCCTGGGACTGGACGATGGCCTTGGGGAGGCCGGTCGTACCGGAGGAGTACAGCACCCAGAGCGGGTGGTCGAAGGGGACCGCCTCGAAGACCGGCTCGGTGTCGCCCGCGGTCAGGGCGGACCAGTCGAGGGCGCCGGCGGGGGCGGGCGTGCCGAGGAGCGGGATGTGGACGACGGCGCGCAGGGAGGGCAGGTCGGCGCGGAGCTCGGCGACGGTGTCGCGGCGGTCGTGCTCCTTGCCGCCGTACCGGTAGCCGTCGACGGTGAAGAGGACGACGGGTTCGACCTGCTGGAAGCGGTCCAGGACGCTGCGGGCGCCGAAATCGGGGGCGCAGGAGGTCCAGACGCCGCCGACGGCGGCGGTGGCGAGGAGGGCGACGGCGGCCTCGGGGATATTGGGGAGGTAGCCGCTGATCCGGTCGCCTGGGCGTACGCCCAGGGCGCGCAGTTCGGCCGCGAGCGACCCGACCTGGCGGCGGAGCTCGGCCCATGCGACGGGGACGACCTCATGGGTCTCGTCCACGTACAGCAGGGCGGGGTCGCCGGCGCGCGCCGGGTCCTCGGCGGCGCGCAGCGCGTGCTCGGCGTAGTTGAGGGTGGCTCCCTCGAACCAGCGTGCGCCGGGCATCGAACGGTCGGCGAGGACGGACCGGTACGGGGTGGTGAAGCGGACGTCGAACCACTCGGCGACGGCCTGCCAGAAGGTGTCCAGCTCGTCGACGGACCAGCGGTGCAGCGCGGGGTAGCCACCGTCGGCGGGGGCTCCGTGGTGCTCGGCGGCCCAGGCCTGGAAGGCGGTGATCCGGGCCGCGGCGATCCGGTCGGGGCCCGGCGCCCAGAGGGGTTCCGGCTGCGTGGCTGAGGTCATGGGTCGGCTCCCGGTCAAGTCTGCGGCTCGCGCTTCGTGTGCGTACGGTGCCATCGCGCGAGGGTGTGGGCGCGGCGGCTCACAGGGACCATGCCATGTGATCGTCCCCTGCACCAGGGTCGCTCTGGCGGGTCGGGTGATCGCCGCGAGGGTGCCGCTGCCGGGTGAACGGCAGTTGAACGCCGTCCTCTCGCCCAGGGGCCGGTGGCAGGGTGAGCGGCATGAACGGTCGTGATCTGGTGCGTGCGGTGAAGGACTTGGGTACGGAGCGCGGCCGGCGCGCCTGGCGCTCGGCATGGCGCCACCGGCGCGCGGACGCGGTGGGGCTCCCGCGCCGGGGCGCGGAGCGGGCGCGCGTGCCGGGTCTGCTGACCGGTACGGAGGCCCGGCCGGGCGGGGGCGTACTGCGGTTCGCGCGCTCGGAGCTGCTGGTACGGGTCACGGTGGGCGGCGCGGTGTTCTGGGGCTGGGACGGCGCCGGGCCGACACCCTCGTACGCGGTGGTGGGCGACGGGCCCGAACCGGATCCGCGGGCCGAGCTGGAGCCGGACACCGGGGGCGGCTGGCGGGTCGTGTCGGAGCGGGTGACGGTGGCGGTGTCCCGGCACGGGGCGGTGGAGGTGCGCACGCCCGGCGGGACGGTGCTGCGGCGGGAGTCGCCGCCTCGGTGGTGGGAGCCCGTGGATCCGCGGATGGGCGCGGCGCGGTGGCTGCAGCGCAGCGAGGTGCCGGCGGACGCGCGGTTCTTCGGGCTGGGCGGGCGGGCCGCGGGGCCGCGGCTGCGGGACGGGGCGTACCGGCTGTGGAACACGGATCCGAAGGGGGGGTTCGGGCCGGGGACCGATCCGCTGTACCTGACGATGCCGGTGCAGATGGTGGTCGCGGACGCGGGGACGCATCTGGTGTTCCACGACAATCCGTGGGACGGCCGGGTGGTGCTGCGCGAGGGCGAGGAGGGCGCGGGCTCGGGGGCGGACCGGCCGGGGGCGAGTGAGCTGCGGATGCAGGGCGGGCCGCTGCGGTGCTGGGTGCTGGTGGGGACGCCGGCGCGGGTGCTTCAGGGGTGGTCGGGGCTGACGGGGGCGGCGGCGGTGCCGCCGGAGTGGGCGCTCGGGTACCAGCACGCGCGCTGGGGGTTCGGGAGCGCGGAAGAGGTGCGGCGGGTGGTCGCGGGGTACGCGTCGCGCGGGCTCGCGCTGTCGGCCGTACACCTGGACATCGATCACTACGACGGGCACCGGGTGTTCACCGTGGACGAGGATCGGTTCCCGGATCTGCCGGGACTGGCGCGGGAGTTGCGGGAGCTCGGGGTCCGGCTGGTGTCGATCGTGGACCCGGCGGTGAAGGTGGGCGACGCGGTGCACACGTCGGGCTCGGCGGTGGGGAAGGGGGGCGCTTTCGTGCGGGGCGCGCGGGGCGAGGAGGTGCACGGCGAGGTGTGGCCGGGCGAGTGCGCGTACCCGGACTTCACGGATCCGGCGGTGCGCGAGTGGTGGGGCGGGCTGTACGAGGAGCGGCTCGCGCAGGGCTTCGCCGGCTTCTGGCACGACATGAACGAGCCGGTGTCCTTCGCGCCGTTCGGGGACAACACGTTGCCGCGGTCGGCGCGGCACGCGCTGGACGGGGCGGGCGGGGACCACCGCGAGGGCCACAACGTGTACGCGCTGGGGATGGCGCGGGCGGGGTGGGAGGGGCTGGTGCGGCTGCGGCCGGCCGAGCGGCCGTTCCTGTTCTCGCGGTCGGGGTGGGCGGGGATGCAGCGGTACGGCGGCACGTGGTCGGGTGATGTGGAGTCCAGCTGGGAGGGGCTGCGGGCCTCGCTGGCACTGGTCCTGGGGCTCGGGCTGTGCGGGGTCCCGTACTCGGGTCCGGACGTCGGCGGGTTCGGGGGTTCCCCGTCACCGGAGTTGTACGTGCGGTGGCTGCAACTGGGGGCCTATCTCCCGCTGTTCCGGACGCACTCGGCGATCTGGGCGGGGCGGCGGGAGCCGTGGGAGTTCGGGCCGGAGGTGGCGGAGCAGGCCGGGGCGGTGATGGCGGAACGGGAGCGGCTGCGACCGTACTTCGTGACGCTGGCCCATCTGGCGCGGCGGACGGGCGCCCCGTATGTACGGCCGGTGTGGTGGGGGACACCGGAGGAGCGGCAGCTGCGGGACTGCGAGGACGCCTTCCTGCTGGGTGACGCGCTGCTGGTGGCGCCGGTGCTGGAGTGCGGGGCGGACCGGCGGGCGGTAAGGCTGCCGCGGGGCCGCTGGTACGACACCGCGACGGGGGCGGCGTACGAGGGCCCGGGCCAGATCCTGCTGGACGCGCCGCAGGGGCGGATCCCGGTGCTGGCGCGGGCGGGGTCGCTGATTCCGGTCCGCGGCACCTCGGGCGACAGCGGCGACGACGACGGGGTGGAGCTGGAGGCGTGGGCCCCGGCGCGGGGGCGTACGGGGGGTGGAGTGGTGATCCGGGACCCGGGGCCGGGTTTCGGGGCGGGCGAGGTGGAGCGGTACACGGTGCGGTGGGTGGGGGACGCGGTGGTGGTGGAGGACGAGGCGGGGACGCCGGTGGAGGGGGTCACCGTACGGGGGCTGTAGTCGCCGCCCATTCACGCAACCGATGGTTGCGCGTTGGCCGTGGGTGGGCTAGCTTTATATGCAACCGAAGGTTGCGAAAGGTGGAGACGGCCATGGAGTACGGGAGCATCGAGCGCGAGCTGCACATCGACGCCTCGCCGGAGGTGGTGTTCGAGGTGCTCAGCAGCCCCGAGCACATCCGGGACTGGTGGAGCGCCGAGACCGCCTTCGAGCCGGCCGCAGGCGCGACGGGCCGCCTCACCTGGACCGATGCGGAGACCGGCCGGCGCGATTCCAGCCCGTTCACGGTGGTGGAGGCCGACCCCCCACGACTGTTCTCCTTCCGCTGGACCTACGACGAGAAGGAGACGCAGGCGGAGGCGGTGGGCCCCGGCAACTCACTGCTGGTGACCTTCGAACTCGCCCCCGAGGGCGAGGGGACCACGGTCCGCTTCCGCGAGAGCGGCTACCGCGAGCGGGGCTGGGAGGCCGCCGTGCTCGAGGCCCACTACAACGACCACCGGCAGGGCTGGGACTTCTACCTGCCGCGCCTGGTCGCGACCGCGAAGCGGCTGGCGGCCGCGCGATGAGCACCGCCGTCGACGACGACCTCTGGTCCGCGATAGGCGACCCGACCCGGCGCCGCATGATCGACCTCCTGCTGGCCGAGGGCCAGGGGACGGCGACGACGCTCAGCGCACACCTGCCGGTGACCCGGCAGGCCGTGACCAAGCACCTGGCCGTGCTCGACCGGGTCGGGCTCGTCCGGTCCGCGCCCGCGGGGCGGGAGAAGCACTACCGGGTGGACGAGGCGCAGCTGGCCCGTGCCGTGGCGCAGCTGAACTCCGTCGGTGAGATGTGGGATGCCCGCCTCAGGCGCGTCAAGAGCCTCGCCGAGGCGATCCAACGGGACAGGAACGCGGAGAAGGAATCCGAGAAGGAATGGGCGAAGCAGCCCGAGAAGCAACCCGCGAAGCGACCTGAGCGACCCGAGCGACCCGAGAAGTAAGGAGACCGAGATGGCTGACATCCTGCACCGGGTGGGAATCACCGCGCCCCCCGAGAAGGTCTACGAGGCGCTCACCACGGTCGAGGGACTGGCCGAGTGGTGGACGACCGACACGAGCGGGAACGGTGACGACGTCCTCGCGTTCCGCTTCGGCGACCTGGGCGGCTTCGACATGAAGGTGCTCGACCTCCGAGCGAACGCGCGGGTGCTGTGGGAGGTCGTCGACGGTCCCGCCGAGTGGGTCGGGACCACGGTGGGCTTCGAGCTGGCCCAGGACGGCGAGTGGACGATCGTGCTGTTCACGCACGCGGGCTGGCGCGAACCGGTCGAGTTCATGAACCACTGCAGCACCAAGTGGGCGATCTTCCTGATGAGCCTGAAGTCCCTGGTGGAGACGGGCACCGGCGCTCCGCATCCGCGCGACGTACAGATCAGCAACTGGCACTGAAGCGCCCGCGGGAGCTGACACCGCGCGCCCGGGCCGGCAGCAGCCGGCCCGGGCGCGCGGCGACGGGCTCAGGCGTACGTGCCCGCGAACCAGGACGCCGCCGCCTGGGTGTGGAGGGGGAAGGCGAGGGCCGACGGGGTGCGCAGGATGTGCCAGCCCGTGGTCTCGTCCGTCGGCTTCGAGGCGGGGAGGTCGGCGACCGGGCGGGGCGGGAGGAGGCCGAAGAGCAGGAGGTGGCCCGCCGGGGAGCTGAGGGCGTCGGCCAGGGTGACCTCGGCGGCCGGGGCCTCGATGCCGGTCTCCTCGCGGAGCTCACGGACCACGGCTTCGCGCCAGTCCTCGCCGAAGTCGATGAACCCGCCGGGCAGGGCGATGCCGCCGAGGGCCGGCTCGATGGTGCGGGTGATGACCACGAGGCCGGTGCCGTCGGCGTCCTCGACGGGGAGGAGGGTGACCGCCACCGGCAGCGGATTGCGGTAGGCGGTCGCCCCGCAGGCCGCGCAGGTGCGGGGCCAGGCGGGGGTGGCGTAGGGCGCTCCGCAGGTGGAGCAGTGCGAGTCCTTCAGGTGTGCCGGCATCCGGCGATGGTATGCCAAGGGGTATGCGGATGAGGGCTGTTGCGGGTCTCCTCGGCCCCGGTGCCCTATCCGTGACCCACGGTGCAAAGTAGCTGCCGCTGACCTCCGACCTCCCATTGCTTCGGGCCCCGCCTGTTCGTTAGGCCGAACGAGCAGTCGGTGGAGGGTAGGGGTTCATGCGCCGGGAGTGGTCGCCCGAGGACGTGGTGGCGTGTTGGACACCGGTGGGGAGTGACTGGGACCTGGTCGCGAACAAGTCGGGCCCGACCCGGCTCGGCTTCGTGCTGATGCTGATGCTGATGCTGATGCTGATGCTGATGCTGAAGTATTTCGAGCTGGAGGGCCGGTTCCCCCAGTTCCTGGAGGAGTTCCCCCCGGCCGCGGTCGACTACGTCGCCGACGTGGTCAAGGTGCCGGGCGGGGACCTGGCGAACTACGACCTGTCGTCCCGGTCCGCGAAGGGGCACCGTACGCAGATCCGTGAAGCCCCCGGTTTCCGCCCGTCGACCCGCGCCGACGAGGAACGGCTGACCGGCTTGCTCGCCGATGAGGTCTGCCCCGTCGAGCTGGTCGAGGACCGGCTGCGCGAGGCCCTGCTCGTGCAGTGTCGCAGCGACCGCATCGAGCCCCCGGGCCGTATCGAGCGGATCGTGGCCGCCGGCCGGGCGCGGGCGGACCGGGTCTTCTGCGCGAGGACCGTCGCACGCCTGGGTGACGTGTGCGCCCGGCGCCTGCTGGAGCTGGTGGCGGTGGGCAATGACGACGGCACCGAGCTGCTGGCCGCGCTGAAGCGGGACCCCGGCGCGGTGGGGCTTGACTCGCTCCTGACGGAGATCACCAAGCTGACCGCCGTCCGGCATCTGGGTCTGCCGGAGGGACTGTTCGCGGACTGCTCGGAGAAGCTGGTGGCCGCCTGGCGGGCACGGGCGATCAAGATGTACCCCTCGGACTTCCGGGATGCAGGGGAGGACGGGGGAGGACGTACGGACGACGCTGCTGGCCGCGCTGTGCGCGTCCCGCCAGGGTGAGATCACCGATGCCCTGGTGGAACTGCTGATCGCCTTGGTCCACAAGATCAACGCCCGTGCCGAGCGGCGGGTGGAGAAGCAGCTCACCGCCGAGTTGAAGAAGGTCCGCGGCAAGGAGGGCATCCTCTTCAAGCTGGCGACGGCCGCGGTCGACAAGCCCGACGAGGTCGTACGCCGGGCACTGTTCCCGGTGGTCGGGGAGAGGACACTGCGCGAGCTGGTGGCCGAGGCGAAGGCGAACGAGAAGGTCTTCAAGGCCAAGGTCCGCACCACCCTGCGCTCCTCGTGCAGCTCGTACTACCGGCAGATGCTGCCGCCGCTGCTGAACACGCTGGGCTTCCAGTGCACATCAAGATCGGATACGCCCGGGTCTCCACCGGCGGACAGAAGCTCGAACGGCAGATCGACGCGCTCACCGCCGCCGGGTGCCGGAAGATCTTCGCGGACAAGAAGTCCGGCAAGAACGCGCTGCGCCCCGAGCTGAAGGCGTGCCACGCCTTCCTCGACCCCGGCGACACCCTCGTGGTCCCCTCGCTCGACCGCTATGGCCGCGGCCTCCAGGACCTCATCAACATGGTCGCCGAGCTGCGCGAGCGCGGGATCGGCTTCACCTCGCTGCACGAGAACCTGGACACCACCACCCCCGGCGGCCGGCTCGTCTTCCACGTCTTCGCCGCCCTCGCGGAGTTCATCCGCGAACTCATCGTCATCGGCACCAACGAGGGCCCGGCCGCAGCCCGCGCCCGGGGCCGCGTCGGCGGACGCCCCACAGTCGCCACCGAGGAAGTCATCCGGGCGCACGCGACCTGCTGCCCGACCCCGGTCGCTCCATCACCTCGATCGCCAAGCTGCTCGGCGTCTCCCGGGCACCCTGTACAACCACATTCCCGACCTACGCGAACTGCGCGCGGGCGCCGGCCCCCGCCAGCTCGAAGCCCCCGCGAAGTAGCCCAGCACGGGCAAGATCAATCTCAGCGGCACTTTCTGTACGGCAACTACTCATACCCGGAGAGCCCCGTGGGTTCAGGGAAACTGAAGCTTGTTCAGTGGGAACTCGCGGGTCGGTCCGTGTGCATCAGGTGGGGACGTCCGTGGGTTCGGCGGGAACGCGGGGGTGGACTGCGGCAAGGCGGCGGGCTTCGGCTATGACCTCAGCATCGATCTGAGCGACTGCTTCGTCGCCGCCGTATTCGAGGAAGGCGTACTCGTCATCGAGTTCGCCGAGCCGTGCTGTCAGGGGCAGCTCATGCCCGTAACGCTGGTTGATCCGGAAGGTGAGCTCCCAAGGTTTCAGCTCGCCGGCCAGCATGCGTCGTGCGAGCGCTCGCGCGGCGGCTTCTTGGCCGACCTCGCTGGCGGCCGGATAGAGAATGAGGCCGAGCTCATCGAGCGCTTCGGGGAGCAAGTCGTGCACGTCGTAGTCCGCCTCGGCGCGTGTGCAGGCTGCCAGCACCCGAAGTCCGGGGCTGTCTAGGCCGGCGACGAGCGCGTCACAGGCCGCGCTGACGACATCGCTCGCGGGGATCTCGCCCACGCTCCAGAGAGTGGCGCGGTCCTGTAGTTCGTTGGCTGCTGCTTCGGTCGACGGCATCCGCCCATGTTCGCTTCAATCTCGGGTCCCGGTCGAACAGGTTTCACTGGTGCTTCTGCTCGACAGCTTGCTCCAGCAGGGCCCGCGCGGAGTCTGCGTAACGCATTGCGGTCTTCTCATCCAGCCCGAACACCTGGGCGAGGTGGAGCGGATCGGGCCCGTGGGTGAGGGCCTCTTCGAGTTGCCGGTCGACGCGGAGACGCTCCAAGGGTCGCGTCCTGCCCGCGCACCGCAGTGCTGATCCAGTGGTTGCTGGCGCGGCCAGTCTTCGTGGCGGTCTGGTTGTTGATCAGTAAGTGGAGGTTCGCCGTGTTGGGCCACCGGCTGCGTCTGTGCTCCAGCCAGTCCAGCAGCAGTTTCAGGGTGAGGTCGTCGAGCGGGCGTGCTCGTCCGGCGATCGTCAGCCGGCGGTTGCCGATGTCGAGGTCGTCGAGCAAGAGGGTGCCGATCTGGGCGACCCGGGCGGCGTGAACCGCGGCGAGGGCGAGAATCAGTCGCGCGGCCGGGGTGGTGGCTGCCGCGACGGAGCGGTCGATCTGGGCGGGCGCGAGTGGTTGGAGCACGCCGTACTCGTTCTGGCCGACCTTGATGCGGCTCGTGGGGTTGCGGAAGATCAGGCCGGTCCGCTTGGCCCAGGTGAACAGGGAACGCAGGGCGCCGAGCTGGTCTCGGCGGTGGTGGCCGTGCAGGGTCTTGAGGTGGGTGAGGACGTCCTCGCGGGTCACCTCCCGCAGGTGGTCGTAGCGGTCCGACCAGCCCAGCAGTGCCGGACGGGCCCCGTTGAGGTAGAGCCAGACCGTGCTCTGCTGCCGGGGAAGGCTGCGGGGGCCGCCGTCATGCAGAACCCGGGTCCAGCGCTCAGCCTCCGCACCGATGCCGGGGGCGAGGCCCTCCAGGCGCTCGGCAAGCCAGCGTTCGAAGGAGGGCTCGCTGTCGTCCAGGAAGATCCCCATCTCCTCAAGGACCGTGGCGGTGTGTCCGAACCTGAGATCGAGGGCCCTGAGCGGGGTGAAGACCTCGCTGTGGCGGATGACGTCGCCCTCGACGTACTCGGTGAGCACGATGGCCAGGCCGCGGTTGACGGCGAAGCGGATGCCCCGTCCCCAGCCCCGTGCCTCGGCGAGCTGGTAGGCGAGGTACTTCGCCCAGGCCAGCCAGGGGCTGGCCAGATCGACGGCGGCCGGGTCGAGACGGCCGTAGTCACGCGGGACCTGCCCGAACAGCGGTAGCTGTCTCCAGCCGGCACTCGGCCGCCAGGCCGGCGCGGGTGGCGGCTTCCGGACGGCTCCCCGCCCTCCTCCGCGGCGCGCAACGACAGGTGCAGATCCTCTGCGGTAGTGCAAGCCCATGAAGAACAGTTGGTGGTGCCGGACGGCGTTGAGCCGGGCCCTCACCTCCGCCTCGGCGGGCGACTGGCCGACGGTGGTCTTGGCGTGGAGCCGGGCCTGGCACCAGCACAGACGGCAGTAATCCCACTTCAGCGGCTGGACGCGGCGGCAGCCGACGCAGGTGGCTGTCTTGTGACTGCGGCCGAACATGTAGCAGGCAGGGCAGAGGCGTCCGCTGAAGTCGCCCCAGGCCAGGCAGCTGTCGCAGGAGTCGGTGGGCTTGCGGTAGCCCTTCGGATACCGGCTCATGCCGGAGGCAGCGACCGGCCATCGCGGCGCTTGGGCACTACCGCCGGGGCAGTGGTGCCGGAGCCGACCGCGACTCGACCGGTCTCCTCCTGACCAGGGCGGTTGACCTTGCCCGGCTCCGGGATCAGCAGGTCTCCGATCTCGCAGCCGAGGACGACGCAGATGACGTCCAGGTCCTCCAGCTTGAGTGAGACCGGCTGCCCGGACCACAGCCCGGACATCTTCCCGGCCGAGATCACCAGGCCGTGCTCCGCGAGGTTTCGCTGAAGCTCGGACGCCTTCCAGATGCCCTTGTTCGCGGCGGTCAACCGCAGGTTCCACCTCATCGGATCAGTCCTTCCAGCCGCTTCGCGGCCCGTTCCATCCCGGTGACCCAGGCGTCCTCGACCCGGGTCTGCTGAACGTGGATATAGCGCATCGTCGTGGCGATCCAGGAGTGTCCCAAGACCTCCTGGATCGCGAGCAAGTCCAGCCCGTTCGCATAGAGTTGGGATGCGCAGAAGTGCCGAAGGACGTGCGGCGTCAGCTTCTCGCCCCACCCCGGCAGATGCGCTTTGGCCGCGTTCTTGAGGCCGTCACGCAAAGCGTCGTCGCCGGCCCGGCGCGAAGAGCCGTCGGTGTTCTTGCGCTCGGAGGGAAACAGCGGGGCGCCGGGACGGGTGTGGTCGTCGTCGAACTGGCCCCAGACGTCCTCGATGAACCACCGAAGTGTCCGGTCGGCGCCGTTGATCAGCGGCACCATCCGCTCGCGCGGACCCGAGCCGCGGGCGCCCTTGCCGTGGCGGACGTGGAGCTTGCCGAAGCGCCCCAAGTCCCACTTGATGTCGTCCAGGTCGAGCCCGCATGCCTCGCTCACCCGCAGGCCGACTTGGGACAACAGCTTCGAGGCGGTGTAGTTCCTGGCGGTAGGGGCGAACTTTCGACAGGTCGCCAGTTCACCGCCCCAGCCAGTGAACAGTATTCCGACCTCCGGCTCGCTCGGCGGAATCCGCAGCTGGGCGTCCTTGGCCCCACGCGGCTTGTTCATCTCGTCGATCGGGCACTCGACGACCCGGCCCGTCATCCGATGGAGCTCGACCTTGTGCCGCAACTCCAGGAACATGAAGTACGTGGTCAGCGCCTGCGACCGGCCCAGCCGAGTCCCGCTCGGCGAACCCCGCAGGACCTTCCCGAAGTACGCGTCAGCGTCGGCCGGCTCCATGTCCCACAGCGGTCGACCGAACCAGGTCCTGATCTGGTCCAGATGCCCGACGTCCCCGCGGATTGTGCCGTCTGCCAGCCCTGCCGAGGCCCGCGCGAGGACGAACCCGGACAGCACGTCGGCCTCGAACCGCTCCAGCTCCTCAACCGATGCGGGCGCCCAGTGCTCACACAGGTCCCGTACGACTGCCAGTGCCGCCAACCCGAGCCTCCTCGCCTTCAGCCCGACTGCTGATCGGTCGGACGAGGTGAGAACGCTTCAGGAATCCCGAAGTTACGTCACCGGACCACAGAGCGCTCGAAGGAGGAGAAACCCCCTGGCCACAAGGGAAGGGACTCAGCAGAGCTCAGGAGAACTCACGGGATGTCGCACATCAGCGGGGCAGGATGCGCAGTACTGCCTCGCGTTCGCCGCTGAGCCGCAGGCCTTGCTGTACTGCGGCGCTCAGATCGAGGTCGCCGAGCAGGGTCGCGGCCAGCAGGTGCGGCGGTCCGGTCAGTGACGCGGTGGGGTGGTCGACCCGGCCGGCGTGTGTGTGCACCGAGCCGTCCTTGACTTCGATGACCAGGTCCTCGCTGCCGTCGGCGTGCAGTTGCAGGGCGATTGCCGGCTGGTCGGGGCGGTGGTCGGTCAGTGCCCGGGCGGGCATGTCCAGCCAGTGGGTGCGGAAGGTGTCGCTGCCGCCCGGCTCACGCAACAGCGGCACGCCCCACCGGCTCAGCTCCTGCAGCACCGGCTCCAGCGTGCGGCCACGCTCGGTGAGGGAGAACAGGGTGGTGGCCACCGGCGGCGGGGCGGCCTCGCGGTGGATCAGGCCGGCTTCCTCGAGTTCGCGGAGCCGGTCGACCAGCAGGTTGCTGGCGATCCCGGGCAGCCCGTTGCGCAGGTCGGTGTGCCGGCACGGACCCAGGGCGAGCAGTTCACGGACGATCAGCAGAGTCCATCGGTCGCCGATGGTGTCCAGTGCTTTCGCGATGCCGCAGTACTGCCCGTAGGTGCGCATGCCACCACCCTACATCGCGGTGTTGAGATTCAAAACTCTCTTGTTGACTTTCTCAACAACGTCGGTCTAGCGTCGCTGCCCATGACCCCCACCCTTTCCGTACGTCGGCTGGCCTGGGCCGGCGTCGAGATCCGTCTCGGCGACACCCGCCTGCTGATAGACCCGCTCGAGAACGTCGCTCCGCTGGCGCCAGTGATGGGGCCGCCGCACCGGCCGGTCGACCCGGTCGATACCCCGCCCGGCACCCACGCCCTCATCACCCACCTGCACCCCGACCACTACGACCACGACCTGATCGCCCGGATCGCGGCCACCGGCACGATCGGCTGCCACACCCCGAGCGCGGCGGCGCTGCACGAGGTGGGCATCACCCCCGTTGCCCAGGACCTGGGCCAGTCACGCCGCATCGGAAAGCTGACCGTCACCCCGGTGACCTCGCTGGACTGGCGCGGCAACGACTGTGACCAGGTCGCCTGGGTCGTCGAAGGCGCCGGCCGGCGGGTCATCCACTGCGGCGACACCCAGTGGCACGGCAGCTGGTGGCAGATCGCCCGCGACCACGGCCCGTTCGACGTCGCGTTCGTCCCGGTCAACGGCGTCATCGCCCACTTCGAGGGATACGCGGCCAACGTCCCGGCGACCATGACCCCCGAGCAGGGCGTCGAGGCCGCCGTCGCACTCGGCGCCGGCACCGTCTGCGCCATGCACTACGGCCTGTTCCACAATCCGCCGTTCTACACCGAACAACCCGACATCGAGCAGCGCTTCCAGCACGCCGCCGACGAGCGCGGCATCACCGCGGCCATCATCGCCGACGGCCAGCCCGTCCTCTGACCATCAGAAACAAGGAGCAACACATGAAGATCGTCCTGTTCGGTGCCAGCGGCAACATCGGCCGGCCCACCACCGAGGAACTACTGCGTCGCGGCCACACCGTCACCGCGGTCACCCGAGCCGGCCACGTCGACGGACTCAAGCACAAGGCCCTGACCGTGACCACCGGTGACGTCACAGACGCCGCCGCGGTCGCCGGCCTCGCCGCCTCCCACGACGCCGTACTGTCGGCCGTCGGCCCCCGGATCGGCCAGGAGAACGACCGCGCCACGATCGTCGGCGCCGCCCGTGCGCTGATCGACGGACTCCGCCGAGCCGGCGTCACCCGCCTGGTCACCATCGGCGGTGCCGGTAGCCTGCGCACGCCGACCGGCGCCCGGGTCATGGACGACCCGGGCTTCCCCGCGCTGTGGAAGGCCAACGCCGAGGCCCAGTCCGAAGCGCTCGACCTCTACCGCGGCGTGCACGACCTCGACTGGACGTACGTGTCGCCCGCCGCGGTCATCGGAGCGGGCGAGCGGACCGGGGCCTACCGCAGCGCCGGGGACACCCTGCTCACCGACGACGACGGCAACAGCCGCATCTCGTACGCCGACTACGCGATCGCCTTGGCCGACACGATCGAGAGCGGCACCGCGATCCGCCGCCGCATCACCGTGGCGTACTGAGCCATGAGCAACGACGCCGCCGGCCGGCAAACCCGATTCATCGTCCTGCTCGCAGCGCTCGTGGCCCTGGGACCACTGTCCATCGACGGCTACCTGCCCGGACTGCCGGACCTCGCCGGCGACCTGCGCGCCAGCGCCGCGGCCACCCAGCTCACCATCACCGCCTGCCTGGCCGGGCTGGCCATCGGGCAGCTGATCGCCGGGCCGCTGAGCGACACCTACGGCCGGCGGCGTCCATTGCTGGCGGGCCTCGCCCTCTACACGATCGCCAGCGCGCTCTGCGCGGTGGCGCCCGACGTCCGGACCTTGGTCGGCCTACGCCTGGTCCAGGGCATCGGCGGGGCGTTCGGCATCGTCATCGCCAACGCCATGGTCCGCGACCGCACCTCCGGAACCCGCACCGCACGTCTCTTCTCCGCACTGACCTTGATCACCGGCCTGGCGCCGGTGTTCGCGCCGGTCCTCGGCGGCCAGCTACTGCGCGTCACGGCCTGGCCGGGGATCTTCGTGAGCCTGGCTGTACTCGGCGCCGTGATGCTGGCGGCCTCCGCCGCAGGACTGCCGGAGACCCGGTCCTCCGCGTCACGCCAGCCGCTGCCGGCTGTCGTCGGGCAGCTGCTCAGCGACCGGTTCTTCACCGGGTACGTCCTGGCCAACGGCCTGGTCTTCGCGGCGATGTTCGCCTACATCTCCGGCTCGCCGTTCGTCCTGCAGGAAATCCACGGCCTGTCACCGCAGCAGTACAGCGCCGTGTTCGCCGTCAACGCCGCCGGACTCATTGCGGCCGCCCAGATCAGCGGCCGGCTGGTGGCCCGGGCCGGCGCCCGCGTGCTGCTGCTCGCCGGTCTGCTGGGCGCGACAGCCGGTGGCACCACGGTCCTGGGCGCGGTGCTGACACGGGCACCCCTGCCCGTGCTCCTGATCGGCCTGTTCGTCCTGGTCTCCAGCGTGGGCCTGGTCATGCCGAACGCCGCGGCCCAGGCCCTGGCCGACCACGGCGGACACGCCGGGTCGGCAGCCGCTCTGCTCGGCTTCAGCCAGTTCATGTTCGGCGCGGCACTTGCTCCGCTGGCCGGCGCGGGTGGCGCCACCGACGCCTTGCCGATGGGAATCATCGTCGCCGTGCTGCCGGCGCTCGCTCTGCTCACACTCGGCGTCCTCACCCGGTCGATGCCCGGTGAGCGCACGCGCAGGCCGGCTCGCCAAGGACCTGCCGGGCACCGGCGACCGCGCCGGCACATCGATCGCAGGCGACCCGGCATCCAGTGAATCGGGCCGGCGTCCGGCGAACAGGGTGATTCCGCGATCAGCGTGACAGACGTACGACGACGGTCGGGTGCAGCGACGCGTGGAACGCGTTCCCGCCCGTCTGGGGCACCTGCTCGCATCCCTGCAGCTGCCCGCCTTCGTGGAGGGCCGCTATTTCGACGTGCTCGCGTTGCGGCCCGTACGGAACTGGCGCACGTCCACCAGCCTGTCGGGGCACGCGGATCTCTTCCAGGACGGGAATCACCTGCGGTGCGTCCCCCCACTGGCCGGGCGTGATGAGAACCCGAGCGGGCGGCGCCCACCTTCTCCGGCGAGGTGGATCTTGCTAGTGAGCCCGCCTCGCGAGCGTCCCAGGGCTTCATCGGAGCGGTGACGTGCCGGGCTCCTGCGGCGGCCCGGGATCTTTGGGGGACGGGTGGAGGCGCCGGCTGCGTGCTGGTGAGCGCGGCAGGTCGTGGAATCGGCGCTGACCATGCTCCAGTCGATCCGGCCCTCTGCATCGGCGTCGGCCTGGACGGCCCGCAGGATTCTCTCCCACGTGCCGTCCGCTGACCACCTTCTATGACGGTCGTGGACCGTCTTCCAGCTACCGAAGCAGGGAGGCAGGTCCCGCCAGGGGAGACCGGTCCGCTGCCGGAACAGAATCCCGTTGATCACACGACGGTGGCATTGCCGGCGTCCACCCCGCCCGTGATTCGTCGGCACGTGCGGCTCCAGCCGAGCCCACTCTTCATCCGAAAGATCTCCCCGCCCCATGTCCCACGGAACGAGCTCCCAGCAGGAGCGTCACACGACCCATCGGACAGCCCCTAGGCGGGCGACGTCGTCGGCCACCCCGGAGCCATGATCAGTCTCAGCCACTTTGCACCGTGGGTCAGGGATAGGACACCGGGGCCTCCTCGGGAGGCGGGCGGCGGTAGGACGCCGGGCGGGCAGGGGCGCGTATACGACGTCCGCGCGGCTGTCGCCTCCGCCCGGCCGTGAGTACCGTGCCCGCATGACTTTCAGCTCGTACGAGGAGTTCTGGCCGTACTACGTCGCGATGCACTCGCGCGCCGCCACCCGCTGGATCCATCTCACCGGCACGCTCACCGGTCTGGCCCTGACGGTCTACGGGGTGGCGCGCGGCCGCGGGCGCTACCTGGCCGCCCTTCCCCTGATCGGGTACGGGACGGCGTGGCCGGCGCACTTTCTGATCGAGGGGAACAACCCGGCCACCTTCGGGCATCCGGCGTGGTCGCTGCGCGGGGACGCGCAGATGATCGGGATGATGCTGGCCGGGCGGGACGGGGAGTTGGCGGAGATCGCCGGGAAGTGGCTTGCCGAGAACCCGTGCCAGGGCTGCCCGCCCGTGGCAGACTCCTGAGATTCCAGGTTCCTGACGATCCGTCAGGTCACTGATCAGGAAGGGGCATCGTGGCACGCACACGCACACCCGTCGTGAGCGGGTGGTTCACCGAGGAAGCGCCGGACGGCGGGGGCTTCCGGCTGCTCGGCACCCGATGCTCGGCCTGTACCGCGGTGTTCTTCCCCCGTGAGGACGCCTACTGCCGCAATCCGCACTGCCCCGACGGCGGCGAGCTCGCCGAGGTCCCCCTCTCCCCCCGCGGCCGGGTCTGGTCCTACACCGACGGACGCTACCGGCCGCCCGCGCCGTACGTCTGCGACCCGGCCGCGCCCTGGGATCCGTACACGCTGGTCGCCGTGGAGCTGGAGGCCGAGGGGATGGTGGTGCTGGGGCAGGCCGCACCCGGGGTGGGGGTGGCCGATCTCGCGGTCGGGATGGAGGTCGAGGTGGTGGGGGGCGTGCTGAACGAGGACGCCGACACCGCCTGGACCACCTGGCACTTCCGGCCGGTGGGAGGCGCCGAGTGAGCGCCGACATCGCGGTCCTCGGGGCGGGGATGCACCCCTGGGGGAAATGGGGCCGCAGTTTCGTGGAGTACGGGCGGACCGCGGCGCGCGCGGCGCTGGCCGACGCCGGGCTGGACTGGACGGACGTGCAGTCGATCGTCGGCGCCGACACCGTCCGCTCCGGCTACCCGGGATACGTCGCCGGGGCCACCTTCGCCCGGGCCCTGGGCTGGCAGGGCGCACGGGTGACCAGCGTGTACGCGGCCTGCGCGTCCGGCGCCCAGGCCATCGGTGCGGCCCGCGCGCAGATCCTGGCGGGCCTGGCCGACGTGGTCCTCGTGGTCGGCGCGGACGCGGCGCCCAAGGGGTTCTTCGCTCCGGCGGGCGGCGACCGGCCCGACGATCCGGACTGGCTGCGGTTCCGCGTGCTGGGCGCCACCAACCCGGCGTACTTCGCGCTCTACGCGCGGCGGCGGATGGCCCTGCACGGGGACACCCTGGAGGACTTCGCCCAGGTCAAGGTGAAGAACGCGGCGGCCGGGCTGCTCAATCCGCGGGCCCGCTACCGCAAGAAGGTCACCGCCGAGGAGGTCGCGGCCTCGGCGGTGGTCGCCGATCCGCTCCGGCTGCTCGACATCTGCGCCACCTCCGACGGGGGCGCGGCCCTGGTCCTCACCAGCATGGACTTCGCGCGGGCACGCGGGGTGGCCGACCCGGTGCGGATCCGGGCCGTCTCCACAGTGACGCCCACCTACCCGCGGACGGTGCTGGACCTGCCCGACATCGCCACCGACTCGTCGGTGGCGGTCGCGCCGGCCGCCGGGTCCTTCCGGTCCTCGATCGCGCGCGCCGCCTACGAGGAGGCGGGGCTCGGCCCGGACGACCTCTCGCTCGCCGAGGTGTACGACCTGTCCACCGCGCTCGAACTGGAGTGGTACGAGGACATCGGACTGTGCGGGGAGGGCGAGGGGGCGAAGCTCGTGCGGGAGGGAGCGACGGCTCTCGGCGGTCGTATCCCGGTCAACACCAGTGGCGGGCTGGCCTCCTTCGGGGAGGCGGTGCCGGCGCAGGCCATCGCGCAGGTCTGCGAGGTGACCTGGCAGTTGCGGGGTACGGCCGGGGACCGGCAGGTGCCCGGGGCGCGCGCCGGGATCACCGCGAACCAGGGGCTGTTCGGGCACGGGTCGGCCGTCGTCGCCGTGCGCTGAACAGCACGTGCTGTCCGAACGCTTGACGGCCCCCGGCGGCAGGTTCACACTCGCTCCACAGTCCCGCGCCGCGACCGGGACCCGGAGCCCCCGTGAGAGCAGCGGCCCGTACCCCAGTCGGCGGGGGTACGGGTCGCCTCCATGCCGGGCCGCCCGTGGGCACGTGCCCGGTGTCAGGTGCCGGGCCGCACGTACCCGGTCCGGTGCAACCGGTCTCGCGTACCCGGTGTCAGGCGCCCGCCGAGAGGCTGCGGCGCCGTTCGCGCGCCAGGGACATCGCGTGCTCCACGACCCCCACCAGCACGTCCTTCACCGACTCCCGGTCCCGTGCGTCGCACAGCAGCACCGGAACCCCGGGATCGAGGTCGAGCGCCGTCCGTACGGTCACCACGGGGTGCCGGTCGGCTCCGTCGAAGCAGTTGACCGCGACCACGAAGGGGATCGCGCGCCGTTCGAAGTAGTCGATGGCGGCGAAGCAGTCCGCGAGACGGCGGGTGTCTGCGAGGACGACCGCGCCGAGCGAACCCTGCGCCAACTCGTCCCACAGGAACCAGAACCGGTCCTGTCCGGGCGTGCCGAACAGGTACAGCACCAGGTCCTCGCGGAGCGTGATGCGTCCGAAGTCCATGGCCACGGTCGTGGTGCTCTTGCCCTCCACTCCCCCGGTGTCGTCGACACCGACGCCCGGCTCAGAGAGCCGTTCCTCGGTGCGCAGGGGTCTGATTTCGCTCACCGCACTCACCAGGGTGGTCTTGCCCACCCCGAAGCCGCCCGCGACCAGGATCTTCAAGGTCAGCGGTTCGACCGGCGACACCGCGTGCATGGCACCGGTGCGGCTAAAGCGCCCGAAGGCCATCGATCACCTCACGCAGAATGGATTCATCAGGTAGTTCTGCCGGGGGTACCGGCCTGGTCACATGGACCAGTTCCTCGTCGACCAGGTCGCCGATCAGGACGCGGACGACCCCGACCGCGAGGTCGAGATCGGCCGCGAGTTCGGCGACCGACTGCGGTCGGTCCCGGCACAGCCCGAGGATGTGGGCGTGTTCCGGGGAGAGGGTCATGTCCCAGACCGGATCGTCGGCCGCCGGTTCGGCGACGACGAGCGCGATCAGGTCGAGGCGGTGCTGGCCCGCGTGGCTGGTCCGGCCGCGGGTCATGGCGTAGGGACGGACGACGGGACCGGCGTCGTCGTCGAACCAGTGCGCGTGGTCGGGTTCCGGGTAGGGCGGGTCGTCGGGGAAGCCGACGGAAAGGTCGGCGGGGTGGTCCTGGCCTGAATCGCTCATGCCCTACGACTCACCCTCCGGCTGGCAGCCCGGTGCGCGGGGCGGTCGCCAGGTGGTCGCCGACGCGCTTGACCATCAGCGTCATCTCGTACGCCACCTGGCCGACGTCGGAATCGGCGTCGGCCAGGACGGCCAGGCAACTGCCGTCGCCCGCGGCCATGACGAAGAGGAACGCCTCGTCGAGCTCGACCACGGTCTGACGGACCCGGCCGGAGTCGAAGTGCCGTCCGACGCCCTTGGCCAGGCTGTGGAAACCGGAGGCGACCGCCGCCAGGTGCTCGCTGTCCTCGCGGGTCAGGTCCTTGGAGCTGCCGGTGGGCAGGCCGTCGCCGGAGAGGACCACCGCCTTGCGGATGGAGCCGACCCGGTCGACGAGCTCGTCGAGGAGCCAGTTGAGCGGGCCGGAGCCGCGGCCCCTGGTGTCGTTGCCGGTCTGCGGTGCGGTCATCGACCGTCCCCTTCGTTCTTGTTCGCGGGACCGCCGGCGGCGGATGTGCCTGCCTCGGTCTCGGACTTCTGCTTGGCGTGCTGGTTGCGGCCGGCCGTCCAGCCGCGCTGGAGTGCGGACATGCGCGTACGTACGTCTTCCGCGTCGCGGTCGGCCACCTGGTCGGGTGCGGCTTCGGCGGATGCGGCGGACGAGGCCTTCTTGAGCTGGGGTGCCAGGCTGGCCTGGCGAACCCGGCGGGGCAGCCCGCCGATGCCGGGGGCGGGTGCGGCGGCCCCGGCGTCGGAACCGGCCGCGGAGGCCGCGGAGGCCGCGGAGGCCGCGGAGGCCGCGGAGGCCGCGTCGGGCTGCGGGACCACGGACACCGGGCGGGGCTCCACCCTGCGGCCGTGTTCGGCGACCAGAGTCGGGGTGGGGCGGCGGCGCGGCAGCGGTACGGCGCCCTGGGTGCGGGAGCCGTCCTGGCGCGAGGCCTCGACGCGCTGGGTGTCGAGCCGGACCGGGCCGGTGGGGGTGAACGGCTCGCGGTCGCGGTCGCCGCCCTTGCGGGAGGCGCCCCGCTCCGCGTGCCGGTCGGTGTGCGGCCGGTCCGCCGGGCGCAGGCCGAGCAGGGCGCTGCGCGGGGTCCCGTTGGGCGGGGTCTCGTCGTCGAGGGTCGCCATGACCGGGCGGCCGGGGCCGCCGGTACGGTGCGTACGGGCCGTGGGGGCGTCGTCGAGCACCGAGGGGTCGTCCGGGCCGTCGAGGCGGTCCAGGCCGTTGAGACTGTTGAGGCCGCCGCCCGTGAGCGGGGCCTCCAGCTCGACCGGGCCGCGCAGTTCGCCGACGGGCAGCGTACGGCCCGAGGGCGCGCGCTCCATGACGGCGGGCGCGAGGCGCTCGGACGCGCCCCGGGCGAGGTGGCCGGCCTTCTCGGACCTGACGGGCTTGGCGGCGGCCCGGGCGCCGTCGAACCGCGCGCCCGCGCCATTGGTCTCGGGTGCCTCGGTCAGCAGGGCCACCGGGAGGAACAGCACCGCGGTGGTGCCCCCGTACGGGCTGGGCTGGAGGACCACCTTGACGTTGTGGCGCTGCGCGAGGCGGCTGACGACGAAGAGGCCGAGGCGGTCGGTGTCGGAGAGTTCGAACTCGGGGGTCTCGGCGAGCCGGAGGTTCGCGTCGAGCAGTGCCTCCGGTGTCATGCCGAGGCCGCGGTCGTGGATCTCCAGGGTGAAGCCGTTGGCGACGCGCTCGCCGTGCACCTGGACCGCGGTGTGCGGCGGCGAGAACACGGTGGCGTTCTCGAGGAGTTCGGCGATGAGGTGCGTGATGTCGGCGACGGCCGGGCCGACGATGCCCAGGCGGGTGAGCCGGCGGACCTCGATGCGCTCGTAGTCCTCGACCTCGGCGACGGCGGCCCGTACGACGTCCATCAGCTGGACGGGCTTTCGCCACTGGCGGGAGGGAGCGGCGCCGGACAGGATCACCAGGCCCTCGGCGTGGCGGCGCATGCGGGTGGTCATGTGGTCGAGGCGGAAGAGGTCGGCGAGCTCCTCGGTGTCCTCGGTCCGGCGTTCCATGGTGTCGAGGAGGGTCAGCTGGCGGTGCAGCAGCACCTGGTTGCGGCGGGCCAGGTTGACGAACACCTCGGAGACGCCGCGGCGCAGGTCGGCCTGCTTGACGGCGGCCTCGACGGCGGCGCGCTGGAGGGTGTTGAGGGCCTGGCCGACCTGGCCGACCTCGTCCTTCTCGTACTCGAGGTGCGGCGACTCGGTCTCCACGTCCACGTGCTCGCCCGCGGCGAGGCGGCGCATCACGCTGGGCAGCCGGACGCCGGAGGCCTCGTGGGCCTCCTTGCGGAGCCGGGAGAGGTCGCGGACCAGGTCGCGGCCGATCCGTACGGAGAGGATCAGGGAGACGATGAGGGCGAGGAAGCCGATGAGGCCGGCCGCGGCGGCCTGGACCATGACGCCCCTGGCGACGGGCTCGATGCGTTCCTGGTAGCGGTCACCGGCGGCCGTGTTCATGGCCGCGAGCTCGTCCAGGACCTTGGCCGCGGCCTCGTCCCACTGGGCGGCGGTGATGTTGCGCGGTTTGTTGACCGCGCCGCCGGCTATGAAGCGCTCCTCGGCGTCGCGCAGGGGCTTGGTCTCCGGGGCCTTCCAGTACTGCTCGAAGACCTCCCTGTCGCTGGCGGGGAGGGTCACGAGGTTGAACTCGTAGAGCAGGGTGCGGTTGGCTGCGAAGTCCGAGACGTGGCGGACGTCGGGAGCCGTGACGTTGCGCGCGGCGAGGGCGGAGGCGACGACGGCGTCCTCGCGGGAGAGCAGTTCGCGGGCGCGGCTGATGCCGATGAGGGCGCGGCCCTCCTTGTCCACCTCCACATTGTCCAGGCCGTGGAGGTTCATGAGGAAGTCGTAGCAGGGGTCGACCAGCCGGTTGTAGAGCTCCAGGGCCTGGGCCGGGTCCAGGGCGTTCTGGTCGACGGAGCGGCGCATGGTTCCGATGCCGTGGAAGGCGGCGACGATCGAGCGCAGGTGCTGGGCGCTCTGCGGGCTCAGCTCCTCCATGACCTTGGGGTCCCGGGCGCTGACGGTGATCGCCTCGACGGCCTCGTCGGTCTCGGCGCGGCGCTTGGTGAGTTCGGCCGTGGCGGAGGCCGCCCGGGGGTCGCCGAGGACGACGAGGGTCTGGCGCCGTTCCTTCTGGATGACGCGGGCGACGTCCTCGATCGGGTAACCGACCTTGTCGATGACGTAGGCGACGTCGAAGAGCTGGAGGGCTTCACGGCCGGTGATGACCGTGGTGAAGCCCCACAGTGCGGTCAGGGAGACGAGCGGCACAAGGAGCAACGCCACGATCTTCCGGCGGATGGACTTCCCGCGAAAGCGCATGGCCTCCCCAGCCTCCCCCAGGTCAACCCCGTTACCGGGGGTCAGTGTTCCGTCATTTAAACGGCGTGAGCCTACTACTGCTGCGGAGAAGCTTCGAAGGGGTGTCCGGACGTTTTCGGCCTGACCCCGGTACTAAGATCACCAGTTGTCCGACACTTCCGGTCAAGTGCGGCCCGATATGTGGCAGATGACACTTGGTGAGGCGTCGGTTCCCGCAACCCGATGGATGGCTGGAATTGTTCGTTCCGCGATCATCGCGGCTCGCGAAAGGATCCGCGATGCGGGAATCTCTCGGCACCGCCGAACGTCTCTCTGTTCGAGGGGGCACGTCGGATCCGATGTTGTGGGTAGACGTCATGGGTGGACGTGGTGAGCGGATGCGACGGCAAGGGCATGGCGGACCGCGCGGTGGGGAGTGAGCGGACCATGAGCAGGTACGAAGGCGGCGGCACTGGCACGGGTGCGGGTGCGGGAACAGGCACGACCGGGCGGGGACTGTGGGTGGAGGAGCCGGCCCGGCGGCGCCGGATGCCGGATCCGGTACGGACCTCGGCGGTGCGGGCGGTTTTGATCGTGGCCGTGACGCTGACCCAGGCGACGATCACGTTCTTTCTGACCCTGACCGAGTCGTGGCTGGCCCTCCCGATGGGGCTCGGCGCGATAGCGGCGACGATCGTGTCCACCTGGGGTGTGCTGGACGTGCTGATCACCCTGCAGATGTGGAACCAGCGGTACGGGGTCCTGTCGGAGCCGAGCAGCACGGCGCGCAGCCGCCGTGAGGCCCGGCGGGCCGCACGGGCGGCTCGGGCGGCCAGGAAGGCCGCGGCGGCCCGGGGGGCCGCCGCGGGTCGAATACCCCGCGAGGACGGCCCCCTGTCGGCCTTCGGCCGCTACTCCGCACGCTGACGCCCGCGGGCGGCTCGACCGCCGCGGGCGCCGGCTTCAGGAAACTCCGCTGCGGCGGAACATCCGGGTGGCCGTGATCTCGCCGTGGATGGTCTCCTCCTGCGGGGACTGCTGCGGCAGACCCGGGCGCAGGTGCTCCTCGACGCTGATGTACTTCAGCCCGGCCCGTAGGTCCGCGTCGTTGCGCAGGCGGATCACCAGCGGGAATTCGGCGAGCGCCGTGGTGTCGAACAGGCCGGTCGTGTACAGCAGTTGGACGCCGAGCGCGTCGGAGACGGCCCGCTGGAGCTCCAGCAGGTACGTGGCGTTCGCGCGGCCGATCGGGTTGTCGAGGAACAGCGTGCCCGCGTGCCGGTGCTTGTCGCGGCCGCGGTCGTTGCTGCGCAGCGCCGCCATCGTGCAGTAGAGCGCGATCGCGGCCGTCAGCAGCTGCCCGCCGGAGAACACGTCGCCCATCTGCCCCACCGGCACCCGCTCGGCGCGCAGCACCGCGTCCGGCTTGAGGATCTCCACCGAGATGCCCTTGGGCTCCAGCGCCGCCTGGACGCCCCTCAGCAGGAGGGACATGCCGTCGCGGCGGCCCTCACCGAAGGAGGCGCTGCTGTTCTTCTTCACGGCCGCGCGGGTCGCCTCGTCGATGACCTCGCCGAGCCGCTCGGTGAGTGTGGCCTGGTCGGGCTCCTCGAAGCGGATCCGCAGGAATTCCTGGCCCGACCATTCGCCGAGCCCCTCCGGGAGCTGGGAGAGCCGCTGCGCGGAGCGGAGCGTGGCCAGGGCCGTTTCGACGAGGCCGCGCAGCCGGTCGACGATGCTGTCGCGGTTGCGCTCCAGCTGCGCCAGTTCGTCGGTGAGGACGCGCAGCCGGGGCGCGAACGCGGCGGCCCAGGCCGCCGCGTGCTCCGGCAGGGCGGAGGCGGGCAGTTCACGGATCTGCTGGCGCGCGGGGGTGCGTACCTGCTCGTAGCGGGTCGCGTTGGCGTGCCGGACCAGGATGTCGCTCGCCTCGCGCACCGCGGACTCGGCGGCGGAGAGGTCGGCCGCGCAGCCGCGCAGGGATCGGCGGGCCTCGGTGGCCGACCGGCGGGCCTCCTCCAGGGTGCCGGGGTGGGGCACCGGCTCCTGCTCGTCGTCCTGGTGGGTGTGGTCGCGCAGCAGGTCCCGCAGGAGCGCGGCCGTCTCGTCGAAGCCGCCGGCGCCGTCCTCCGCGGTGCGGTGGGCGCGCAGCAGGTCCGCGTGGGCGGCCCGGGCGCTCTCCACGGCCGCGGTGTGGGCGGCGAGCCGGGCCGTGGCCGTGCGCAGCATGGTCTGGGCCGCTTCGACGTCCTCGGGGACGAGCTCCTCGGGGAGTTCGGTGTGCGCCTCCCCCTCGGCGGGGGCGTGCCGTTCGGCCTCGCCGCGCAGTCGGCCGAGCTGCTCGCTCGCGGTGGACGCGCGGGTCTCCAGCATCTGCACGAGGGCCTCGGCGCGGGCGGCCGCGGCCTGCCGGGAGGGACCGTCGGCACCGTCGGTGCCTTCGAGGAGCTGGGCGGCCCGGGTACGGACCTTGTTGGTGAGGCGGTCGAGTTCCGCCAGGGCGGCGCTCTCGTCACTCTCGGCACGGGCCTGTTCGGCGCGCAGGTCGGCGCCGACGCCGACCTTCTCGTAGAGCTGGGAGGCCGCACGGTAGGCCTCGCGCAGGTCGGGCAGCGGCGCGCGCGGGCCGTCGGCCTCGCCGTCGGCCAGCTGGTCGGGGGCGCCGGCGATCTCGGCGCGCTCGGCGCGCAGGGCGCGGGCGGTGCGGCGGGCGTCGTCGGCGGCGCGCTGGGCCGCGCGGCGGTCCTCGTCGGCGGCGCGGGCCCGGTCCAGGCACACCTCGGCGCGGGCCTCGGACTCGGCCGCGTCGTCGGCGAGCTCGCGGAGCCTGGCCTGCCAGCCCGCGCGCTCGCGCAGTCGGAAGGCGAGCCCCGCGAGGGCGTCGGCGACGCGGCGGGCGCGCTGGGCGGTGTCCTGGCGCTCCTCGCGGACGCGGGCCGCGTCGGCGGCGGCCTCGTCGGCCTCGGCGCGCACCGTACGGGCCTCCGCGAGCTCGGCGTCGGCCTCCTCGGCGAACATCCGGGCGGCGGCGGCCGCCTCCGCGAGCTCGGCGAGGCGGCCCGGCGGGCAGCCGGTGCGCCAGGAGACGAGGCAGGCGGCGAGCTCACGGTCGCCGCCGAGGCGGCCGGCGAGGTCGCGGATCTCGGTGTCGCGGGAGGCGGCGCGGGCACGCAGGGCCTGGCGCTCCTCGTCGGCGGCGTGCTCGTCGTGCATGGCCGGGTTCGGCGGTACGAGGAACACCCCGGAGTCGGCCTCGCCGCCGGTCGGCGGCAGCGGGGCCAGCAGGGCGGCGGCCGTACCGACGGCGACGGTGGAGCGGGGCAGCAGGGCGGCGCCGGAGAGGACCTCGCGGGCCCGGCCGTGCGTGTCGGGGTCGGTGATGACGACGCCGTCGACGAGCTCGGGGCGGGCGGCGAGGACGGCGGCGTGGTCGGCGGGGTCCACGGACTGGGCGAGGTAGCGCCAGCCGGGCAGCGCGGGAATGCCGTGCTCGCCGAGGTACTCGACGGTGGCGAGGACGTCCGGGCCGGGCGGCAGCAGGCCGCCGTCGCCGAGGGCTCCGAGGATGCGGGCGTCGTCGGCGGCGGCGGTGCGCAGCTCGAAGAGCTGGCGCTCCGCGGCCAAGACCCCGTCGGTGAGCAGGGTGCGCAGGTCGTCGGCGTTCCGGTCGAGGTCGTCGACGGTCAGGCCCTCGCCCCCGGCGGTTCCGGTGTGGCCGGGGGGCGCGGCGGCCGCTCCGGGGCGCCCGGCCGTGCCGGAGGCGGTGGCCGCGACCGCCGCGTCGGCCCGCGCACCCGCGCGCGGGTGCGGGAGGAAGGTGTCGGGGAGCGAAGGGAGGCCCAGCAGCTCCGCGAGGCGCGGGGCGGCGGCGAGCGAGGCCGCGGCCCGGTGCTCCGCGTCGTGGGCGGCCTCGGCCGCGTCGGCGGCGTCCGCCGCCCGGGCGGCGGTGAGTTCGGCGCGGGATTCCGCGGCGGCGGCCTCGCGGGCGGCCTCGGAGGCGGTGCGCGAGGCTTCCCGGGCCTCGTCCCAGGCGGCCACGGCGGTCTTCTCGGCGTCGGTGGCGGCGAGGGCCGCGCGGGCCGGGTCGGCGTCCGGGGCGGTGTCGTCGAGCCAGCCGGCGCGTACGGCCTCGGCGGTCTCCTGCTGGACCTCGGCCAGCCGTGCGCGCAGGTGCTCGGCCTCGCTGCGGGCCCGCTGGGCGGCCGTGGCCGCGGCGGTGGCGTCGCGGTGGGCGGCCTCGCCAGTGGCCTGGAGGGCGGCGGACCGCTCCTCCTCCTCGTTGGCGAGCCGCTCGCCGTGCTCGGCGGCGGTGTGCAGGGCGCGGACGAGTTCTCCGGCGGCCGTGGCGCGGGCGGCCAGTGCCGGGGCGGCGTCCCGCTCGGCATCCAGGATCGCGGCGGCGACGCGGGCGGAGCGGTCGGCGGCGGCGCGGTGGCGCAGCACGTTCTCGGCGGCCTGCCAGGCGGAGTGCAGCGTGCGGGCTTCGAGGAGTTCGCGGCGCTGGGCTGCGGCGGCCTTGTCGGCGACGGTCAGCGCCAGCGAGGCGTGCCGGTAGGCGAGTTCGGCGGAGACGGCGGCGCTGCGGGTGCGGGCGGACTCGGCGGCGGTGACCTGGTGGGCGGCGTCGGTGACCTGCTGGGCGAGGTCGGCGGCCCGGCCGCGTTCCTCGGCGGCGCGGGCGGACAGCCGCCGGGCGAGGGTGCGCGTACGGCGTTCCGCGCCCGCGTGGACGTCGCGCAGCCGGGAGCGGGCCCCGGCGGCCTCGACGATGCGGGTGAGCAGGTCCACCGAGCCGGCGGTGAAGTCCCGTTCGGCCATCAGCTCGGCGCGGCGGCCGAGCTTGTTGCCGAAGCCGTGGACGAGGTCGGCGAGTCCGTCCGTGTCGCGGGTGTCGGTGACGGCGCGCAGCAGGAGGTCGGTGAAGTCGGAGTCCTTCTTGACCGCGAAGAGGCCGGCGGCCTCGCCCTCGTCGGCGTTCATCTCGCGCTGGTAGCGGAAGAGTTCGGGGTCGAGGCCCAGGTCGGTGAGGTGTTCGTTCCAGCGGTCGTGGATCTCCTCGAAGTACACCTCCAGGTGCGGGTACAGCTTGCCGGCCTCGGTGAGGGCGTCGCGGAAGCCCTTCATCGTGCGGCGCCGGCCCTGGGCCCCGGAGGCGCCTTCGGCGGGCGGGCGTACGGAGGTGGCCTCGGCGACGGGCAGGCTGTCGAGGCTCAGGCCCGGGCCGGGCCGGAAGGAGTACCAGGCCTCGGCGAACTTGCGCGGGTCGTTGGAGACCTGGCGGCCGCGCCATTCGCTGACCTTGCCGACGACCAGGCACTCGCCGGTCTGGGTGTGCTGCCACTCCAGGGCGACGTGACCGCAGTCGTCGGCGAGCAGGAACTTGCGCAGGACGCCGGAGCTGGCGCCGCCGAGGGTGTTGCGGTGGCCCGGGAGCATCACCGAGAAGATCAGCTTGAGGAGGACGGACTTGCCGCCGCCGTTCTCCAGGAAGAGCACACCGGCGGGCGCGGGGCGGCGCGGCGGTCCGGTGGGCTCGTCCTCGAAGAACTCCGCCTGCGTCGGCGCCGGGTGGGGCACCGGTTCGCCGACTCCGCGCAGGTCGAGCACGGTGTCGGCGTAGCGCGCACCGGCGGGCCCGATGGAGTAGAGGCGGATCCGGGACAGCTCGTACATGGCGGCGGACTCTCGTGGTGTCTGGGTGAGGCAGGGCGTACGGAGATCGGGGCGCGGGCCGCGGGGCCCGGGGGCTCAGGCGTGGAACGGGAGCCCGGCGTCGGCGGCCAGGTCCAGGTCGTCGCCCTCGGGAGGCGGCAGCAGGGTGGCGGAGCCGTCGCTGACCTGGACCACGCCGAGCTCGAGGAGCTCGGCCATCGCCGCGGTGCCCGCCATGTCACGGACCTGGAGCTGGTAGCGGGGGGTGGTGCGGTAGGTGCCGCCGGCCTCGTCCCCGGTGCGCTGGAGGAAGCCGGACTCGGTGAGGAAGGCGGCCGCCTTGCCGACGATGCCGGTGGTGGAACCCGCGAGGCGGCGGGCGTCCTTGGTGGCGCCGGTCGCGCTGCGGCGGGCGTAGACGCGCCAGGCGGCCTCCAGGCCGGGGGCGTCGGAGGCCGGGTCGGTGTTCTCGCCGAGCTCCTCGGCACGCTCCTCCAGGCGGCGGCAGGTCTGCCGGACGAAGGAGTCGACGCCGTTGACGGTGACGCGGCCGATGTAGCCGTCGTCGGCGAGGTCCTCGGGGCGCGGGAACGCCAGGGCGGCGACGGCGAGGTGGGCGAGGCCGTGCAGGAAGCGGTCGGCGGAGTCGGCGGCGGTGCGGCGGGCGTAGTCGCCCATCCGGACGGCGAAGACGGAGTCCTCGCCGGCGGCAACGGCCATGCCGGCGCGCGGGGACACCTCCAGGACGACGAGGCCGAGGCCGGTGGCGACGGCGTCGGCGAGGCGGCCGAAGGGGGGCTCCTCGCGGTAGCGGCGGAGCAGCTCCGCGTACTCGGCGTCACGGGCGGGGAGCAGCTTGGGCTGCAGCCCGAAGGCGACGAGCCGGGCCGCGTCGGCCGCGTCGGCGGGGGTCACCGCCCCGGCGGGGGCGGGCGCGGCGGGAGCCGACGGCGTGTCGGGCTCGCTCCACGCGGGGTGCTCGGCGTGGTGGTCGCTCACGGGTACGTCTCCTCGGCGGTGCGGGTCGTTCGGGCGGTACGGGTGGTGCGGACGGCTGCGCCGCGCGGCCGATCCGGCCTCTTTGGCCTCGGCGGCGTCCTCGGCATCCGCGGCGCGGGGTCCGCGGCGCTGCCCGGGGAAACCGGGCTCCGCCGGGCACCGGGCTCTGCCCGCCCCCTCTCCCAGCTACCGCTGGGAGGTGCCCCCTGCTCAAACACCGGCGGGGCTGAACATCGGGCCAGGGCGCTCACGCCGCCTCCGCGCGGTCCGCGGCCATGCCGGCGGCGTCCAGCAGGGCGGTGCCGACGATGAGGTCGGCGCCGCCGAATTCCGGGTCGTCGAGCTGGGTGCCGTCGTCCACCGCGAAGAGCAGCCGTTCCTCCCCCTGCCGGTAGGCCGTGCCGACGGCCGGGCTCGCCGCGTGGACGGCCAGCAGGGCCACCAGGTACGGCAGGTCCGGATCGCTGCGGCGGGCCTGCGCGAGGAGCCCGGACAGTCGGCGCGGCGCGTCGTGCGGGAGGTCCAGGAGCTCCATCGCGGCGGCGAGCTGCTCCTCGCTGAAGCGGCTGTCGTCCGGGGTGGCGATCAGGTCCGGCTCGGGCATCTCCGCGCCGAGGTGCTCGCGCTCCACCGGCGGGGTCAGCAGGATCTCGACCAGGTCGGCCACGCGCACCGAGACGGGCGTGCGCAGCCCGGCGCCGGCGGCGAAGAACGCGGCGGTCACCCGGCCCGCCTGCTCCAGCGGGAGCGGCAGCAGCGGCGCGACGAGCTGGCCGTACAGGTCGATGCCGGAGCGCGGCGCCGGGTCCGCGAAGGCCTGGCGGTCCTGTTCGGCGCGGAACAGCGGGCCGGCGTCCAGCAGCCGGGACTGGAGCTGGGTGTGCCGGCGGATGCAGTCCTTGACGATGTCGACGAGCTCGGCCGCGCGGCGCTTGTTCTCCGGCTCCTCGGCCTCGTCGCGCGCCTTGCGGATGTTGGTCAGGATGGCGTTCTCGTGGCGGTAGCGGTCCGCGACGTGGTCCAGGGCCTCGGCGATCATGTCGGGCACGGCCTGGAGCCAGTCCACCGCCCGCACGTTGCGGCGCGTCGCGTCCAGCGTCCGGCGCAGGGTCTCGGCGTACTGGACGGTCCGGTAGCGGGCCTGCTCGGCGGCGAGCTGGGCGTCCGCCAGCCGCCCGCGGCTGATCAGTACCTCGAGCTTGACCTCGGCGGCGATCTGCGCGCTGGTGACGTCGGTGTCGAGCGCGCCGACCAGTACGTTGACGGCCTCGTCGGTGGTGCGCAGGTAGACCACGCCGCCGGGGCCGGGGACCTCTTCGATCAGCTTGAAGTCGTAGTCCCGGCGCACGTACACGCCGTCGGGGCCGAAGGTGCCGTAGATCGCACGGAATCCGCGGTCCACACTGCCGACGTTGATCAGGTTCTCCAGCACCCAGCGGGCCACCCGCTCGTGCTCGGCCGCCGGGCGGGAGGGGGCCTGGGCCGCGACGCGCGGCAGCAGCCTGGCCACTATCTGCTCGTGGTCGGCGCCCGTGTCGAAGTCCATGTTGAGGGTGACCAGGTCGATCGCGGCCAGCGCGACCTCCGCCATCGCGTAGACCCCGTACTCGCCGGCCAGATTGGCCTTGCGGACGTCGAGGTCGTGGAGCGGGGCGGTGCAGGCGAGGGCGCGCAGCCGCCGGGCCAGGCCCTCGTCGGCGGCCGGGCCCGGCGCCGGGGACGGAAGGGTCTTCGCCGGGGCAGGGAGAGTCACGGACAAAGACTAGGTCCTGTTACTGACAACATCCCAAACGGCATGGTTCGGCCGGATCGTCCCGGGCCCCCTGCTCTACGCTCGGCGCATGGCTTCCATGATCGCATCCGCTCCCGTGATCGACCTCAACGCCGACCTCGGCGAGGGCTTCGGACGCTGGACGCTCACCGACGACGAGGCCCTCCTCTGCGTGGTGACGAGCGCCAATGTCGCCTGCGGCTTCCACGCCGGGGATCCGTCCATCATGCGCCGCGTCTGCGAGCTCGCCGCCGAGCGGGGGGTGCGGATCGGCGCGCAGGTGTCCTACCGCGACCTGCCCGGCTTCGGACGGCGCTCCATGGACGTGCCGCCCGGCGAACTCGCCGACGAGGTGGCCTACCAGATCGGGGCGCTGGAGGTGTTCGCCCGGGCGGCCGGCTCCCGGGTGTCCTACGTGAAACCGCACGGCGCGCTCTACAACCGCACCGTGCACGACGCCGACCAGGCCGCCGCCGTGGTCGCGGGCGTCCGGCTGGCGGCCGGCTCCGGTGCCACCGGGGGCCTGCCCGTGCTCGGACTGCCCGGGTCGCTGCTGCTCGCCGCCGCCGAGCGGGCCGGGCTGGCCCCCGTACCGGAGGCCTTCGCCGACCGCTCCTACACGCCCGCCGGGACGCTGGTGCCGCGCGGCGAGCCGGGCGCCGTGCTGCACGACCCGGACGCCGTGGTCGCCCGGGCCGTCCGGATGGCCGCCGAGGGGGCGGTGACGGCCGCCGACGGGTCCCCGGTCCCCGTGGCCGCGCGCTCGCTGTGCCTGCACGGGGACACCCCGGGGGCGGCCGACCTGGCCCGCCGGGTCCGGGAGGCACTGGGCGCGGCCGGCGTGCGGGTGGAGGCCTTCGCGTGAGGACCCTGGTGGTGGGCGGCGAGGCGCTGCTGATCGAGCTGGGGTCGGCGGAGGAGGTCGCCGCCCTCCACGCCGAGCTGCTGCGCCGCCGGGACGCGGGCGAGTTGGGGCCCGTACGGGACCTGGTGCCGGCCGCGCGGACCGTACTGCTGGACGGCGTACGGGACCCGGCCGCGCTGGGTGCCCGGATCGCACGGTGGGAGGTGCCGCCGCTCGCGCGGACGCAGGGGCCGGTGGTCACCGTCCCGGTGCGGTACGACGGCCCGGACCTCGCGGAGGTGGCCCGGCTGTGGGGGGTCGCCCCGGCGGAGGTCGCGGGGATCGTCGGCGCGACGGTCTTCCGGGTGGCCTTCTGCGGTTTCGCCCCGGGCTTCGGCTACCTGACGGGCCTGCCGGAGCGTTTCCACCTGCCCCGCCGGGAGTCGCCCCGTACGGCCGTCCCGGCGGGCTCGCTGGCCCTGGCCGGGGAGTACGCGGGGGTGTACCCGCGCTCCTCCCCCGGTGGCTGGCAGCTGATCGGCTCCACGGACGCGGCGCTCTGGGACCCCCGGCGGGATCCGGCTGCGCTCTTCGCGCCCGGCGTCCGGGTCCGGTTCACGCGGGAGGACGGCCGTGACTGAGGGGCTGCCGGGACTCCCGGGGCCGTCCGGGCTGCCGGGGCCGTCCGGGCTGGTGGGGCCGTCCGGGCTGGTGGGGCCGTCCGGGCTGGTGGTAGTGCGGCCGGGTGCGCTGACCACGGTCCAGGACCGGGGCCGCCCTGGGTACGCGCACCTGGGGGTCCCGCGTTCGGGAGCGCTCGACACGGCGGCGTACGCGCTGGCCAACCGGCTGCTCGGCAACCGGCCGGACGCGGCGGCGCTGGAGACGACCCTGGACGGGGTCGGACTGCGGGCCCTTTCGGCGACCAGCGTGGCCGTGACGGGCGCGCCCTGTTCCGTACGGATCTCCGGGCGCCCGGTGGCCTGGGGAGCGCCGGTCCGGCTCCCGGCCGGGGCGGAGCTGGAGGTGGGGCGGGCGAAGTCGGGGGTGCGCAGCTACGTCGCGGTGCGGGGAGGCCTGGCCGGCCCGCCGGTCCTGGGCAGTCGCTCGACGGACCTGCTGTCCGGGCTCGGGCCGCCGCCCCTGTCCGCCGGAACGCTGCTGCCGGTGGGCCCGGCCGGCCCGGACCCGGTGGCGGGGGCGGGGGCGGATGCCTGCGCTCTGCCCGGGGCGCCCTCGGAACTGCTGCTCCCCCTGCGGCCGGGGCCGCGGGGGGACTGGTTCACCGCGGCTTCGCTGGCCGGGCTGTGGCGGGGGGTGTTCCGGGTGTCGGCGATGTCGAACCGGATCGGGCTGCGCACGGAGGCGGGCCCCGCGCTGGTCCGCGCCCGGGCGGGCGAGTTGCCGAGCGAGGGCATGGTGCTGGGCGCGGTCCAGGTGCCGCCGGACGGGCTGCCGGTGGTGTTCCTGGCCGACCACCCGGTGACGGGCGGCTACCCGGTGGTGGGCGTGGTCCCGCCGGGTCCGGCCCTGGACGCGGCGGCGCAGGCCCGGCCGGGAGTCGCGCTGCGGTTCCTGAGGGCCCGATGAAACGCATTCGGGGCGAGGTCGAGATCAGACGGTTTGCCCGAGTCGGCCGAGTACACCACGCTGAGCCCCGAGCACGAGGACGACCGGCGAGCCCGGATCGCGCACCGATGAGTTTCCCGCGCCGCGCTGGTCCATACGCCGGACACCCACGGACGGAAGGCTGGGCCATGCGGAAACTGATCTACGGCATGAATCTGACCCTGGACGGCTACATCGCCGCGGCCGGCGACGACATCGGCTGGAGCGGACCGCCGAGCGACGAGCTGTTCCAGTGGTGGCTCGACCACGAGCAGGAGAGTGGCCTGTCGCTGTACGGGCGCAAGCTGTGGGAGGCGATGAGTTCCTACTGGCCGACCCGCGACCAGCAGCCGGGCGCCACCCCGGCGGAGATCGAGTTCGCGCGGAACTGGCGGGACACGCCGAAGGTGGTGTTCTCCTCGACGATCGACAAGGTCGACTGGAACACCCGCCTGGTCACCGGCGACGCGATCGCCGAGATCACCCGGCTCAAGGCCGAGAACGGCGGCCCAATGAACATCGGCGGCGCGACGCTCGCCGAGGCGGCCTTGCGCGCCGGTCTGATCGACGAGTACGCGATCGCCACCCATCCGGTCCTGGTGGGCAGCGGCACGCCGTTCTTCACCGCGCTGGACAGCTGGGTGAACCTGAACCTGGTGGAGACGCGGACGTTTCCCGGCGGCGTGGTCCTGACCAGGTACGAGACGAGGCGCTGAGCAGCAGCACCCGCGCCCGGTGGCCGTCCCGGTAACCCGAGGCACCCCCGGTCCGGCCCCCGAAAGGGGCGGACCGGGGGTGCTTCCGGCTGCGGATCGCGGACCGTGCGGCGGCCCGGCGGGGGCGCTACACCGCGGACTCGGGGGCGATGCGGCTGCGGACGGCCGACTGGACGTCCTCCTCCTCGGCCGGATCGGTGGCCAGGCGGCGCAGCCTGGGTGCCACGCGGGCGTCGGCCGTTTCGGCGTGGTGGGCCGCCACCTCGCGGGTGGTCTCCTCGCAGTCCCAGAGGCATTCGACGGCGAAGCCCGCCGCGAAGGAGGGGTCGGTGCTGGCCAGGGCCCGGGCGGCCCGGCCGCGCAGGTGGGACGAGGCGGTCTCGCGGTAGACGTGGCGCAGTACGGGGGCCGCGCAGCCGATGGCGAGCCGGCCGGCCCCGTCCACCAGGGCGAACAGCCGCCGGGTGTCCGGGCCGGCGCCGCGGACGGTGGAGCGCAGCGCGCCCAGCACCAGGACCGCGTCCTCGGCGCCGCCGCGTGCGGCCAGGATGGCCGCGGCGGCCTCGCCGAGGGCGTCGGGGCGGTGGGCCCAGCGTCGGGCCCGTTCGACGGCCTCGGGGCCGCACATCCGCTCGTAGGCGGCCACGGCGGGCTCGTCTGCGGCGGCTTCGATCAGGTCCAGGACGGCCGGGTTCTCCGGTTCGGCGAGGACCAGGTGGTGCAGGGCGGTGGCCCGGGCGGCCTCGCCGTCGGCGCCGGCGGCTGCCGCGAGGATCGCGGAGCGGTCCTCGGGCTGGGCCACCGCGGCCAGGCAGCGGGCTGCGGGGACGTGCAGCGGGGTACCGCGGCGCAGGCCGTCGGCGGCCCAGTCGAATACGGCCTGGACGCCCCAGCCGGGCCGGGGCCCGCTCGGGTCCATCTGCCGCTGCCAGCGGTCGAAGGAGCCCTGCTGGCGGGCGGCGCGCAGGCGCTCCCCGTACTGGGGGGTCTCCTCCCACAGGCACCACGGGCGGGGCTCGTAGGCATCGCGGACGGCGGCGGCCAGCCGCGCCTCGCCCTCCGCGGTGGCGGGGAAGCGGGCGAGGACGGCCGCGGCCAGGGACCGCAGGCCTTCGTCGTCGTCGCGCAGGGCCAGCTCGTCGAGCGCCCAGGCCCAATTCGCCCCGGTGGCGGCGTAGCGGCGCAGCAGCATGAGCGCGTCGTCGCGGCCGTACGAGGCCAGGTGGCCCAGGACGGACAGGGCGAGGCCCGTGCGGTGGTCCTCTTCGTCGACGAGGTCGTCGGCACTGAAGAGGTGCGCCTCGATCTCGCCCAGCGGACCGGCGAGGTCCAGGTAGAGCCGGGCGTAGTACAGGGAGCGGTTCTCGACCTGCCAGTCCTGGCGCGGGTCGCGGAGCACGCACAGGTTGAGGGCCTCGAGGGCCTCCGCCCTGGGCGCCGCGAGTGCGTGCAGCGTGCCGTCGCCGCGGCCCCGCTGGAGGAGCCCGAGCAGGGTACCGCTCGGCGCTATGACTGGTTCGAACATGGGAATGGCCTCAAATCAAGCTGGGGACGCAACCGGGAATCGGGATTCACAGGGCCGCGTAACAGCATGTGAGGACGTCCGCCGTCATGTTCCGCTCGATGTAGACCATTGCCTTCTCACTCTCGTCGGTGCTTCGTGATCATGGAGGCCGGGCCGGCCTCGCACACCCCTCGTATCTCGCTCGCCCGCATCTGCCCGTCCCCCGTGCTCGCGAATCGAATCCGACGCCATGATGACCCAGCCGGTTTGTGCACCGCGACCACATTTATGGCCGCCGTGACCAATCTGTGAGCTCGGGATGTGTCCGGGCCCGGCCAGATCCCCGGCAAAACCGGACTACTTGGCTCCGAAAAGTTCCAGCAGGTCGGCCTTGGCGAACATGCGCGCCGTGTCCACGGCGGAGGGGGTTCCGGCGTTCGGGTCGGCCCCTCCGGCGAGCAGGGCGCGGATGACGGCCTCCTCGCCCTTGAAGACCGCACCGGCGAGCGGGGTCTGGCCGCGGTCGTTGGCGCGGTCCGCCTCGGCGCCGCGGGCCAGCAGGGCCGACACGGCCTCGGCGTGGCCGTGGTAGGCGGCCAGCATGACCAGAGTGTCGCCGCGGTCGTTGGTGAGGTTCGCCGGGACACCGGCGTCCAGGTAGGCGGCCAGCGTCTCGGTCTCACCCTGACGGGCGAGGTCGAAGATCTTGGTGGCCAGCTCGATGACGTCCTCGTCGGGGACGCCCTGGGAGCCGGAGCCCTCTGCGGCGTGCTCGCTCATGATCCGTACCGCCTTTCACTCGTTGCTGACATGGTCCGCCCGCCCGTCGCGGCAGCCAGGACCCGGTCGGAGGCCGGGCGGGCAGGGGGGTGCACGGCACTGCGTCCGTACGGGTGAATCGCCAGAGTAGCGCCCTGGCCTGCACATGTCCGGGCCAGGCCGAGGCAATGATCGCCTTCGACCCGCCCCGCGCCGGTCACGCCAGCCGGGCTGAGCCGGTCAAGTGAAAAACCCCAGGATTCACCCATATGCACCTTTTGTCGCATTGATACTTCCTGTGAGCCTGGAAGAACTGATGGTGACTGTCCCCACCCACCAGGAGAAAACCTCATGGTTCTGTCCATCTCAGGCGTGGTCCTGCTCGGCATCATCTGCTTCCTCTTCTTCAAGAAGGACGGGATGAAGCTGACGCACGCGTTCGTCTGCTCGCTCTTCGGCTTCTTCCTCGCCGGCTCCGCCATCGCCCCGAGCATCACGGCGAGCACAGCGAGCCTCGCGAGCCTCCTCGGCGGGATCAAGCTCTAGCCCGGCCCACAGGCAGAGACACCAGCAGCACCCGAATCACCGTCACACCCACAACTCCAGGAGACGCCCGTGGCCCGGCGCCCACTTCCCCGCATCCTCAGCAGCGGCACCATGTCGCTGGCCCGGGGCCGCGACCTCGCTCGCACGGCCGCCGACAGTGCCACGGACGTCCTCCAACCGCTCCTCGTCATCGGACGCGGCCTGCGCATCCTGGCCGCGTCCGGGCGGCGGAGGTGGTCCGAGACCCCCAAGGACAAGCGTGGTCCCGCGCTGTTCCTGGGGGCCGCGTGCGTCCTCGTGGTCGCGCTCGTCCCCTACGGCCCGCTGCTCGCCCTGATCACCCTCATGGCGGCGGCGGCCTGGCACGGACGCGACCGCACCCCGGCGAAGACCGGACCCAGCGATGCCGAGACCGAACGGCTCGGCTCCCTCTACGAAGCCCTCGTGCCGTACTTCTCCGTCCCGGAGGACCCGAACCCGCTCTTCGCCCACGGCGGGGACTGGGACAAGGCCTTCAGCGGCTACGAGTTCGACGAGGCGGGCCGCATCACCCGGCTCCACATCCGCTACCCGGCCTACTTCACCGACGGCGAGGCCACCTCACGGGCCCGGATCGAGGCACTGCTGCACGCCAAGTCCGGGCGCGGACGGGAGTATCTCTTCGACTGGGACGAGGAGGGCAACCAGCTCGACCTGAAGGTGCTGGCGGCGCTGCCGACGGGCATCGCCGCCCAGCCGTTCGTCACCTCGCCCGGCGAGACCGTGCTCGGCTTCACCGACGCCTCCGGCGTGCAGCGCACCCTGCCCGTCCTGGAGGGCGACGAACCCCGGGACGTGCCGCCGGTGATCTGGCGCACCGGGCCCCGCTCCACCGAGCCCCACCTGCTGGCCGTCGGCCAGCCCGGCAGCGGCACCTCCACCCTGCTGCGCTCCGTCGCCCTGCAGGCCCTGCGGCACGGGGGCGACGTACTGATCATCGACGGCGGCGGCAGCGGCGAGTACGCGTGCCTGGCCGGCCGGGGCGGCGTCCTCGCCGTGGAGTGCGGGCCGACCGGGGCACAGGCCACGCTGGAATGGGCCGCCCAGGAGACCGAGCGGCGGCTCATCGCCACCCACCGGGCCCGCGAAGTCGGACGACCGGCGCCCGAGGACACCCGGCGGCCGCTGTGGATCCTGCTGGACCAGCCGAGCGTGCTGGCCCATCTGGCCATCGCCGAGGGCGGCCCCGATCCGCTGGCCCAGTTGCAGGTGCCGCTGCGGCACGGGCGGCCCGCGCACGTCACGGTGGTGGTGGTCGAGCAGTTCGGGCACCTGGAACTGCTGAACGACGCCGTCTGGCAGCACACCCGTGCCCGCGTCGTGCTCGGGCCCGCCGCCGTCCAGCAGATCGCCGACGTACTGGGACTGCCGCCGCACACCACCCCCACGGCCCAGGTCCCGCCGGGGCGCGGCTACGCCCGGCTCGGCACCGGGCCCGTGCACCGCGTACAGGTGCCCGCCACCCCCGACCCGTACGACGAGGCCACGCACCCGGCGTACCGCCAGGCCGTACTGGAAATGCTGCCGGAACGGCAGCAGGGCCCCGGAGGCGCCGGCCGCGGCGACCTCACGCTGGGCAAGCCGCTCCAGGCACAGGCCGCGGGCCAGGGCGCCCCGGAGGTCGCGGCCGAGGCACCCTGACGCCCGGCGCCCCGATGCCCGGCGGCGGAGCGACCCGCCCGCGGCGGAGCCGGCGCTTTCGCTACGCCACGAACGTGCGGGGCGGCTCCGCCCCGCTGCCGCCCGCACCCGTGCCGACCAGCCGGGCCGCCGCCGCCAGCCGCGCGGCGGCCTCCTCGGCCACCGGACCGCCCACGGTGAAGGGCAGCCGGACATAGCCCTCGAAGGCGCCGTCCACGCCGAACCGCGGCCCCGAGGGGACCCGTACGCCGACCCGCTCCCCCACCTCGGCCAGCCGGGAGCCGGAGAGCCCGCCCGCGCGGGCCCAGAGCGTCAGCCCGCCCCGCGGGACCTCGAACTCCCAGTCCGGCAGTTCCCGGCGCACCGCCGCGACCAGCGCGTCGCGGTTCTCCCGGGCCTGATGCCGGCGGATCCCGACGGCCTCCTGCCAGCCCCCGGTCCGCATCAGCCAGTTCACCGCGAGCTGTTCCAGCACCGGGGTGCCCAGGTCGGCGTAGGCGCGGGCCGCGACCAGGCTGCGGATCACGTCGGGGGCGGCGCGGACCCAGCCGATCCGCATGCCCGCCCAGAAGGCCTTGCTGGCGGAGCCGACGGTGACGACCGTGCTTCCGGACGGGTCGAAGGAGCACACCGGGCGGGGCATCTCCAGGTCAGGGTCCAGCTGGAGCTCCAGCATGGTCTCGTCGGCCACCAGGACGGTGCCGGCCGACCGGGCGGCCTCCACCATGGCGCGGCGCTGGTCCTCGGAGGCCAGGGCGCCGGTCGGGTTGTGGAAGTCGGCGACCACGTAGGCGAGGCGCGGGGCCGAATCGCGCAGCACCTGCCGCCAGACGTCCATGTCCCACCCGCTGAGGCCGTCGGCCATGGCGACGGGGACCAGGCGCACCCCGGCGGCGCGCATGAGCTGAAGGATGTTGGCGTAGGAGGGGGACTCGACGGCGATCCGCTCCCCGCGCCCGGCGAAGAGGCTGCAGATGGCGTCGATGGCGCCCATCGCGCCCGTGGTGACCATGATCTGCTCGGGCATGGTCGCAATGCCCTGCTCGGTGTAGCGGTCGGCGAGCATGCGGCGCAGCGCGGGCAGACCCGCCGGGTAGTCCCCGTGGGTGTGCGCGTACGGCGGCAGTTCCTCCAGGGCGCCCTGCACGGCCTTGGTGAGCCAGGGCTCGGGGGCCGGGAGGGCGGCGCAGCCGAGGTCGATCATCGAGCCGAGGGACTCCGGCGGCAGCGGCTCCAGGCCGCGGGCGGGCAGCGGGTTCCCGGCCGGGACGGAGGTCCAGCTGCCGGAGCCGCGGCGGGACTCCAGGAACCCCTCGCCCCGCAGCGCCTCGTACGCGGCGGCGACGGTGGTGCGGCTGAGCGAGAGGGCGACGGCCAGCTCGCGCTCGGCGGGCAGCCGGGCGGCGACCGGGATCCGGCCCTCGAGGACGAGGACGCGGATGCCGTCGGCGAGGGTCCGGTAGGCGGGCGGTTTCCGGGCCCCGGGCACACTGGGCCGCTCCTGCTGGGAGGTGATGAGGCGGGCGAGCTGTGCGGCACCGACCGCCGAGGTCCATTCGGCCATGCTGTCCGGTCCACCTTCATAGAATTGGCCTCGCCCGACCGGGGGCTCCGCCGGTATTGGATTGCTTCCGCGCCCACAGCCTGTCACGCCGGGGGCCACCCGGGCCAGGGGCGGGGCACCGCCGGACGCCCGGCGGTGCGGGCCGGAGCGCCTCCGTGGCGCCCCGTTCACCCCGCGGCCGTACGGCCGCACCCTCCCCACCGGTAACAAGGGGCATACTGCCGCCGTGACGCACGTACGCCTTCGCCATCCGTATCTGGACCACCCGGCTCCGATCCCCTTCGCCCACCGGGGAGGTGCCGCGGACGGTCTGGAGAACACCGCCGCCGCCTTCCGCCGGGCCGCCGGGGCCGGCTACCGGTACTTCGAGACCGATGTGCACGCCACGGTCGACGGGAAGCTGGTCGCCTTCCACGACTCCACACTGGACCGGGTCACCGACGGCCGGGGCCGGATCGCCGAGCTGCCCTGGAAGCAGGTCCGTGAGGCCAGGGTCGCGGGCACCGAGCCGCTGCCGCTCTTCGAGGAGCTGTTGGAGGAGTTCCCGGACTCCCGCTGGAACATCGACGTCAAGGCCGAGTCGGCGCTCCACCCGCTGGTCAACCTGATCGCGCGGGCCGGGGTCTGGGACCGGGTCTGCGTCGGTTCGTTCTCGGAGAGCCGGGTGGCCCGCGCCCAGAAGATCGCCGGCCCCCGGCTGGCGACCTCCTACGGCGTGCGCGGGGTGGTCGGGCTGCGGCTGCGCTCCTACGCCATTCCCGCGGCGCTGCGCGTCGGCGCCGTGGCGGCGCAGGTTCCGGAGACCCAGGCCGGCATCCGCGTGGTCGACCGCCGGTTCGTACGCACCGCGCACGAGCGGGGACTCCAGGTGCACGTCTGGACCGTGAACGAACCGGAACGTATGGAGGCTCTCCTCGATCTGGGTGTCGATGGCATCATGACCGACCGGATCGACATCTTGCGCACGGTGCTGGACCGACGCGGGGCCTGGGCCTGACTCGCCTTTCGCTCTCCGTGCGGGCACGGCGGCCGCTGTCGTACGGGACCAGCGAGGGGGACACCGCATGAGTGCGGAAGAAAGCAGCAGGACCGAGGAAGCGGAACCCGGGGCGGAGGACGGCAGAGGGGCGGCCGCCGAGCGCAAGCGTGAGCAGCGGGGCTGGTACTTCTACGACTTCGCCGTGTCCGTCTACTCCGCGAGCGTGCTGACGGTCTTCCTCGGTCCCTACCTGACCGAGCTGGCGAAGGCCGCCGCCGACCCCGAGGGCTTCGTCCACCCGCTGGGGATCCCGGTGCGGGCCGGCTCCTTCTTCGCCTACTCGGTCTCGGCCTCGGTGATCCTGGCCGTCCTGCTGATGCCGATGGTGGGAGCCGTCGCCGACCGGACGGGGCGCAAGAAGCCGCTGCTGGCGGCCGCCGCGTACGTCGGCGCTGCGGCGACGACCGGGATGTTCTTCCTGGGCGGCGACCGCTATCTGCTGGGCGGTCTGCTGCTCGTCGTGGCGAACGCCTCGCTGTCCGTCTCGATGGTGCTCTACAACGCCTACCTGCCGCAGATCTCCACACCCGACGAGCGCGACGCCGTCTCCTCGCGGGGCTGGGCCTTCGGGTACACCGCGGGCTCCCTGATGCTGGTGGTCAACCTGGTCCTCTACCTGGGCCACGACTCCTTCGGCCTCACGAAGAGCGATGCGGTGCGGATCTGCCTGGCCTCGGCGGGCCTGTGGTGGGGCGCCTTCGCGCTGATCCCGCTGCGCCGGCTGCGGGACCGGGCCGTGGTCCGGGATCCGGGGGCCGCTCCCGCCGTCAGCGGGTGGAAGCAGCTCGTCGCCACCCTGAAGGACATGCGGCGCTACCCGCTGACCCTGTCGTTCCTGCTCGCCTATCTGATCTACAACGACGGCGTGCAGACCGTCATCTCCCAGGCCTCCATCTACGGCAAGGAGGAGCTCCAGCTGGAGCAGGGCACCCTGATTGGTGCGGTGCTACTGGTCCAGATCCTGGCCGTGGCCGGCGCGCTGGGCATGGGCCGCCTCGCCCGGATCTACGGAGCCAAGCGGACGATCCTGGGCTCCCTGGCGGCGTGGGCGGTGACGCTGGCGGCCGGATACTTCCTGCCGGCCCGGACCCCGGTGTGGTTCTTCGCTCTCGCCGCGATGATCGGACTGGTGCTGGGAGGCAGCCAGGCATTGTCGCGTTCGCTGTTCTCGCACCTGGTGCCGGCGGGAAAGGAGGCCGAGTACTTCTCGGCGTACGAGATGAGCGACCGCGGCCTGAGCTGGGTGGGGCCCCTGGTGTTCGGCCTGACGTACCAGCTCACGGGGAGCTACCGGGACGCGATCATCTCGCTGGTGGTCTTCTTCGCACTGGGATTCGTGCTCCTGGCGCGAGTGCCGGTGCGGCGCGCGGTGGAGGCGGCAGGCAATCCTGTACCGGAGCGGATCTGAAGAGGGGTCCTCGAGTGCGCACCGCCCGGATCTACGAACGAATTCCGAACGAATTTAGACGTTGAAGCAAAGGGCCGGTAGTGTACGCCTTTGACCTGCCAGGCGGACCGTTACTGCGCGCTCAAGAAGCGTGGACGTTGGGTGACATCTGCTGCCAGATGTGACAAAACGGGCACTGGTGGGTACAACAAGGGGCGGTACGACGGGCGACGCACGACCCGGAGCGGGAATCTATACCGCCGACCGGACGTTGACCGGATGACGACGACAGCGACACCTGTCCTGTGGGCGACAAGCCCGGGAGGCACGATTCATGAGTGAGCGAGCTCTCCGCGGTACGCGCCTCGTGGTTACCAGCTACGAGACGGACCGCGGCATCGATCTGGCCCCGCGCCAGGCGGTGGAGTACGCATGCCAGAACGGACATCGATTTGAGATGCCGTTCTCGGTTGAGGCAGAAATTCCGCCGGAGTGGGAGTGCAAGGCGTGCGGCGCCATGGCACTCCTGGTGGACGGGGATGGGCCCGAAGAGAAGAAGGGCAAGCCTGCGCGAACGCACTGGGACATGCTCATGGAGCGACGCACCCGCGAGGAACTGGAGGAAGTGCTTGCCGAAAGGCTCGCGGTCCTGCGTTCCGGCGCCATGAACATTGCCGTGCATCCGCGGGACAGCCGCAAGTCCGCCTGACAGCCGGACGGATACACAAGCCGAGGGGCCCCGCCACACAGTGTGTGGCGGGGCCCCTCGGCTTTTCCGCGTTCCTCCGGGTGCCCGAGGGGGCGCCCGGAGCTTGTTAGGGGGCCAGCGGCGGGCGGTACGCCGTGTCCGGGCCGTCCTGCTGCCCCGGCCGGTCCTCGCGGATGACCTCACCCTGGACGACCTTGCCGTCGGGGTAGTGGATCCGGGCCTGCTGGAAGGCGTCACCGAAGGTACCGGCGGGGGCCGAGGCCATCTTCCGCTCCAGCGAGCGGGCGGCCCTACGGCCGATCCAGGCCCGGACGGGCGGCAGCAGCAGGACCAGGCCCACCGCATCCGAGATCAGGCCCGGCATCATCAGCAGCAGGCCCGCGAGCATGGTGAGGCCATTGCCCTGGCCGGGCTGCTGCGGAGTGGGCTGCTGCCCCTGCTGGGCCTGCTGGAAGGTGGCCGTCAGGTTTTTGAAGGCACGCCGCCCTGCCCGCTTGATGACCACCGCGCCCAGGACGATGCCGCCCGCCAGCAGCGCGGCCACGGCGAGCCCGCCGGCCGCGTCCGCGACCAGGGTGAGCAGCCAGATCTCGAGGATCAGCCAGGCGGCGATGGCCAGGGGGAGGAAGGTTCGGGCGGGCGAGCGCCGCCGGGGGGCCGTGGACATGCCGGTCGTCATACCACCCAGTGTGCCTGGGGTCGCATAAAAGCGGCCTCAGCCGGAGGTACCGGACAGCCCCTAGGGGGCGCGCCCCGCCGGAAGGGCCGGATCAGGCCCTGTCCTCCGGGCGGCCGGTCTCCTTGCCGGTGGCCTTACCCGTGGCCTTACCCGTGGCCTTACCCGTGGCCTTGCCGGTGACCTTGCCGGTCGCCTTGCCCAGCAGCTTGGACGCCTGGGCCTTGACGCCCCACTGCGTGACCCGCCACAGGGCCTCCACCACGATGTCCTTGCTCATCTTGCTGTCGCCGAACTCGCGCTCGACGAAGGTGATGGGCACCTCCACCACACGGAAACCCTTCCGCACGGCCCTGCGGGCCAGGTCGACCTGGAAGCAGTAGCCCGCGGAGGCCACCTCCTCCAGGCCCAGACCCTCCAGGGTCTCGCGACGGAAGGCGCGGTAGCCGCCGGTCACGTCCCGGATCGGGACGTCCAGCATCAGCCGCGAGTAGGTCGAACCGCCGCGCGAGAGGAATTCCCGGCTCTTGGGCCAGTTGACGACGCGGCCGCCCGGCACCCACCGGGAGCCGAGGACCAGGTCGGCGCCCGCCAGCGCGGTGAGCAGCCGAGGGAGCTCCTCGGGCTGGTGGGACCCGTCGGCGTCCATCTCGACGATCACCCCGTAGCTCGCCTCCAGGCCCCAGACGAAGCCGGCCAGGTAGGCGGCGCCGAGCCCTTCCTTGCCCTTGCGGTGCAGGACGTGGACGTGGTCGTCGCCGACCGATAGCTCGTCGGCGAGCTTGCCGGTGCCGTCGGGGCTGTTGTCGTCCGCGACCAGGATGTGGGCCTCGGGCACCGCCGCGCGGACGCGCCCGACGATCAGCCCGATGTTCTCCGCCTCGTTGTAGGTCGGAATGATCACCAAGGCTGTACCGAGCGGCCCGTAGGTCCGCTGTCCGCCGTCGCTCACTGAGTCCCCTTTTGTGCGCTTGCACGTCCTGTACGTCTGGTCGCAGAGGATGACTTTAGAACAGGGATCGGGGCCCGCGGTCCTTCGGGCCGGTCGGACGCCCGCTGGCTGCGGGCCGCCGTGACCGTTGTCTACTGGACCGCCGGCACCCGATCCGGGGCCACCGCCGCCCGGCGAAACCTTCCCTCGCCCCCGAGGCGCGGGCGCGCTGCGCAGACGGATTCATCCGGCACGGACTTCCTGTGGTGGACCGGGCCGAACTTATCCGGGTCCGACCGCCCGTACCGAACCGAGGCCCGCCGGATCACCCCTGTGGCCGTACGAATACCTCCCGCCCGCCGACGACGGTCGCGAGGCACACCGGCAGTTCGGAACCGGGGGTCAGGTCGGGCAGTCCGGGCGTGCCCGAGCGGGGGTCGGTGGACCAGCGGGCGACCCGGTCGTCGGGAGCCTGGACGATCAGATCGCCCGTCCGCCACACCGCGTAGTCGGCGGGTGCGCCGGGGACGAGGACGCCCGCGTCGTCGCGGCCCAGCGCCCGCCAGCCGCCCCGTGTGTGGGCGGTGAAGGCGGCCCGTACGGAGATCCGGTGCTCGGGCGTCCGGTGGAAGGCGGCCGCGCGGACAGTGCCCCACGGGTCGAGCGGGGTCACCGGCGCGTCCGAGCCGAAGGCCAGCGGGACACCGGCCTTGAGCATGGCCGCGTACGGGTTGAGGGTGCGGGCGCGCTCGGCGCCGAGCCGATCGGCGTACATGCCGTCCTCGCCGCCCCAGGCCGCGTCGAAGGAGGGCTGCACGGAGGCGGTGAGCCCGAGCTCCGCGAAAGCGGCGATGGTGGCGGGGGTCATCATCTCCGCGTGCTCCACCCGGTGCCGGGCGGCGCGGACGCGAGCCGGGCCGACCTTCTCGGCGGCCGCCCGGACCCCCTCGACGACGGCGGTGACCGCGGCGTCGCCGATGGCGTGGAAACCGGCCTGGAGCCCCGCCTCGGTGCAGGCGGCCACGTGCTCGGTGACGGCGTGCGCGTCGAGGTATTCGGTGCCGGTGTGCGCGGCGTCGGCGTACGGGGCGTGCAGGCAGGCGGTGTGCGAGCCGAGGGCGCCGTCGATGAACAGGTCGCCGGCCGCTCCGACGGCCCCGAGGTCCCGGGCCAGGTCGAGGTCCCGGTCGGCCCAGTACCCGAAGACGCGCGGACCGGGCCGCTCTGCGGCCAGGGCGAGCAGCCCCGTGAAGTCCTCGGCGGAGGAGATCTCGGGCCCGCCGCACTCGTGCACGGAGCCGATCCCGAGGGAGGCGGCGCGGTCGAGGGCGGCCCGCTGGGCCTCCGCGCGCTGGGCGGGGGTGACGGCGGCCAGCGCGGCCCGCCGTACGGCGTGGTGGCCGTCGCCGGTCAGCGGCCGGTCCCCGTCGGGTCGTACGCCCGGGACGAGGGCGAGCAGGGCCGTGGTGACCACCGCCGAGTGCACGTCGACGCGGCTGAGGTAGAGCGGGCGGCCACCGGTGGCCTCGTCGAGCTCGGCGCGGTACGGGGCCCGCCGCTCGGGCCAGCGGGCGGCGTCCCAGCCGTGCCCGAGGAGCACCCGGTCGGCCGGACGGCTCGCGGCGTACGCGCGTACGAGGTCCAGCGCGGCGGCCAGGGAGCGCGCTCCGGTGAGATCCAGGCCGGTCAGGGCCAGGCCCGCGGAGGTGGTGTGGACGTGGGCGTCGGTGAAGGCGGGCGTGACGAGCGCGCCGCCCAGGTCGACGACCTCGTCCACGCCCTGCGCGAAGGCGTCGGCGGCGCCCTCGGAACCGACCCAGGCGATCCGGCCGCGCTCGACGACCATCGCGGTGGCGAAGGGGTCGGCGGGGCTGTGTACCTCGCCCCCGCGGAGGAGGACGGTCCTGGTCGGTGCTCCGGCGGCGTCGGCGGAGTGGGCGGTGCGGTCAGTCATGCCGACCAGTGTCCCGCGTCGCCCACCCCGGACCGACCACCGGGTCCCGCTCGGAAGCGGGGGCGGGAGCGGGGCGGGCGCGGGGTGTTGCGCGCCGGCATGCCGCTCGGGGCGGGCACGGGGGCGGGCACGGGTCAGACGCGGGGCGGGCGGGCCTCGTAGGGGGTGGAGAGGACGACCGTCGTACGCGTCGAGACGTGGGCGAGGGCGCGCAGCCGGCCCAGGAGGTCTTCCAGCTCCAGCGGGGTGGCGACGCGCACCTTCAGGATGTAGTTCTCGTCGCCCGCGACGCTGTGGCAGGCCTCGATCTCGGGGACCCCGGCCAGCCGGTCGGCGATGTCGTCCGGGGCGCTCGGGTCGAAGGGCTTGACCGAGATGAACGCGGTCAGCGGCAGGCCGACGGCCTCCGGATCGACCACGGCCGCATAGCCGCGGATCACTCCGCGCTGCTCGAGACGTCGTACTCGCTGATGGACTGCCGACGTGGACAGTCCCGTGGCCTTGCCCAGATCCGTGTAGCTCATCCGCCCGTCCCGCACGAGCAGATCAACGATCTGGCGGTCCAGCTCCTCCATTGCGCTCATAGCCGCTCAACTTACGGCCCAAGGGCGCTCCAGGCCCAGTGCTGTCCGCCCACTGGAGGCATCTGCGGCAGGCATGTGACGAAGGCCACAGGGGTATGCAGGTGGAGGCCTGTCTGTTGTGGTTACTCGTGACGCTCGACGGGAATTGGTTGCTGTGGCCGAGGCCGAAGAACCTGCCCGCCCGGCCCACCCAAGGGGGAGTACATCCATGCTGAATACCAAGCGCGCCGGTCGCACCGAACCGGAGCCCCTGGAACTGCTCGATTCCGCGGACGGCACCTATCCGGACGACGCCGGGGACAGCGACTACCTCGACGAGTTCGAGGGCTTCGAGATCCACCACGCGATCTGCCCCGACTGCGGCCAGTCGATCGCCCTCGTCGCGGACGAGGAGTTCCTGCCCCAGCACGCCCTCTGCCTGACCCCGTGGAACCCCTTCGGCCTCACCGTGTGCGCGGGCACCGGGCGGCCCGCGAGCGACGCGCTGCCCACCCTGGGCATGATCCAGCCCGTGGAGGCGCAGGAGCTCGAAACCTTCGTCCTGTCGGCCCTTCCCCAGGGGCTGGACTGGCGGACGCAGCCCTTCTCGCACGTCGGCGGTCCCGGCTCGCGTCCGGTCCGCGGGGTGAGCCCCGTGCTGCCGCGGCCGCAGACGCAGACGCGGCAGCAGCACGCCCAGGCCGCCTGACGGCCTGCCGGCCACCGGGCCGCCCTTTCCGGTACCCCTGACTCCCCCACTCGCCCGGCGCCCCGCTCGGTCGCGGTCGGCTACCGGCTACCGGCTACCGGCTACCGGCTACCGGCTACCGGCTACCGGCTACCGGCTACCGGCTACCGGCTACCAGTACGTTCCCTGCACCATGGCGGCCAGGCTGGCGTGGTGCAGGATCAGGCTGTCCGGATCGGCCGGGACCTCGACCTCGCCGAAGTGGGCCTGCCGGTAGGCGATGCGGAGCATCACGATCCCGTGCCGCAGGGCCGCGTAGAGGGTGTGGAACTCCATGTCCCGGGGGGTGCGCCCCGTGAGTTCGGCGTACCGGCCCTCCAGGTCCTCGCGGCGCAGGAAGTCCGGCAGGCCGGGCTGGCCGAAGCCGACCGTGAGGTCCTGGAAGAACCGGTGCAGGTAGACCGTCCAGCCGAGGTCCACCTCGCGCGGGGCGTACGCGGCCATCTCCCAGTCCAGCACGGCCACCGGCGAGAACCCGTCGTAGATGACGTTGCCGATACGGGCGTCTCCCCAGTTGAGGACGGCGGGCCCCTCGTCCTGCGGCCACAGCTCCTCCAGGCGGGCGAACGCCCGCTCGATGAGCGGTGACGGGACGAGTCCGCCCACCACCCAGGAGTAGTAGGCGCGTTGGGCGTCCACGTGCCGGCGCAAGGGCGTGCCCTCGCCGTCGGGGAGGAGGAACTCGGCCTCCTTGGCCGGGAACTGGTCGTGCAGGCGGGCCAGCAGCGAGATGCTCGCCTCCTGGAGGGCGGCGCGCTCGGCATCGGTGGCGGCGTGCAGCCAGTTGCCCTCGTAGGTGTAGGGCATCACATCGGGCGGGACCCGCCCCTCCGCACGGGCCATCACGAAGAACGGCGCCCCCAGCGGCCCCGGATCCTCCTCCAGCCACTGCACGCGCGGGACGGGCAGGTCCGTGTGCTCGGCGACCAGGCTCATCACGCGGTGCTGGCGCGGCATGTCGTAGGCCGGGAAGACGGTGTAGGCCGCCGGGTCGGCGGCGAGGCGCAGCGCGCAGGCGTGCAGTGGGGTGTCGGCGTGCTCGATGTCGAAGAGCAGGGTCTCGCTCGACATCCCGTTGGACCCTGGGACGGAGACGTTGGTGACCTTCGCGCCGGGAAGCCTGGTGTCCAGCCAGGCGGCGAGGCGGCGGCCGAGCTCCTCGGGCTCCCGGGTGGAGGTACGCGGACGTGGTGCGGTGGCCATGGATGAGCCCCTTTCCGGCTGGTTCTACTGGTCCTACTGGTCCTACGGCGCGACGGAGGAGTAGTCGGCGAAGCCGCTCGGGTCGTGGCGCCCGAAGCTGCCGTGCTCGAAGATGCCGTGGCCGATCCGCCCGTCGAGGGTGAAGCGGGCGGAGTGGTCGGTCACCCCGAAGGCGGCCATCGGGTGGGCCGCGGGGTCGGAGAGGTCGTAGACGCGGCGGTCGCTCCAGTCGCGGCCCTGCCAGGTGCCGTGCTGCCAGTCACCGGCGGGCGGGTAACCGGCACCGACCGCGAGCGGGGAGGAGTTGAGGATCTCCACGCCCAACTCGATGGGCTTGCGGTCGGCGGGATCGGTGAGGTGGACGACGGCCTGCTCGGGGTGTCGGCTGCCGGGGCGGTAGCGGATGTCGGTGTGGGGCCAGCCGAGTTGGACGTCGTGCCGTCCGCTGCCCTCGGGGAAGACCTGCACGGCCTCGTTCAGGGTGCGGTGGCCGTCGGCGTCCTCCTGCGCGATGACCATGACGAAACGGTCCTCGAAGCGGACGGGGATCCACAACCAGTGGAAGCCCTCCGGGCGGTACTCGTCGGCCGCGCGACCCCCCTCCTCCCCGGGAATCGGCCGCACGCCCCAACTCCGGTCGCGGGTACCGCTCCACTCCCCCGGCGTGAGGACGAACTCCTCGCCCTTGGCCCGGATCGTGCCGGTGACCTGGCCGGCCTGGACGAAGCGGCGGCCTTCCAGCATGAGGCGGTCACCGCGCCGCTGGACGTGGTGCGGCTCCCAGACGGCAGGGAACTCGGCGGTCCAGGTGATGTCGTACGAGAGCCCGTGCGGGTCCGCCGGATCGGGAGCGCAGCGCAGCGTGAGCCGCTTGAGCGGCACGTCCACCGTGATGGACAGGGGTCCCACCGAGAGGCTCATCCGGTCGTCGCCGAGGGCGTCGGAGGCCCGGACGGCGAGGAGCTCGTCGCCGATACGGAGGGTGGCGTAGGCGTCGATGACCCCGGCGTTGGGGTAGACGCCGAGGCCGAATATCAGGACGGCGCGACCGGCGTGGTCGAAGACGTGGAAGATGCAGCGGTCGTAAGCGTTTCGGTCGCCGCTGACGACGTGCTTCATCGACAAGGGAGCCTGGTGGATGGGGTATTCGTCGAGCGCGACGGGCCGGTCGGCGGGCATGGCGAACCTCCTGGTGGGCCGGCTTCGAGGGGCGGCTCAAGCGAATATGACGGTACGTCAGAAATACGCCCGGGGACCAGCCTTCTGGCACGGTGTGACAGACCGTCACGCCACGCCGATCCCCCGGTCGCGCGGCGGGGCGGCTCGGGATGGGAGCCAGACGGGCCAGAGTGGAGGGCGCGCGGGGGCCTCGGTGGGGGCGGGATCCACGGGGCCGGTAGTCAGAGCCGCGTATGGGGGTTTCCCGTCAGCCTCATCGTCTCTCCGTGTCGTGCCGGTCCCACAAGGGCGCTCCCTCGTCGCGTCGCTGCGCGATGGCCTTCGGCCACCCTTGACCGACCGACCCGCCCCGGAAAACCGAAGACTGCCGAGAAAGGAGACGGGCCCGCAGGAGCAGCCTGCCGGGTCGGGGGGCGCACCAACCCGCTGCCCGCTCCACACGTCTCAGCGTCCGACGACCGTCTGTGGCCGGACATAAGCCGCCCACGACCGGTGGGCGCTCCTCGACGACCGCGACCGACGACCGTCCGGGACTGGGGCATGTCCGGCCGATCATGTGACCGTCGTGGGTTCGGGTCGTTGGCATGGGCATGGGGCGGGGTGGGCCGGCCACCGCAGGGTCACCGACGAGACCCCGTACCCAATGCGCACGGGGGCGCCATGGCGGAACCTACCTGCGCGTTTCGGTCCATGGAAGACGGAGTACGAACGGCACAGATGTTGATCGGCGGAGGGCACCTGGGACGCGATCTTCGCCGGATCTAGTCGCCGGTCGTGCCGTCGAGCATCTCGCGCAGGATGTCCAGGTGGCCGTTGTGGCGGGCCGTCTCCTCGGTGAGGTGGAGGAGGATCCAGCGCAGGTCGACGTGGAGGCCGTTACGGACGGCCCGCTGGGCCTGCTTGTCCAGGCCGTTCCCGGCGACCAGTTCACGGTACTGGGCGCTCTGTTCAGTGTATTCGTCGAGCAACTGCGTGAGCGGGAAGTCGACGGCGATACGCATCTCGCGGTCGGGGTCCTCCTCGGTCCAGGGGCCCCGGTCTTCCTCACCGAGGAAGACCACTTGGAACCAGTAGTACTCGACCCAGCGGAGGTGGTTGATCACTCCGCTCATGGTCATCAGCGGTGAGCCCGGCAGGAGCGCCTTGCGTGCGTTCTCCGCAGAGATGCCATCGCACTTGGCCCGGGAGGTGTCACGTGCGTAGTCGAGAAACGTGGTGAGCTGGGTACGCTCGTCCCACGCGGGCGGTGTGTCGTCGATTCGAATCATCGCGCGAAGCGTCCCCGATCACCGCGGCCGATGTCGAGGCGTTTATCGACGGACCCAACCTCCTCCACCCAACTCCTTGTCCGTCGGGTCGCCACAGCAATTCAGCGCCGGTGGGCCGTCCGGCGCCCGCCGGGGGGTGGAAAAGCGTGGGACAGCGGCCATTCCGTCGTGAAGCCGGGTCAGCGCACGAGAGCGGGCCAAAAGCTCGCCAATTCGCACCGATTGCCCCTGTCTGTGTCCCTGGTGGTGGAGTCGGTCGCGCGTTGACCCGGATCCACGACGAAACAGCTGAGGAATCAGCCGTCAGTACCTCTCAACGGCCCCGGACGGCCGTCGGACGCCGAGACGTGTGGAGGCCGTCGCGAGTTGGTGCGCCCGCCGACCCGGGCGGCCGCTCCGGGTGGGCCCGTCTCGAAAGCGGGTCGCCCCCGCCCCCGGCTCGGTCCCGCCCCCCGCCCCGCTTCCGGCGACACCTCGAACGGATGGGCGCCCCTCGGCGGGGATTACCCGGCCCTTCGGTTCCGCGTTGGCCGGGTATGACCATGCTTCAGTCTTCAACGGGCCGAAGGCGTCGCCCGGTGCCACCGGGTTTCGAAGAATCGGTTCAGCGTCCGCGTGAGCAACCGCAGCCTGCGCCGGATCCGCCGATCTACCGCGATCTGCTCGCGCGGTGGGCCGACGCCGGCCGGACCCTGCCCGGCCGACGCGATCCGGAGTGGTCGCGGCTCACGTCCTCCCCGGTGTGGCCCACCACGAGCAGCGGGCTCTACTGACCGCGGTCAGCGCGTCTCCGGTCCCGCCAGGTGGCGGGCGATGACCATGCGCTGGATCTGGTTGGTGCCCTCGACGATCTGGAGGACCTTCGCCTCGCGCATCAGCCGCTCGACGGGGAAGTCCGCCGTGTAGCCGTATCCGCCGAGGACCTGCACCGCGTCCGTGGTGACGGACATCGCCGCGTCCGTGCAGAACAGCTTGGCCATGGCCGCCTGGCGGGAGAACGGCTTGCCCGCGTCCCGCAGCCGCGCCGCCGCGAGGTACAGGGCCCGGCCCGCCTCGATCTTGGTGGCCATGTCGGCCAACATGAAGCGCAGTCCCTGGAAGTCCGCGATCGGGTGTCCGAACTGCTTGCGGTCCAGGGCGTACGTCAGCGCCTCGTCCAGGGCGGCCTGGGCGACGCCGATGGCGCAGGCCGCGATGCCCAGGCGCCCCGCGTCGAGTGCGGCCAGGGCGATGGTGAAGCCCTGCCCCTCCTCGCCGATGCGGCGGGCGTCGGGGATCCGTACGCCGTCGAAGTGCAGCTGGGCGGTGGGCGAGCCCTTCATGCCCATCTTCTTCTCGGGCACGGCCGCGGTCAGGCCCTCCGCGTCCCCGGGGACCAGGAAGGCCGTGATGCCCTTGGGGCCCTGGGCGCCGGTGCGCGCGAGGACGGTGTAGAAGTCGGCGACCCCACCGTGGGTGATCCAGGCCTTGGTGCCGGTGATGATCCAGTCGTCGCCGTCGCGCACCGCCTTGGTGGTGAGCGAGGCGGCATCGGAGCCGGCGGCCGGCTCGGAGAGGCAGTAGGCGCCCAGCAGGCCTCCGCCGAGCATCGCGGGCAGGTGGGCGCCCTGCTGCTCCTTGGTGCCGTAGCCGGCGAGGCCGTGGCAGGCCAGGGAGTGCACGCTGACGCCGAGCCCGACGGTGAGGCGGGCCGCGGCCAGCTCCTCGAGGACCTGGAGGTAGACCTCGTACGGCTGCTCGCCGCCGCCGAATTCCCCCGGGTACGGAAGGCCGAGCAGGCCGGCCTCGGAGAGCAGGGTGAAGACCTCCCGCGGGAAGCGTCCGGAGTCCTCCTCCTCGGCTGCCTCGGGGCGGATCTCGCGCTGCGCGATCTCGCGTACGAGGGCGAGGAGGTCCCGGGACTCCTCGGTGGGCAGCTGTCGGTCCACCGGCTGCGGGGCGCGGTCTGTCATGGCGGCGCTCTCCTCCCTGGTCGGGCACGGCGGCGGCGCGTGAGGTGTGGGACGCGGCGCCGGGTCTCGGTACTCCCACAGCCGATGTTGCCCTCCCGGATCACGGAAGGGGCTGTTCAGAGGCTGCGGCGGGATGAGTATGCCCGATCAGGGGCTTCCCGTCACCGGTGCAAGATCACCGAGCTGACCGAACGGTCCGTCGGGAGCGGGAGGTGCCGGACACTCCGGGACGAACTCCTCGATCACTGTCAGTGTCGCGCGCAGCTGGCGCACCAGCAGGGCGCCGAGCCCGGCGCGGTCGGGCTGGTCCGGGGCGTCCAGTGCGCCGATCCAGTCCAGGGTGGTCCCTTCGACCCCGGAGAGCCAGCCGACGAGGGCGAGGCGGGCGATCGGGGGGAGGGTGCGGCGTCCGTAGGCACCTTCGGCGATCGTGGCGACGAGCTCCTCGCGGACGGAGTCGCGGATGGCGAGCACCTCGGCGTCGGATCCGACGCCGCCGGTGACGATCGTGCGGTAGGCGGCGTGGTGGTGCTCGGCGTAGTACAGGTAGCCGTCGATGGTGCGGCGCACGCGCTCGGCGTTCGGGAGGTCGGTGTCGCCGCCGGCGCGGGCGACGAGTTCCGCCACGGAGTCCTCGACGATGGCGAGGTAGTAGCCGCGCTTGCTGGTGAAGTAGTAGTAGATCAACCCCTTGGCGACGCCTGCCTGTTTGGCGATGTCGTCCATGGAGAGCGCGTCGTACGAGGTGTCGGCGAACAACTTGCGCCCGATGGCTATGAGTTCGGCCCTGCGCACCCGGGATCGCCCTGTCGTTCCGCGCTGTTGACTATTGTTCAAATTCAGCCCTAGCCTCGAACCGCCACAGGATGCCCGCAGTATTGCAGACCCTGCGCGCCGCGCTCGTTCACGCAGTTCCCTGCGCACCGGAGGTGGGCACGGCGCCGCCGGACGACCCGCCGCTCGTCCTCGTGACCCGACTCAGAGCCAGCCGATCTGGGTGACGAACATGGCGACGACGACCACGAGGGTCCAGCCGAGCACGTGCTCCAGCCACGAGGAGTCGTCCTTGGGGCCTCCGGTGCGGACGAGGTCCCGGGGGGCGGCGATGGGGGCGGCGCTGTCGGCAGTCATGGCGTCCAATGTGCCAGCGTTCGCGGCTTTCGCGGTAGGGACGTCACGAGTGGTATGCATCACGCAAAAACTGACAGAAACGGACAGAGCCAGACAGTTGGCAAAGGGCGGACGGCCGGGTCCCGGCCTCTTCGGTCGGGACCCGGCACTCACACGCATCCTGCGTCCGCGCCCCACTCGGGCGCCTCCTGCGGCGCCCGGTCAGACGCGGGTCTCGCGGTTGCGGCCGGCCATGGCCGCCATGGCGAGGCCGAGGCACAGGGCGACTCCTCCGGCGATCACATTGCTGACCACCGTTCGCGTCGTGGCCATATCCCCGGCGATGGCCCACGGGGCGATGATCGTCCACGCGCCGAGGGCGACCGCCGTCCACGCCATCGCGTGCGTGCGCTCGTAGGCGGAGCCCAGACCGCCCATGCACAGGCAGAAGGCCAGGCCGGCGATCAAGTTGTTGATGGCCAGCGGGGTGAGGCCGCTGAATCCTGCGATCCACGGCGAGGCGGCCAGGTACAGGCCCGTGATCAGGGCCAGCGCTTCGACGGCCTGCGCGCGGGGGGTGCTGGTCACCCGCTCGAACCGGGTGCGCATCTCGGCGAGGTCGGGGTGGTGCTCGATGCTGGGATGGGTGGTCATGGCGGGCCGCCTCCTACTGAGAAGCCTTTATGTGCCATTTACCCCACTATATTCCGCTTACCCGCGCGCCTGGTCAACGGGCAATTTCACCGAGGCCTCACAGCACCCCCACCGCCCGCAGCGCACGGATCTGCGCCCGGCTCGGAAGGGCCGGGGCGTAGAGGTAACAGATGCCCCCCGAACCCGAGGTGACCTTGCCCGAGACTCCCGTGCGCTGGGTGCGAAGCCAGATGTTCCCCCACTCGGCGCGCTTGTAGACGCGGCGCACGGCGGGGTTGTCGGGCGAGTTGGGATCATTGGCGATCACATCCCCGGCAGCGGTGAAGCCGACGACGGTCATCAGGTGGCCGGCGGTCCCGTAGCCCGCGCCCGAGAGCTCGTCCGGGCGGAAGGACTGCGAGGTGATGGCCGGGATGCCGACCCCGACCAGGGTCTCCAGGTCGGCCAGGGAGGTGAGCCGGGTGACGACGCCGGCCAGCCCGGGGTACGTGGCGGCGTACGCGGCGTTGAAGGGCCAGTTGCCACAGCCCTTGTAGGCGGCGTCGTAGGTGGAGCGGGCCGCGTGGCAGATCTGCGGGTCGGGGTACTTCGGGTCGACCCAGGCCGTGGCGGAGGGGGCCGCCCGGCCGCCCCAGTACTCGACGATCATCTGGGAGGAGGTGGGGCTGCACCAGGCCTCCCCGCCGTTGTCGTACTCGGGGTACTGGCCGGCGTGGATCTCCTGCGAGTAGCGCGGGACCTTCAGCTCGCGGGCGGTGCGGGCGGAGGGCACGGAGGCGGGGACGGTGAAGCGGTCCGGGACGTCGGAGACCATGGCGCCCGCGAGCCATACGGTGGGTCCGCGTTCGGCGCCCGGCCGCCGGTGGAGGGTGAGCCGCAGCTGCCAGGCCGCGATCCGCAGGCCGGCGGTGGCCGCCGGGCTGTCGAGGGCCAGGGTGTCGGTCCCGACGGTGGACCGACCATCGGTCTGCCCGTCCACCGAGGTGCGGCGGATGTCGCCGTCGCCCGAGGCCCAGCGGCCCATCACGTACCAGGGGGTGGTGGTGGCGTCGGTGTAGGTGCCGCGCAGTTCGATCTGGATCCAGGTGCCGGCCGGGGTGCGGGCGTTCCAGGAGGCGATGGCCTCGGTCGCGGGCACGGCGGAGCGGTGCACCGGGGAGGTCCAGGTGGCGTACTCCCAGGTGGCCTTGCGCCCGGTGTGCGGGTCGGCGTACTCCGTGCGGCCGACGGCCGCCGCGATCTCCAGGCCGGGGCGGTCTCCGCCGACGGCGGTGGTGCCCCGGTGGGTGCCGGCGAGCCAGTGGGCGTAGGAGTACCAGAAGCGGTTGTCGACGGTGGGGCCCGTCACCCCCGCGGCCGCGGGGGCGGCCGCCGAGGCGCTGCCGCCGGGGACGGTGGCGGCGGTGGCCGCGGCGGCGACCGCCAGTGCGGCGACGAGTACGGCCCTGCGCGGCGTGGGTTCGGTCATCGCGTGGTTCCCCCAGGGTGGGTCGGCGCTTCGGCGGGACTTCGGTGGCACGTGGGTGGCATCACCCTTCCAGTTCCCGGCGTCGGCGGCCCGAAGCCACGGGTCGTGTCGGGCTTGTCTAGGCTGGTCGGGTGGAGCCGCAGCCGTCACTCGAGACACTCGCGCGGGAGCTCGCCGCCGTGGCGCCCTCCCTCGGCCCGGTGCGCCTGATCGGGATCGACGGGCACGCGGGATCCGGGAAGAGCACTTTCGCGGGGCGGCTCGCCGGGCTGCTCGGGGCGCCCGTGCTGCACCTGGACGACGTGGCCACCCACGAGGAGCTGTTCGGCTGGGAGGAGCGGCTGCGCGCGCAGGTGCTGGAGCCGCTCGCCGCCGGTCGGCCCGCGCACTGGGCCCCGTACGACTGGGTGGAGCGCCGCTTCGGGCCGGAGCGGGTGCTGGAGCCGGCGCCGTTGCTGCTGGTCGAGGGGGTGGGTGCCGGGCGGCGGGCGCTGCGCCCGTGTCTGGCGCGGCTCCTGTGGATGCAGACGCCTCTCGAGGAGTCCTGGCAGCGGGGGCGAAACCGGGACGGGCGTGAACTTTCCGACTTCTGGGACGGATGGGAGCGCGCGGAGCGCGCGCACTTCTCCAACGACCCTTCGCGCCCCTTCGCCGACACCCTGGTACGACAGAGCGGTACGGGATACGAGTGGTCTTCCGGGACCCCAGCGACGGCATGAACCAATGCTTCCGTCACCGGGCGTGACGGACTCCCCCGGGCCTGAACGGCCCCGGAAACCGGCGCCGCCGGGCCCCGCCGACCCGCTTGACCCGGGGCCCGCACCGGCCTTACGTTCTCAATGCGAGGCCTTCACCGGCCGACGCGGACACGAGGCCCCCGGTTGTTCCCCCGTGATCGGGGGCTTCGTTCTGCCCGCGCACCCCTCCCCGGCGGTGTCGCGCGAGGCCGATCCGCCCCGATCATTCACCCTGAGTCACCGGATGCCCGAGGGGCGCGCGCCGGAACGGTGCCTGTCGCGCCCTACGTAAGGTGCGTGACCGCAGGTACGATGCAGCCCTGATTTCATCGGCGCAGTGGGCAACTCATGTGCTCGTCACAGGGGTTGCCGCGCACCACGGGGGCAGGCTTGTGGGGGACGTGATGGATTTCGGCACGCCGGGCAGCATGCACGCCCCGGCCGAACTCGCCTGGCTGCGCGGGGTCGACGCCTGCACGATGGGCGCCTATCCGCAGGCCGAGGAGGAGTTCCGGGCGGCCGTACGACTCGACCCCTCCATGGCCGACGCATGGCTGGGTCTGCACGCGCTGCGGGTCGACACCAGCAACGCGTTACTTCGCATGTACGCCCACCGGGAGCGGTTCGGCGAGCAGCGCGCCCGGCACCGGCGGACGCTGAACTCCTGGTACTGGCTGGGCTGGTGGGTGCAACCGGTGCTGGAGAGCCGGCGGGACCTGCTCCTCGCCCATGCCTCGCACTGGCTGGACGGCCGCCACGTACCGGAGCTGGACCAGGCGCTGGCCGCGCTGCCGCCGGTGGACACCGACGCGCAGGTACGGTTCCTGCACGCCTGCCGGGCCTACCTGGTCAAGGACTGGGAGCAGCTGGTCCGGCACACCGAGCCGCTGGTGAACGATCAGCTGCTGGGCATCGAGGCCGGGCTGTTCGGCGGGATGGCGCGGGTCCGGCTGGAGATGTACGGGCAGGCCGAGCCGATGCTGGCGGCGGCGCTGATGCGGTGTCGCAGCGAGCAGCCCCAGCGCAAGGAACTGCGCTACTGGCTGGCGCGGGCGCGGGAGGGCACCGGGCGCAGTGCGGCGGCGCTGCCGCTGTACCGGGCGGTGCACCGGGTGGATCCCTCGTTCATGGACACCGCGGCCCGGCTGACGGCCATCGAGGACGGCGACGACACCGACGGCGTGGCCGATCTGGCGGGCCTCGCGGGGTACGCCGGGTACGGGGGCTACGCCGGGCACGGCCCGTCCCCGGCCGGCGGGGACTTCGCGGCCGTCGCGCTGGGCGGCGGGCCGGGCGGGCCCGTCCAGGACATCGCGGCGGACGGCCAGGTGGAGCCGGACCCGCTGACTCCGCCTCCTCCCCCGACGGGGCGGGCGGCGGGGGCACGGCGCAAGGTGTCCGTCCCGCCGCAGGGCGCGTCCGCGGGGCTGCCGGCCGGGCCGGCGGATCCGGCGGCGCTCGCCGAGGCCCTGGCGGAGCTGGAGCGGATGGTGGGCCTGGAGCCGGTCAAACGGCAGGTGAAGGCACTGTCCGCGCAGCTGCACATGGCGCGGTTGCGGGCGGGTCAGGGGCTGCCGGTGCAGCCGCCGAAACGGCACTTCGTGTTCTCCGGGCCCTCCGGAACGGGCAAGACGACGGTCGCCCGGATCCTGGGCCGCGTCTTCTACGCGCTGGGGCTGCTCGGCGGCGACCATCTGGTGGAGGCCCAGCGGGCCGACCTCGTGGGCGAGTTCCTCGGGCAGACCGCGGTGAAGGCGAACGAGCTGATCGATTCGGCGATCGGCGGGGTGCTGTTCGTGGACGAGGCGTACTCGCTGTCGAACTCGGGCTACAGCAAGGGCGACGCGTACGGCGACGAGGCCCTCCAGGTGCTGCTGAAGCGGGCCGAGGACAACCGGGACCACCTGGTGGTGATCCTGGCGGGCTACCCGGCCGGGATGGACCGGCTGCTCGCCACCAATCCGGGACTGTCCTCGCGCTTCACCACCCGGGTGGACTTCCCCAGCTACCGGCCGCTGGAACTGACCGCGATCGGCGGGGTGCTGGCGGACGCGAACGGGGACCACTGGGACGAGGAGGCGCTGGAGGAACTGCGCAGCATCAGCGGGCACGTGGTGGAGCAGGGCTGGATCGACGAGCTCGGCAACGGCCGGTTCCTGCGGACCCTGTACGAGAAGAGCTGCGCGTACCGGGACCTGCGGCTGGCGGGCTTCGCGGGTGAGCCGTCGCGGGACGACCTGGCGACGCTCCGGCTGGCGGATCTGATGCAGGCGTACGGGGAGGTCCTGTCGGGCCGCGGCCCCCAGGAACGCCCGGACCCGCCGGCGCCGTAGCCCCGGGCGCTCCGCCCCGGACCCCGCGCCTCAACCGCCGGCGCGGCTGGATGTTCCAGTCGTCCGGCGTTCGAGGACCGGGTCCGGGGCGGAGCCCTTGGAATGCCGGCCGGCTACGCGCCCCGGACGTACGCGCGGTGGGACGGGTCGCGGACCTCGCCGACCAGCATTTCCAGGACGTCCTCCAGGGCGACCAGGCCCAGGACCCGGCCCCCCGCGTCCGCGACCTGCGCGAGGTGTGTGGCGTCCCGGCGCATGACGCCGAGGGCGTCGTCCAGCGGGACGGTGGCGTTCAGCGTGGTCATCCGGCGCCAGACCCGCTGGGGCACGGCACGCTCCCGGTCCTCCAGGTCCAGTACGTCCTTGACGTGCAGGTAGCCCATGAAGGCGCCGCTCTCCGCGCGGACGGGGAAGCGGGAGTACCCGGTGCGCACGGTGAGCTGCTCGATCTGGCGCGGGGTCACCTCCGGGCCGACCGTGACCAGCCGGTCCGGGCCGAGGAGGACGTCGGTGACCGGGCGGCTGCCCAGTTCCAGCGCGTCCTCCAGGCGCTCCTGCTCGACCGCCTCCAGGAGCCCGGCCTGCCTGGAGTCCTGGAGGAGCCGGCCCAGCTGGGCGGAGGTGTAGACGGCCTCGACCTCGTCCTTGGGCTCCACCTTGAAGAGCTTCAGGACGAGCTTGGCGCAGGCCCCGAGCGCGGTGGTGACCGGCCCGCACAGGCGGGCGAAGGCGACCAGGCCGGGGCTGAACCACAGGGCGGTCTTCTCGGGGGCGGCCATGGCCAGGTTCTTCGGCACCATCTCGCCGATCACCAGGTGCAGGAAGACCACGGCGCCGAGCGCGAAGGCGTATCCGAGGGGGTGGATCAGCCCCTGCGGTACGTGGACGGCGTGGAACACGGGCTCCAGCAGCCGGGCCACGGTGGGCTCGGCGACCGCGCCCAGGGTGAGCGAGCAGATGGTGATGCCGAACTGCGCCGCGGCCATCATGCGGGGCAGGTTCTCCAGGCCGTGGAGCACCTGGCGGGCCCGCTTGGACTCGGCCGCGAGGGGCTCGATCTGGCTGCGCCGTACGGAGACGAGTGCGAACTCGGCGCCGACGAAGAAGCCGTTGGCGAGGACCAGCAGCAGGGCGAAGAGGAGCTGGAGCGCGTTCATCGGGCGGCGCCTTCCAGCTCGGCCCGCTCGGGTTCGAACGCGGGCGCGCCGTCGGTCCCGGACGCGGACCGGTACGTACCGGCGGCGGGCACCGCCGCGAGCCGGACCAGCCGGACCCGCTCGGCGCGGTTGCGGCCGACGCGGCGGACGGACAGCTTCCAGCCGGGGAGCTCCGCCCGGTCCCCGGGGGCGGGGATCCGGCCGAGGAGGTCGGCGACGAGCCCGGCGACGGTCTCGTAGGGGCCCTCGGGCACTTCGAGGCCTATCCGGCGCAGGGTCTGCACCCGGCAGCTGCCGTCGGCCTCCCAGGAGGGGCGGCCGTCCTCCGCCGCCACGGCGGCCAGTTCGGGGCTGTCGTCCTCGGCGAGGTCGTGCTCGTCGCGGACCTCGCCGACGAGCTCCTCCACGATGTCCTCCAGCGTGACGACGCCGGCGGTGCCGCCGTACTCGTCGACGACCACGGCCATCGGCTGCTCGCTGCGCAGCCGCTCCAGCAGCGGCTGCACCGGCAGGGAGCCGGGCACCAGCAGCGGGGCGACGCAGATCCGGCTCACGGACGTGCGGTCGCGCTCCGACTCGGGCACGGCGAGGGCGTCCTTGAGGTGGACCACGCCGGTGATCTCGTCGATGCGGTCGCGGTAGACCGGGAACCGGGACAGGCCCGTGGCGCGGGTCAGGTTGAGCACGTCGGCCGCGGTGGCCGTGTGCATCAGGGCGCTGACCTTCACCCGCGGGGTCATGACGTGCTGGGCCGTGAGCCCGCCCAGCGAGAGGGTCCTTACGAAGAGTTCGGCGGTGTCCTGTTCCAGGGCGCCGGCCTGGGCCGAATGGCGGACCAGGGAGAGCAGCTCGCCGGGGGTCCGGGCGGAGGCCATCTCCTCGGTCGGTTCCACGCCGAGCGCCCGTACGAGGCGGTTGGCCACGGCGTTGAGGCCGGCGATCACCGGTCGCAAGACGCGGGAGAAGCCGTTCTGGGGGCCGGCGACGAAGCGCGCCACCTGGAGCGGCCGGGAGACCGCCCAGTTCTTCGGGACGAGCTCGCCGACGACCATCTGGACGGCGGAGGCGAGCAGCATGCCGATGACGACGGCGACGCCGGAGACGGCTCCCTTCGGGAGGCCGGTCGCGCCGAGCGGCCCGGCCAGCAGTGCGGCGAGGGCGGGCTCGGCGAGCATGCCGACCACGAGGGAGGTGATGGTGATGCCGAGCTGGGTGCCGGAGAGCTGGAAGGACAGCTCCCCCAGGGCTTTGACCACCGTGCGGGCACGGCGGTCACCGTCGGCTGCGGCGCGCTCGGCCTCGGGTCTCTCCACGGTGACGAGGCCGAACTCGGCCGCCACGAAGAAACCGTTGGCGAGGATGAGGACGAAGGCCGCCGCGAGCAGAAGTAGCGGGGTGGTCATGCCGCCGCCTCCGGGGGGAGGGCGGCGCGGGTACTACCGGACGATCCGTCCATTGCTGGAGGGAGTCACTCCTCAAGTTGCAGGTGCCCACGGGCCACGAGGTCCCGGGGCCGGTGGGAGGGCGCACACCTGCGCCCCGCCACCAGGGTAGTCATTGAGATCCCGGCCGCAACGGTACGCAGCCGGGAGGATCTGCCGACTCAGTGGTCGTGTCCGCCCGTTCCGCGTGCCTCGGCCAGTGCGCGCAGGGCGCGGGCGTCGCCGATCGCCTGCTGCTTGGCGACACCCGGCTGGATGCCGAGGGCGGGCAGGCTGGTGCCGTCGCTGAGGTCGAGGAACACCCACGGGTCGCCGGGGCGGAGGTTGACCCGCAGGATCTGGGCCCACTCCAGGCGCCGGGTGGTGGTGAGGTTGACCACGGTGACGCCGGCCTCGTCGGCGACCACTTTGGGGCGGCTGAGCAGGACGAGTACGGAGCTCAGCAGGACGGCGGTGAAGACGAAGCTGATCCGCTCGCCGGGGCTGAGGTTCTCCAGCAGCAGGGCGATGGCCGTGATGGTGGTGAACATGGCGAGGCCGACGCCCAGCAGGACGACCCGGGTGCGGGTCGGCCGGAAGGTGACCGGCAGGGCGGGCGTGACGGGCTGGGCGGCGGACTCGGCCATGGTGCGTTGCCTTCTGGAGGTGACGTGCGGGTCGGTGTGCGGCGCGGCGGTGTGCGGCACGCCGGACACCGTTAGAGGCGGCAGGCGTGGATCGAGGTGGTGAGGATCGCGCGCGCGCCGAGCTCGTACAGGTCGTCCATGATCCGCTGGGCTTCCTTGGCGGGGACCATCGCGCGGACGGCGACCCAGCCCTCGTTGTGCAGCGGGGAGATGGTCGGCGACTCCAGGCCGGGGGTGAGGGCGACCGCCCGCTCCAGGTGCTCGGCGCGGCAGTCGTAGTCCATCATCACGTAGCTGCGGGCCACCAGGACGCCCTGGAGGCGGCGCAGGAACTGCTGGGCGCGCGGGTCCTCGGGGTCGGAGGCATTGCTGCGGATGACGACGGCCTCGGAGGTCATGATCGGCTCGCCGATGACCTCCAGTCCGGCGTTGCGCAGGCTGGTGCCGGTCTCGACGACATCCGCGACGACCTGCGCCACGCCGAGCTGGATGGCGGTCTCGACGGCTCCGTCGAGGTGGACGACGGAGGCATCGATGCCCTGCTCGGCGAGGTGCTTGGCGACGATTCCCTCGTACGAGGTCGCGATCGTCATCCCGGTGAAGTCCTCGGGGCCCTTCGCCGTGCCGGGGATGGTGGCGTAGCGGAAGGTGGAGCGCCCGAAGTTCAGCGGGAGGATCTCCTCGGCGCTGGCACCGGAGTCGAGCAGCAGGTCGCGGCCGGTGATGCCGATGTCGAGCTTGCCCGAGGAGACGTAGATCGCGATGTCCTTGGGGCGGAGGTAGAAGAACTCCACCTCGTTCTCGGGGTCGACGACCACGAGCTCCTTGGACTCCTTGCGCATCCGGTAGCCGGCCTCATGGAGCATCGCCGACGCCGGTCCGGAGAGTGAACCCTTGTTGGGGACGGCGATGCGCAGCATGGGGCTTCCTTTGGTGCGTGGATTTCGGGATTGCGGGCGGGGTGTGCGTGCCGTGCTCAGAGGTGCGCGTAGACGTCGTCGAGGGAGATCCCGCGCGCCACCATCATCACCTGAACGTGGTAGAGCAGCTGGGAGATCTCCTCGGCGGCGGCTTCCTTGCCCTCGTACTCGGCGGCCATCCAGACCTCGGCGGCCTCCTCGACGACCTTCTTGCCGATGGCATGGACGCCCTTGTGGACGAGCTCGGCGGTGCGGGAGGTAGCGGGGTCGCCGTTGGCGGCCTTGTGCTGGAGCTCGGTGAAGAGCTCTTCGAAGGTCTTGGAGGGTTCGTTCGCCATGATGGTCCTCAGAATACGGGGTAGCCCGTCGCCACTCAGCGCCAGGGTTCGCTGACGGTGCGCAGGGTCATGGCGGTGGAGACGGCGGCGGTGACCGCTTCGTGCCCCTTGTCCTCGTTCGACCCCTCGAGGCCGGCTCGGTCCAGCGCCTGCTCGTCGTTGTCGCAGGTCAGTACTCCGAAGCCGACGGGGACTCCGGTGTCGATCGACACCTGCACCAGGCCCTGGGTGACGCCCTGGCAGACGTAGTCGAAGTGCGGGGTGCCGCCGCGGATGACCACTCCGAGGGCGACGATGGCATCGTAACCGCGACCGGCCAGTACCTTCGCCACGACCGGGAGCTCGAAGCTGCCGGGGACGCGCAGCAGGGTGGGCTCGTCGATGCCCAGCTCGTGCAGGGCCCGCAGGGCTCCTTCGACCAGTCCGTCCATGACCTTCTCGTGCCACTGGGCCGCGATCACGGCGACTCGCAGGTCTCCGCAGTTCTTCACGCTCAGTTCGGGTGCGCCCTTGCCGCTCACAGCTCTGCTCCTCGGTGGTTCGTGATGGGTGGGTGATCGGTGGTGGATATATGTACGGGTGGTGGTGCGCGGCTACTGGTTGCCGCAGGCGGAGGTGGTGACGGGCCCTTCCAGCCAGGGCAGGTCGTGGCCCATCCGGTCCCGCTTGGTGCGCAGGTACCGCAGGTTGTGCTCGCCGGCCTCCGTCGGCATCGACTCCCGGCTGGTGACCGTGATGCCGTGCCGGACGAGGGCGTCGGACTTCTCGGGGTTGTTCGTCATCAGGCGGACGCTGTGCACGCCGAGGTCGGCGAGGATCCGGGCGCCGGCGCCGTAGTCGCGCGCGTCGGCGGGCAGGCCGAGTTCCAGGTTGGCGTCGAGGGTGTCGCGGCCGCGCTCCTGGAGCTCGTACGCGCGCAGCTTGGACAGGAGTCCGATGCCGCGGCCCTCGTGGCCGCGCAGGTAGACGACGATGCCGCGGCCCGCGGAGGTGATGCGTTCCATGGAGGCGTGCAGCTGGGGTCCGCAGTCGCAGCGCTGGGAGGCGAAGATGTCGCCGGTCAGGCACTCGGAGTGCATGCGCACCAGCATGTCGGCGCCGTCGCCGATCTCGCCGTGGACCAGGGCCACGTGCTCGACGCCGTCGACGGTGGAACGGTAGCCGTACGCGGTGAACTCGCCGAAGGCGGTCGGCAGGCTGACCTCGGCCTCGCGGCGCACGGTGGGCTCGGCGGAGCGGCGGTAGGCGATCAGGTCCTCGATGGAGATGATCGTCAGGCCGTGCTTGCGGGCGAAGGGGATCAGCTCGGGCAGGCGCAGCATGACGCCGTCCTCGCCGGCGATCTCCACGATGGCGCCGGCCGGGCGCAGGCCCGCGAGGCGGGCCAGGTCCACGGCGGCCTCGGTGTGGCCGTTGCGGACCAGGACACCGCCGGGCTTGGCGCGCAGCGGGAAGACGTGGCCGGGGCGGACGAAATCGCCGGGCTCGGAAACCCCGTCGGCGAGCAGCCGCAGGGTGGTGGCGCGGTCGGCGGCCGAGATGCCGGTGGAGACGCCGTGGGCGGCGCTCGCGTCGACGGAGACGGTGAAGGCGGTCTGCATCGACTCGGTGTTGTTCTGGACCATCTGCGGGAGTTCGAGCCGGTCCAGCTCGTCGCCCTCCATGGGGGCGCAGATCAGGCCGCGGCACTCGCTCATCATGAACGCGATGATCTCGGGGGTGGCCTTCTCGGCGGCGATGACGAGGTCGCCCTCGTTCTCACGGTCCTCGTCGTCGACGACGACGATGGGACGGCCCGCCGCGATGTCGCGGATGGCCTGCTCGACGGGGTCGAGGCGGAAGGCCTCTTCGGGGATGTCGGGCACGGGCTTGAGGCTGGTCATGCCGTTGCTCCTTCCAGGGCCGGGGCGGGGGTGGTGCGGGAGCGCTGGTACCAGTCGTAGGCGCCCCACAGCACGAGGGCGAAGTAGACGACGTAGACGAGGCCGGAGAAGACCAGGCCGCCGTTGAAGGCGAGCGGGACGCCGACCAGGTCGACGAGGAGCCAGGCGAACCAGAACTCGACGAGGCCGCGGGCCTGGGCGACCATCGCGACGATGGTGCCGACGAAGATGTACGCGTCGGCCCACGGGCTCCACGAAAGGTCCGGGAAGAGCGTGAAGAGGCCGCCGACGGCGAGGGTGCCGAGCGCCGCGCCCGCCAGGAGCAGCCCGCGCTCCTTCCAGGAGGCGGTGCGCACGGCGATGGAGCCGTCCTGGGCCTTCTGGCGCCCGAGCTGCCAGGCGCGCCAGCCCCACACGGCCACGCCGATGACGAGGAGCTGCTTGCCGACGCCGCCGGCGAGGTGTGCGGAGGCGTAGGCGGCGATGAGGATCAGGCCGGAGAGGAGCTGGGCGGGCCAGGTCCATATGGAGCGGCGCCAGCCGAGGGCGAGCGCGGCCAGGCCCATCAGGTTGCCGATCATGTCGGACCAGATGACCTTCTGGCCGAAGACGGTGAAGGCCTCCGCGTTGAGCCAGGTCAGGGCGCTCACCGGGCTTCTCCCGTCGTGTGCAGCGGGTCCACTCCGGCGGCCAGGAGGCGCTCGACGTACTTCGCGAGGACGTCGACCTCCAGGTTGACGGGGTCGCCGCTCTGCTTGAGGCCGAGGGTGGTCAGCGCCAGAGTGGTGGGGATGAGACTGATGGTGAACCAGTCGGCGGCGGCCTCGACCACAGTGAGGCTGACGCCGTCGACCGTGATGGAGCCCTTCTCGACCACGTAGCGGGAGAGGTTCTTCGGGAGGGCGACCTGGACGATCTCCCAGTGCTCCGAGGGAGTCCGGGAGAGGATCTCGCCGGTGCCGTCCACGTGCCCCTGGACCAGGTGGCCGCCGAGGCGTCCGCCGAGGGCCATCGGGCGCTCCAGGTTGACCCGGGAGCCCTTGGTGAGGGCGCCGAGGCTGGAGCGGTTGAGGGTCTCCTGCATGACGTCGGCGGTGAACTCGCCGTCCGCGGTCTCCACGACGGTCAGGCAGACGCCGTTGACCGCGATGGAGTCGCCGTGCTTGGCGCCCTCGGTGACGAGAGGGCCGCGGAGCCGGAAGCGGGAGGCTTCCTCGAGCTGCTCGACAGCGGTGACCTCGCCCAGTTCTTCGACGATTCCGGTGAACACTCAGTGCTCCTTGGTGGCGGGGGTGGCGGGGACGGGGACTGCGGTGATGCGGAGATCGGGGCCGATGCGGACGGCCTCGGTGATGTCGAGGCGCAACGCACCGGAGATGTTCTTGATTCCGGCGTCGGCGAGGGCCGCGGGGCCCGCGCCGAGGAGGGCCGGGGCGAGGTAGCCGATGACGCGGTCGACGGCGCCGCTCTCGAGGAAGGTGCCGGCCAGTGTGGGCCCGCCTTCCAGCAGGAGGGAGCGCACGCCGCGCAGGAACAGGCGGGCGAGGAGGTCCTGGACGGCGATGCGGCCGTCGTGCAGGGGCAGCCGGAGCAGTTCGACGCCGGTCAGGTGCCGGGTGTCGGCGTCCTCTCCCACGACGAGCAGGGTGGGCGCCGCGTCGTCGAGGATGCGGGCGGTCGCCGCGATCGCGGCGCGGGTGTCGAGGGCGATCCGCAGGGGTTGCGCGGAGCCCTCGACGCCGCGCACCGCGAGGTGCGGGTCGTCGGCGCGCAGGGTGCCGCCGCCCACGAGGACGGCGTCGCTCTCGGCACGCAGCCGGTGGACGTCGGCGCGGGACTCGGAGGAGGTGATCCAGCGGCTGCTGCCGTCGGCGGCGGCGCTGCGGCCGTCGAGGGTGGCGGCGTACTTCCAGGTGACGTGCGGCCGGCCGAGGCGTACGGAGGTCAGCCAGGCGGCGTTGCCCGCCTCGGCCTCGTCCGCGAGGAGTCCGGCCGCGGTGCCGATCCCGGCGGCGCGCAGGGTGGCGGCGCCTCCGCTGGCCTGCGGGTTCGGGTCGGAGACGGCGTAGACCACGCGGGCGATCCCGGCGTCCGCGAGCGCCTGGGCGCAGGGCCCCGTACGCCCGGTGTGGTTGCAGGGTTCGAGAGTGACGTAGGCGGTGCCGCCGCGGGCGGCCGCGCCTGCCGTGCGCAGGGCGTGGACCTCGGCGTGCGGGCCGCCGGCCCGCTCGTGCCAGCCCTCGCCGACGACGGCGCCCGAGGCGTCGGTGATGACGCAGCCGACGACCGGGTTGGGGCTGGTGGAGCCGAGTCCACGGGCGGCGAGCTCGATGGCTCGGCGCATGGCACGGGTGTCCGCGTCGGGTGCTGCGTGCGCGGCGTGTGTCGCCACCGGGTCCTCCTGCCTCATCGGGCACGGACTCCGGGGCCTGTCGGGATACGACAGATGAAGCGGTACAGCGCACAGGGGGACGCCGAGGCCGGAAAAACGGTTCGACCGGGCATATCCGTAGGAATATGCCGACGAACCGCCGACGGCGGCGTACCGGTGACTGGCCCGCCGCGCACTGCCTCCCATCCGGACTTTAACCGTCGGTCCAGGAATCTCACCTGGTCAACCGGCCGCTGGCTGCGGACGGGTCGCGGACTATAACCGCCGGTTCGGAATTGCACCGACCCCGGAGTGCGCTGCTACTGGTACTCCAGCCAGTCTGCCACGCGCGATCGCCGGCCATGCGAGCGATGTGGTGTGGCCTGGCTCACATCAGGTCACCACCCGTGCGGACTTTGTCAAGTGGGGCGGGGTTGGTCCAGACCTATTGACGCGGTGGTCTAGTCCTCTTAACGTTCCCTTCATCTTCCCGGGAACAGCCCGTCAGATGTGCGCACGTCACGGGCCAACACGCTTCCGCACCACCCCTGTTGCCACATGTTGTGTCCAGTTGTGTCCTGCATCCTCCCCTCCCCAGGAGGCACAATGCTGTCCCCCACACGTACGAGAGCGATGCTCCTGGCATCCGGCGCCGCAATCGCCGGACTCCTGGTGGGCGGGCTCTCCGCGGGCGTCTCGCACGCGGCCGACAACGAGAGCTGTCGCCCCGACGGCCTCTACAAGACCGCCGGCGTCGACGTCCCTTACTGCTCGGTCTACGACGGCGAAGGCCGCGAGAAGATGGGCGCCGACCACCAGCGCCGCGTCATCGGGTACTTCACCGGCTGGCGCACCGGCAAGGACGGCACCCCCGCCTACCTCGCCAACAACATCCCGTGGTCCAAGGTCACCCACCTGAACTACGCCTTCGCCCACGTGGGCTCCGACAACAAGATCTCGGTCGGCGCGAACAACGCGAACAACGCCGCCACCGGGATGACCTGGCCCGGCGTCGCGGGCGCCGAGATGGACCCGGCCCTCCCCTACAAGGGCCACTTCAATCAGCTGACGAAGTTCAAGAAGCAGTACCCGAACGTCAAGACGCTCATCTCGGTCGGCGGCTGGGCCGAGACCGGCGGCTACTTCGGCGACGACGGCAACCGGGTCGCCTCCGGCGGCTTCTACTCGATGGCCACGAACGCCGACGGCTCGGTCAACCAGGCCGGCATCGACACCTTCGCCGACTCCTCGGTCGAGTTCGTCCGCACGTACGGGTTCAACGGCGTCGACATCGACTACGAGTACCCGACCACCATGAAGGACGCCGGCAACCCGCTGGACTGGCAGCTGGCCAACGCCCGCCGCGCCGGCCTGGTCCAGGGCTACGCCGCCCTGATGAAGTCGCTGCGCGAGAAGCTCGACCGCGCGGGCGCCGCCGACGGCAAGCACTACCTGCTCTCCGTCGCCGCGCCCTCCTCCGGCTACCTGCTGCGCGGCATGGAGACCTTCCAGGTCCAGAAGTACCTGGACTACGTCAACATCATGTCCTACGACCTGCACGGCGCCTGGAACGAGTACGTCGGGCCCAACGCCTCGCTCTTCGACGACGGCAAGGACGGCGAACTCGCCGCCGCCGGCGTCTACTCCACCTCCCAGTACGGCGGCGTCGGCTACCTCAACACCGACTGGGCGTACCACTACTTCCGCGGCTCCATGCCGGGCGGCCGCATCAACATCGGCCTGCCTTACTACACCCGCGGCTTCAAGAACGTGCAGGGCGGCACCGACGGCCTGTGGGGCAAGGCCGCCGCGACCACCTGCCCGGCCGGCGCCGGCCTGACCAAGTGCGGCGACGGCGCGGTCGGCATCGACAACCTGTGGCACGACAAGGACACCAACGGGGTCGAGTCCCCGGCGGGCTCCAACCCGATGTGGCACGCCAAGAACCTGGAGAAGGGCGTCGTCGGCGACTACGTCACCTCGTACGGCTTCCCGGCGAACACCACGCTGACCGGCACCTACGTCCGCAAGTACGACTCCACCCTGGTGGCGCCGTGGCTGTGGAACGCGCAGAAGAAGGTCTTCCTCTCCACGGAGGACGAGCAGTCGGTGGCCGCCAAGGCCGACTACGTGGTCAACAAGGGCATCGGCGGCACGATGGTCTGGGAGCTCGCGGGCGACTACGCCTACAACGCGGCCAAGGGCCAGTACGAGGTGGGCGACACGCTCACCGACACGATGTACCAGAAGTTCAAGTCGGCCTCCCCCTACGGCGCGAAGAAGGCGGGCGCCACCGCGCTGCCGACTCGGGCCGTGGACATCAGGACGGAGTTCACCGAGTTCAAGCTCGGCGACTCCAACTACCCGCTCACCCCGAAACTGAAGATCACCAACAACACGAACGCCACGCTGCCCGGCGGCACCGAGTTCCAGTTCGACTACGGCACCTCGGCCCCGAACAACGCCTCCGACCAGTCCGGCTTCGGCACCACCGTGATCAGCAGCGGCCACACCGGCAACAACGTCGGCGGCCTGAAGGGCGACTTCCAGCGGGTCTCCCTGAAGCTCCCGGCCTGGCAGACCCTGGCCCCGGGCGCCTCCGTCGACCTGGCCTTCAACTACTACCTGCCGGTGTCCACCCCCTCCAACTGGACGGTGAACATCTCGGGCACCAGCTACGCCCTCGCCGGGGACCTGGCGCGCGGCACGACGCTGGTGCAGCCCGGCTCCACCCAGCCGCCCACCACTCCTCCCACCACTCCTCCCACCACCCCGCCGACCACTCCCCCCACGACCCCGCCCACCACGCCTCCGGGCGGGACCTGCACCAACCCGGCGTACGTGGCGGGCACGGTCTACAACAGCGGCAACCTCGTCTCCCACAAGGGCCGCAACTGGAAGGCCCAGTGGTGGACGCAGAACGAGGAGCCCGGCACCACCGGTGAGTGGGGTGTCTGGAAGGACCAGGGCGCCTGCTGACATTCATGAGGTGTGAGTGAACGTGAGGACCCGGTGGCCCGGCGGCCACCGGGTCCTCGCGCGTTCCGCGGGCACCCGGCCTCGTACGCTGCTGAGGTGATCACACACGTCACCGCGTCCGACGCGGACTTCGAGGAAAACCGTCCCCGGATGTTCGGCATCGCCTACCGCATGCTCGGCTCCGCCGCGGAGGCCGAGGACATCGTGCAGGACGCCTACCTGCGCTGGGCGTCCGCGGACCGCGAGAGCATCGAGTACCCGGGCGCCTGGCTCGCCAAGGTCGTCACGAACCTCTGCCTCAACGCCCTCACCTCGGCGCGGGTCCGGCGGGAGGAGTACGTCGGCCCCTGGCTCCCGGAGCCCGTCCTGACCGGGGACGGCGCCCTCGGCCCGCTGGAGTCCGCGGAGCAGCGGGACAGCGTGTCGATGGCCCTGCTCCTGCTGCTGGAGCAGCTCACCCCGGTCGAGCGGGCCGTCTACGTCCTGCGCGAGGCGTTCGCCTACAGCCACCGGGAGATCGCCGCCGTCCTGGACCTCACCGAGGTCAACTGCCGGCAGCTCTACCGGCGGGCGGCCGGCCGGGTGGCCACGGACCGGGTGACCCCTGAGGAGCGGCGCTCCGAGCCGGACCCCGAACGGTGGCGGAGCCTCGTGGAGACCTTTATGACGGCGGCGCGCGGCGGGGACCTGGCCCGGCTGGAGGGGCTGCTGACGGCCGACGTCCGGTTCGTCTCGGACGGCGGCGGCGTGGTCAGCGCGGCGCTGCGGCCGATCCTGGGGCGCGAGAAGGTGGCCCGGTTCGCGGTCGGTGTGCTCAAGAAGTACGCCGGGGACCTGCCGGTCGGCTTCGTAGAGATCAACGGATCGCCCGCGCTGCTGTTCGGCGAGGAGGCCGTTCTTCTGGTGGAATTCGAGAACGGGCTGGTCAGCGGCATCAGCACGGTACTCAACCCGGAGAAGCTGGAATTCCTCCAGCGCCAGCTGTCACATTCCTGAGAGCTGTCCGGTCCCCGCTGCTGAAGGATCACATCGGCGAAAGGCGGACCCCATGAGCACCATCCTCGTCACCGGAGGCACCGGCACCCTCGGGGTGCCGGTCGTCGCGCGGCTGCGCGACGCGGGCCACGATGTCCGCGTACTGAGCCGGCACGCCGCGGAGCACCCGGTCGACCTGATGGACGGCAGGGGGCTGGACGCGGCGATGGCGGGCACGGAGGTGATCGTCCACTGCGCGAGCGACACGCGCGGCGCCGGCAGGAACGACGAGGCCGCCACCCGGCACCTCATCGACGCGGCCCGGCGGGCGGGGACCGTCACCAACATCGTCTACATCTCGATCGTCGGGGTGGACGTGGTGCCGCTCGGCTACTACCGGGCGAAGCTGCGGGTGGAGCGGCTGCTGGAGGGCTCCGGGCCCGGTGTGACCGTCCTGCGCACGACGCAGTTCCACAACCTGGTGGCGCAGCTGGTGGACACGGCGGCGAAACCGCCGCTCCTGCCGGTACTGGTGCCCGGCGGGGTGCGGGTGCAGCCGATCGCCGTCGAGGAGGTCGCGGACCGGCTGGCGCAGCTCGCGGTCCCGACCCCGTCGGGCCGGGTCACGGACATGGGCGGCCCGGAGATCCACACCCTGGCGGACCTGGCCCGCACCTACCTGGCGGCAACGGGCCGCCACCGCCGGGTGCTCCCGGTCCCCCTGGCGGGCAAGACCTACGCGGCCTTCAAGCGGGGCGGCCACCTGTCGCCGTCCCACGCGGTGGGGCGGGAGACGTTCGCGCAGTTCGCGGCGGGACGGGGGCGGTAGCCGGGGTGGTGCCGCGGCGGCTCCGGTGGCTCCCGTGGCTCCGGTACGTCGGAGCGGACGCGCCGGAGTTCCTCGAGCCGCAGGACCCGGCCGAACCGGCGGAGCGCGGCGAGATCGGTCCGGTCGGGCCGGTCGGGCCGGGCTGCGAGCCGTTCTGATCCGCCGGCTTCCCTCCTACCCCCCGAACAGCACCGCCTGAGCGGCCTCCCGCGCCGCCAGTCGCGCTCCCGCCAGGACCGCCGGGTCACCCAGGGTCGTCGCGCGGATCTCCGTCGGGACCGGAGTCAGCTTCGCCACGCGGTCGGCGACCCTCGCGGCCAGGGCGGGGCCGCCGGCGCGGCCCAGTTCGCCCGCCAGGACCACGCATCCGGGGTCCAGGATCGCCGCGGCCGCCGCCGCGCCCAGGGCGAGGCGCTCGGCCAGGGCTTCGAGGAAGGCCTCGCCCGCGGCCCCGGCCGCGGCCTCCTCCGCCGGTCCCGCGAAGCCGTGTTCGCGCGCCAGCGCGGTCACCGCTTCGCGGCCCACCAGGGCGTGGAATCCGCCCTCGCAGTCCGCGGCCGACGGCAGTCCGCCCGTACCGGGCACCGGGAGGAAGCCGATCTCGCCCGCCCCGCCGGAGGCGCCCCGGCGCAGCCGGCCGTCCAGGACCACAGCCGCGCCCACGCCGGCGCCGAGCCACAGCAGGACGAAGGAGTCCAGGTCGCGTGCGACGCCGAGGCGCTGCTCGGCGAGGGCGGCGAGGTTGGTCTCGTTCTCGACGACGACCACGGCGGGCAGGCTCCGCTGCAGGGCGCAGACCAGGTCCCGGTGCCAGGCGGGCAGGCCGGAGGTGTCGCGGAGTTCGCCGGTGGCCGGGGCGACCAGGCCCGGGGCGCCTATGACGACGGTGTGCAGTTCGGCGGCGCCGGCCTCGCGCGCGGTGCACAGCAGGGCCGCCACCGCGTCCTCGGGGGCGCCGACGGGCAGCGCGGCTTCGGCGAGTGTCCGGCCGAGGAGGTCGGTGACGACTGCGGTGACCCGGTCGGTGCGCACGTCGAGGGCGGCGAGGTGGGCGCGGTCGGCGACGATCCCGTACAGCTTGGCGTTGGGGCCGCGGCGCTGTTCACCGGATTCGCCGGCGATCTCGATGAGTCCGGCTTCGGTGAGCCGGTCGACGAGGTCGGCCACCGAGGGGCGCGAGAGGCCGGTCATCGCCTTGAGCTGGTTGGCCGTCAGCGGCCCGGATTCCTGGAGCAGTTGGAGCGCGAGGCGGTCGTTGATGGCCCGGGCCGTGCTGGGCGAGGCGGGGGACGTTACCGGGGTGGGGGCAGGAGTCACGGCGCCCATCCTAGGAGTCTGGCCGTTATCTATCAGGCAGGGTCCCTGATAGTTTAATCCCATGACCGGGGACACCGACCTCAGCCCGGCGCGTCTGCGCCATGCCCGCTACGCCATCGCGGCCGTCTTCTGCACCCACGGCGCCGTCACCGGCTCCTTCGCCACCCGCATCCCCTGGATCCAGGAGCACGCCCAGCTCAGCCCGGGCACCCTGGGCCTGGCCCTCGCCTTCCCCGCCCTGGGCGCGGCCCTCGCGATGCCGCTGGCCGGCCGGATCAACCACTGGCTCGGCGCCCGGACCTCGCTGCGGGTGCTGCTCTCGCTGTGGACCCTCTCGCTGATCCTGCCGAGCCTCGCCCCGAACCTGCCCACCCTGTGCTTCGTCCTCTTCGTCTACGGAGCCACCGCCGGGATGTCGGACGTGGCGATGAACGCGCTGGGCGTGGAGACGGAGAACCGGCTCGGCCGCTCGATCATGTCCTCGCTGCACGGCATGTGGAGCGTCGGCGCCCTGCTCGGCTCGGCCGCCGGCACGGTCGCCGCGCACACCGGGGCCGACGCCCGGCTGCACCACCTGATCGCCGCCCTGGCCCTCACGGCGGTCGGGCTGGTCGCCGCACAGGGGGTGCTGGACCTGAGGAGCGACGAGGGCGCCACCGCGCCGCCGCACTTCGCGCTGCCTCCCAAGTCGGCGCTGCTCATCGGGGCCGTCGGATTCTGCGCGGTGTTCGCCGAGGGCGCGAGCCTGGACTGGTCGGCCGTCTACCTGCGGGACGTCCTGCACACGGACGCCGGCCTGGCGGCCGCCTCCACCACCGCCTTCGCACTGACCATGGCGGTGGCCCGGCTGGTCGGCGACCGCGTGGTGGACCGGTTCGGGGCGGTGCGCACGGTCCGGGTCGGCGGGGTAGTGGCCACCCTGGGCGGGCTGCTCGTGGTCGGGGTGCGCCATCCGGCTGGTGCACTGGCCGGTTTCGGGCTGATCGGGCTGGGTATCGCGGTCGTGGTCCCGCTGGCCTTCGCGGCGGCGGGGCGCAGCGGGCCGGCCCCCGCGCAGGCCATCGCGGGTGTCGCGACGATCACGTACACCTCGGGACTGATCGCGCCGTCGGCGATCGGCGCGGTGGCGGACGCGACCTCGCTGGTGGTGTCCTTCGGGCTGGTCACCCTGCTGGCGTTCGCACTGATCGCGGGCGCGACGGTACTGCGCCAGGGGCCACCGGTCGGGCAGGCTGGGGGCGATCCCGGCGGGGCCACGGCCGGGTCCGGGGCCACCGACCTCGACGAACCTGCCCAAACCCGGCCGTAGTATGTCGACCGGCCGCAGCTGCACGTACTCCGTGCGCTGCGGCCTCGATGTGTGAGCAGTAGCCGGAGAAACGGAGTGGAACATGGGCCTCGGCGTGGGCTGGACCCTGCACGGAGACGGGCGGACTCCCGCCCCCGGCGCGGTGGTCCGCCCGGAGGAGCGGCTGTCGTGGCCGCGGACCGCCGGGCTGGGTGCCCAGCACGTCGTGGCGATGTTCGGAGCGAGTTTCGTCGCTCCGGTCCTGATGGGCCTGGACCCGAACCTGGCCATCATGATGTCCGGCGTGGCGACGGTGATCTTCCTCCTCGCCACGCGCGGCCGGGTCCCGTCGTACCTGGGCTGCTCGCTGTCGTTCGTCGGTGTCGCGGCGGCGATCCGGGCCTCGGGCGGGGACAGCGCGGTGGTCACGGGCGCCGTCTTCGTCGTCGGTGTGGCGCTGTTCCTGGCGGGCCTGGCGGTCCAGCGGTTCGGTGCCCGGATCATCCACGCGGCGATGCCGCCGGTGGTGACGGGCGCGGTGGTGATGCTGATCGGCTTCAACCTGGCGCCGGTGACGGCGAGCACCTATTGGCCGCAGGACCAGTGGACGGCGCTGCTGACCATGCTGTTCACCGGGGCGGCCGTGGTCTGCCTGCGCGGATTCTGGTCGCGCATCGCGATCTTCCTCGGCCTGCTCTTCGGGTACGGCATCTCCTGGATCTTCGACCTGCTCTTCGGCATGATCCACTCGACGGTGGGCGGGGAAGCGGCCGTCGACCACTGGCGGCTCGACCTCTCCGCGGTCGCCAAGGCCGACTGGATCGGCCTTCCGTCCTTCCACGCGCCCGCCTTCGAGTGGTCGGCGATCCTGATCGCGCTGCCCGTGGTCATCGCACTGATCGCCGAGAACGCCGGGCACATCAAGGCCGTCGGCGAGATGACCGGCGACCCGCTCGACGACAAGCTGGGCACGGCCATCGCCGCGGACGGCGCCGCGTCGATGCTGTCCACGGCGGTCGGCGGCCCGCCGAACACCACCTACTCCGAGAACATCGGCGTCATGGCCGCCACCCGGGTCTACTCCACGGCGGCCTACTGGGCGGCCGCGGGCTTCGCGCTGCTCTTCGGCCTGTGCCCCAAGTTCGGCGCGATCGTCGCCGCGATCCCGGGCGGGGTGCTCGGCGGCATCACCGTCATCCTCTACGGGATGATCGGCCTGCTCGGCGCCCAGATCTGGATCAGCGGCCGGGTGGACCTGCGCAACCCGCTGAACCTGGTTCCGGCCGCGGCGGGCATCATCATCGGCATCGGCGGTGTGAAGCTGCAGATCACCGATACCTTCGAGCTGGGCGGCATCGCCCTGGGCACGATCGTGGTGATCACCGGCTACCACGCACTGCGCTACCTCGCGCCCGCGCACCTCAAGCAGGAGCCCCTGCTCGACGAGGGCACCTCCGCCTACGACGACGACTCGGGGGACGGCTCCGGTGGCGGCCAGGACAAGCCCCGTTGACGGTGTTTCGCCCGAACCGGGGAAGCGTACGGCCAAGTTCCCCGGATCCGCGTCCGCGCCTGCGACTCTGCCCCCATGGATGCGGTGCTGGCGCGGATGCGCGCCCTGGAGGAGCGGCTCCCGCCGCAGGACGGCGTCGCCGTCTTCAACCGGGTCTACCTGACGGTGACGGAGACCCTGCACCGGCGCATCGAGCACGGCGGGTTCCCGACGCCCCGGCGGGCGCAGACCCTCAGCGTGCGGTTCGCGGAGCGGTACCTGACGGCGGTGGAGGCGGACCGGGCGCCGGCGTGCTGGCGCCCGCTGCTGCAGTACCGCCGCCACCCGGGGATCCGGCCGCTCCAGCACGCGCTGGCCGGGATCAACGCGCACATCGGCCACGACCTGGCGCTCGCCGTGGTGGCCACCTGCGGTGAGCTGAACTGCGAACCACGGGCCCTGGAGGCGGACTTCGACCGGGTCGGCGACACCCTGGTCTCCCTGGAGGAGCACATCCGGGAGGACCTGATGCCGGGCCCGGACCTCCTGGAGATCGCCGACCCGCTGACCCACCTGGTCGGCTCGTGGAGCCTGGAGCGGGCCCGCGCCGGGGCCTGGTCGGCGGCCCGGCTGCTCTGGACGCTGCGCCGGGTGCCGGACCTGGCCGAGGAGTTCACGGACTCCCTCGACGCGGGCGTGGGCCTGGTCGGCCGCTGCCTGCTGACCCCGCGCGGCTGAATCGGCGCTCCGAAGACGGCGGGGCCGTCTCCCCCACCGGTCGTGGGAGGGACGGCCCCGCTGCTGCGGCGGCCCGGTCGGGCCGTGCCGTTACGGCTGGTAGATGTCCTTCCATCCGCTCCAGTGACCGCCGGCCGTGCGGGTGGTCTGGCTGATGGTGCCGTTGGCGATGGCGGTCAGCCGGAAGCCGTCGCCGGCCGTGGTGGCGAGGAGCTCGCGCGTGTATCCGGGGTTGCCCACGACCGCGGTCACGTCTCCCCACGCGGTCCAGCTGCCGTCGGCCTTGCGGGTGGTGTGGTGGATGCGCCCCTCGGCAGCGGCACTGAGCTGGAAGTCCCCGCCGGTGCCCGCGGCGGCCGAGGCCTCGATCGAGGTCAGCGGCTGGGCGACGGGAAGCGGGGTGAAGGCGGACCAGTTGCCCGGGCGGCCCTGCCCCCCGTGGTAGGCCAGGCCTGCCGAGAGGATCGCCAGCTGCGGCTGGCCGTTCACCGCGGCGAGGGTGATCTGGTCGATCTGCGCGGGGGTACCCGGGACGAGCCGCCAGGGGTCCCAGCGGTCGGGATAGCGGGTCGTCAGGTAGACCTTGCCGTCCGCGACGGCGGCGATCACCATGTTCCAGCCGTCCTGGGCGGCGGCGATCTGCGTCACCCTCGGCAGCCCGCCGGCGGCGGCGGTGGCGTCGCCCCAGCGCTGCCAGTCGCCGGGGAGGCGCACGGCGTGGTGGATCTTTCCGTCGGCCAGGGCCAGTACGTGGAGCTGGCTGTCGGCGCCGATGGTGGCCACCTGCTCGACGTTCGGGATCTCACCCGCGACCGGTGTGGTGTCCTCGACGCTGCCTCCGGTGAAGCCGTGCCACACGCGGCCGTCGACGACCGCGACCATGTGGCCGCCCTGGGTGGTGGTGGCATCGGAGAGGGAGGTGGCCGTGTTGTTGTCGTCCCACTGGATACCGCTGTTGAGCGTGGCCTCGGAGTCGTTGCCCGCCTTGTCGGTGGCGTAGGCCTTGATCTCGTAGCGGCCCTCGCCCATCTTGGGCAGCAGTACCGCCGCCTTGCCGTGCCAGGCCTCCACCCGCCGGGTCGGCTGGTCGGTGTTGATCCCGAACCGGTACGTCTGGACGTGCTCCCCGCCCGTGGCGCCTTCCGCGGTGAAGGTGGCGATGCCCTTGACGGGATCGATCGCGATCGTCGGAACCGGCGGGGCGGTCCGCTTCACGGTGAACCGGCCGCCGCCCTGCCAGGCGGACGCGCTCGTACCGTCGTCGGCCTGCACTTCCCAGGCGTACGACTCGTCCCAGGGCAACCACGTGTCGGGGATGCGGAAGTCGGCGATGCCACCGCTGGGGACGCTGACGGTGGATTCGTTGAACCAGCCGCCCCGGTCGACGTAGTGGACGCGGAAGCGGGCGGTCACGTTCCCGCTGTCGGGGTCCGCGATGCGGGCGCGCAGGTGCACGCCGGTGGCGAGGTTGGTCTTGCCGATGTAGCCGTGAGCGGTGGGCTGCGGGGTCATCTGCAGCTCGCCGGGGGTGTTCGGCGTCTGGTTGTACTCGATGGAGAGGGTGGCGCTGTTGAGGAACTTCTTCCAGCCGAAGGTGTCGGACTCGTTCTCCGCCTTCAGCCCCAGCGTGATATCGCGCCAGCCGGCCGCAGCCGCTTCCCTCATCTTGTTCGTGACGTCGAACTCGACCCCTCCGGCGGGGCAGTTGGGGCCCCAGCCCTTGGCCGTGTTCACCGTGGCCAGGTGCTGGTCCCAGCCCGGCTGGTTGCGCCACGTGGTGCCGGAGCTGATGGCGCCGGTGAACCAGAGCTGGACCGGTCGGGCCTGGCAGGACCAGGACCATTCGAGCTGGGTGGAGAACGTGCCGCGGATGACGTTCTTGCCGGCGAAACCGGCCGTGTCCATCCGGTACAGCGACCGGGAGAGGCCGTTGGACTCGTTCTCGTAGCCGACGCGGGCCAGTTCGTTCTTGTTCCAGTACGCGGTGTCCTGGAACTTCTTGTACACCCGGGTCCAGGCGATCCGGCCGCCGCTCATCCACGGGTCGATGAAGACCGGGTAGACGGTGTCCTTGCCCTTGAGGATCTTCTGGTCCGGGACCACCGTCAGGGTGGTGCCGTCCACCGTGGTGGCCATCGGGGCCTGCTTCGCGCTCAGACCCGGCTCCCACGCGGTCGAGGCGCTGCCGTCCTTGACCACGGGGCCGCTGCTGTCCTGCGCCGCGGCCGCGCTCCGGGCCAGCGAGGAGACCTTCTGCTGGCCGGCGGTCGGGGTCGACTCCCACATGGTCGGGGTCGGCCCGCCGAAGACGATCCGCCCGGCGGCGTCCTTGGCGGTCAGGTTTCCGTGGCCGTCGGCGGCGACGGCGAGGTTCTTGGTCCTGAGGCCGAAGCCGATCTCGGCGAGCTTCGGATTCGCGGCCGCCTCGGCGGACTTGACCTCAAGGACCTGGGAGAAGCCCTCGATACCGGCGCGGACCTTCAGGTCCACACCCGGGAGCACGTCGGGGTACGTGGCCGTGTCCCCGCTGATGCGCGGCTTCGGCAGGGCCTGGGGCCAGGTCAGGGATATCTCCTTGTCCCCGTCGGTCAGGCTGACCAGGGGACCCGTTCCGCCGCCGGACAGCGAGAGCGGAAGGAGCGAGGCCTTCGGGGTCACGACCCCCTTGGCCGAGACCTGGAGGGAGGCGTCGAGATCGACCCACTTGCCGCCCTTCTTCACCCACTTGGGGCTGGTGTGGCGTTCCAGAGTGAACGTGCCCGAGGGGTTCGCGAGCGTGCGGGTGTCCTCCGTGCGCTGCTCCAGGACCTCCACCGGCTTCCCGCTGGAACGTGCGCTGCTCTGGGCCTTCTGTTCCGGCGTCATGCCCTTCGTGTCCGCGGCGGGCGCGGCCTGGGGGAGGGAAGTCGCGTGGGCGGGCGTCAGGCTGACGCAGAGACCGGTGAGCGCCAGCACGGCCAGGGCCTTCGGCCAGGCGTGTGGTCTTCGTGGGCTCCTCGACGGAGGGGCGGAGTACATGGCGAAACCATCCAGGGGTGAGGGCGATCGGATTGAGCGACCGCCTCGTCGGCGGCACGCGTGAAGAGTTCGGGGGCCCCGCGTGCCGGCGGGTGGATGACCGAGGTCGAGCCGAAGATCACACGCACCCAGAACCTTACGGAACTAGATCATACTTATACTCATTCTTGACCTTCTCCTGGGTTTACCAAGAGATCGGAACAGGTTCGTCCGGTTCCACTATGGACTACGTTGACTAATGCATGACCATGTCAGGATTGATCGTTTACTGTGTGCGTGATAGGTGCGTTGGTCGTCAACGCGCCTCATTCTGCATAGAGGAATTGCGTGAGTCCGTCGCACATACCCCGGAGATCCGAGCCCCATTGGAGCTCGGACAACGTATGGAACTGGCCCAAATACATTCGCCGTTCGGCCCAGACCATTGCCATTACGGTCAGCTCCGCCCTGCTGGTATCGGCAGGCGTGAGCACCGCGGCCGCGGCCACCGAGAAGTTCAAGGTCCGCGGCACCCAGAACGAGCCGGCACTCACCGGCACCGCCGTGCCGGTGAAATCCGCGCCGAAGAACGAAGCAGCGCAGAACGCCCAGAAGAAGGCCCCCAAGGTCGCCTGGCCCAAGGGCGGCGAAGCGCTCCTGGAGCCCGGCACCGGCGCAACCGCCCGCGCGCAGGCCGCTGCGCCCGCCCGCAGTGACGTAGGCGGCCTCCCCGTCGGAATACGCGCCGCGACCACGGCAGTTCCGTTCACCCGGTCGGGAGCCGCGGCTGCTCCTGCCGCACCGGCCGCACCGGCCGCACCGGCCAATGTGAAGGTCTCGGTCAAGAACCAGGCCCACGCCGAAAAGGCCGGCATCAACGGTGTGCTGATGGCCGTGGAACCGGGCGCGGGCGCACCTTCGCCCGGCAAGGTCGAACTGGACGTCGACTACTCCGCGTTCGCCGGAGCCTTCGGCGCGAACTTCGCGGGCCGCATGCGCGTGGTGCAGTACCCGGCATGCGTACTGACGACGCCGGAGAAGCCCGAGTGCAAGACCGGAACGCCGGTCGACAGCGGAAATGACGTCAAGAACAAGACGCTGACCGCCCGTATCGCCCTGGCCGGTACGGGCAGCGACGCCGGTGCCGGCGCCAAGTCACCGCAGGCGCTTTCCGCGCGGAGCGCGGCCGCCGCGGCTCCGATGGCCCTGGCCGCCGAAGCGGGTGCCTCCGGCACCGGCGGAGACTTCAAGGCGACGCCGCTCGCCCCCACCTCGAGCTGGCAGTCGGGCGGGGCCTCCGGTGACTTCAACTGGACCTACCCCATGTCCACCCCGGAAGCTCCCGGAGACCTCTCTCCCGAGCTCGGGCTGAACTACTCCGCGCAGAGCGTGGACGGCCGCATGGCCGCCAGCAACACCCAGCCCTCGCAGGCGGGCGACGGGTTCGAGCTCACCTCCGGCGGTTTCATCGAGCGCCGCTTCCAGCCCTGTTCGGACGTCCCCGGCTCCGGAGTGAGCTTCAAGGACGGCAAGGGCGACCTGTGCTTCGCCTCCGAGAACGCCATGCTCTCCCTCAACGGCTCGGGCACCGAGCTGGTCAGGGACGACGCCACCGGCACCTGGAAGGGTGTCAAGGACGACGGCTCCAAGGTCGAGTACCTCACCGGTGCCGCCAACGGGGACGCCGAGGGCGGCTACTTCCGCCTGACGACCGTCTCCGGCACGGTCTTCACCTTCGGCCTGGGCCGGCCGGGCAACTGGAAGGCCGGCGACCAGGAGACCAACTCCGCCTTCACCGTCCCGCTGTACGGCAAGGACGGCGGCAAGCAGCGCGCCTGGCGCTACAACCTCGACCACGTCTCCGACGTGCAGGGGAACGCCATGGTCTACTACTACGCCAAGGAGACAAACCGCTACGGCGCCAACAAGCAGCTCCAGGGCGTCGAGTACACCCGTGGCGGGCACCTCAGCCGCGTCGAGTACGGCCTGCGGACCGGCGCCGAATACGGCACCAAGGCCCCGGCCAAGGTCCTGATCGACACCGCGGAGCGCTGCCTGCCCGGTGCGGACTGCTCGGACGCCAAGTTCACCAAGGAGAACGCCAAGAACTGGCCCGACGTCCCCGTCGACCAGTTCTGCGCTCCCGGCAAGGAGTGCAAGAACCAGCACTCCCCCACCTTCTGGACCCGCAAGCGGTTCTCGGCCATCACCACCCAGGTGCTGACCCGGGGCGCGTACAAGGACGTCGACCGCTGGGACCTGACCCACTCCTTCCCCCAGACCGGCGACGGCACCAGCAACGGCCTGTGGCTGGCCTCGGTCAAGCACACCGGTAAGACCAACGGTGAGCTCAGCACCCCCGAGATCACCTTCTCCGGCCAGCAGCTGGCCAACCGCGTCGACGGCCTGGAGGGCCTGCCGCCCTTCATCCGCTACCGGATCAACGCCATCAGCACCGAATCCGGTGGCCTGATCGGCGTCACCTACTCGGCTCCCGAGTGCAACCGCAACGGCACCCTGCCGGCCTCGGACGCCGACAACACCCTGCGCTGCTACCCGGTCAACTGGTCCGCGCCGGGGCAGCCCATCGGCCCGGACGGCCGGCCCAAGCCGTACAAGGACTACTTCCACAAGTACGTCGCCACCCAGGTCGTCGAGAACGACCTCGTCGGCGGATCCCCCTCGACCGTCACCCGGTACGAGTACTCCGGCGCCCCGGCCTGGGCGTACGACACCTCCGAGTTCCTGCGCGACACCGAGCGCACCTGGAACCAGTGGCGCGGCTACGGCAAGGTCATCACCCGCACGGGCGACGGCGCCGACCAGCGCACGCGTTCGGAGAACGTCTACTTCCGGGGCCTGGACGGCGACCGCACCGCTTCCGGCGGCGCGCGCAGCGTCAAGGTCGCCGACTCCGAGGGCAACCAGATCACCGACCACCTCTCGCAGGCCGGCGGTACCCGGGAGACCCTCAGCTACAACGGTGACGGCGGCCCGCTGATCGCCGCGACCTCGTACGAGCCGTTCATCAGCGCCGCGACCGCGACGCGCAACCGCACCGGCACGACACCGTTGACCGCGCACCGGTTCAACAACGGCGCGGAGCGCACCCGCACGGCCCTCGCGACCGGCTTCCGGCGCACCGCGGTGAAAAAGACCTACGACGAGCACGGCGTGATCACCGAGGTCAACGACCTGGGTGACACGTCCACCGCAGGCGACGACCGCTGCGTGCGGACCGAGTACGCGCGCAACACCCGCAAGCACCTGCTCAACCTCGTATCCCGTCAGGAAACCGTCTCCGTCGCCTGCGACGCCGCCGTCCAGCGGCCCGCGCACGTCATCTCCGACGAGCGCACCCACTACGACGGCAAGGGCTTCGGGGGAACCCCCGAGCGGGGCGACGCCACAGCAGCGGAGGAGCTGGCCGAGTACGTCGGCGGGCAGCCGCGCTATGTGGTGACCGGAACGGAGAAGTTCGACCACTACGGCCGCTCCGTGGAGACCACGGACGTCCTGGGCAACACCTCCGGCACCGCGTACACCCCGGCTACCGGCGAAATGCCGCACCAGGTGGTCACGACCAACGCGCTCGGACACACCGAGACCGAGATCATCGACCCCGCCCGGGGCCTGACCCTGACCGAGATCGACGCCGACGGCCGCCGTGAGGAGTCCGAGTACGACGCCCTCGGCCGCCTAACCAAGGGCTGGTCGGCGGGACGGACCCGGGACCAGAAGCCCGACGTCGAGGTCTCGTACCTGACGCGCAAGGACGGCCCCTCCGCCGTCACCACGCGCACCCGTCTCGCGGACGACACGTACACCGTCAGCCAGGAGCTGTACGACGGTCTGATGCGGCCGCGGCAGACCCAGGCCACGCGCGCCGACCTCAACCAGAACGACGAGGCGCGCTCCGGCCGCGTCGTCACCGACACGGTGTACGACTCCCGGGGCCTCCAGGTGAAGGCATCGGGTCCCTACCTGGAGAAGAGCAACCCCGCCACCACCCTGGTCTCCGTCCCGGACAACCAGATCATCCGCCAGACCGGCTACCTGTACGACGGTGCCGGGCGCAAGTCGGCCGAACTGTTCTACAGCCTCGGCACCGAGAAGTGGCGCAGCACGACCGCCTACGAGGGTGATCGTCAGCACGTCGTCCCGCCCCAGGGCTCGACGGTCACCACCACGATCGGCGATGCCCGCGGCAACACCGTCGAACTGCGCCAGTACAAGGGCCGCGAGGCCAGCGGCGCGTACGACAGCACCCGTTACGAGTACGGCCCCGGTGGTGAGCTGCTCAAAGTCGTCGACCCGGTAGGCAACACCTGGACGCACGAGTACGACCTGCGTGGTCGCAAGACCAAGGACACCGACCCCGATCGCGGCGTCACCACGTACACCTTCGACGACGGTGACCAGCCCGTCTCGACGACCGACGCCCGCGGCAAGACCGTGCACGCCTCCTACGACAAGCTCGGCCGCCGTCTCGCGGTGCGCGATGGGGGTCCCGCGGGACCGAAGCTCTCCGAGTGGACCTACGACACCCTGTCCAAGGGCCGACCGACGTCCTCGACCCGCAACGTCGACGGCAAGGCGTACACCACTTCGGTCCTCGGCTACGACGGCAGCGGAACCGCGACCGGATCCAGAACCACGGTTCCGGACGGGCTGGGCAAGCTCTCCGGAAGCTACGAATCCAAGGTCGACTTCGACAGCGTCGGCAAGCCTGCCTCCGCGCACCTGCCCGCCGTGGGCGGACTCGCCGCTGAGAAGGTGGACTTCGGCTACAACGCCGCAGGGGTGCCCAGCACCCTCAAGGGCGCGGCCGAGTACGTCAGCAGCAGTCGGTACACCCCCTTCGGCGAGCTCATGCAGTACATGCAGGGCGCCAAGGGCAAGCGCATGATCCACACCAACTACCTGGACGACTCGACCCGTCGGGTCACCAAGTCGTTCGCGGACCGTGAGGTCGCACCGTCCGCGCTGTCCGAGGTCGACTACGCCTACGACCCTGCGGGCAACATCACTTCTCTCAGCGAACTGCGCGAGGGGACGACCCGCGACACGCAGTGCTTCGCGTACGACTACCTGCGTCGTATGACTGAGGGTTGGACCGCGAAGACGACCTGTGCGGGGGGACCTTCCGCAGCCACCGTCGGCGGTGTGTCGCCGTACTGGCACTCGTACACGTTCGACCCGACGGGCAACCGCACCAGCGAGACCAAGCACGACGTGGGCAACGGCGAGACCCGCCGCACCTACACCTACCCGACTGCCAAGAGCAGCCAGCCGCACGCACTGAGCGGCGTCGACGTCGTCGAGCCCACGGGAACCCGCAAGGACTCGTACGCGTACGACGCCACCGGCAACACCACCCTCCGCAAGATCGGGAACTCCGAGCAGAAGCTGGAGTGGGACACCGAGGGGCAGCTCACCAAGGTCACCGAGGGCACCAAGGTCACCGAGTACGTCTACGACGCCGAGGGCAACCGCCTGCTGCGCAAGGACCCTTCGGGCACCACGCTCTACCTTGGCACCACCGAGGTGGCCTTGGCTCCGGACGGCAGCACGAAGGCCACTCGCGGGTACGGGTTCAGCGGCTCAACGGTTGCCGTCCGCTCCTCGGACGGAAAGGTCTCCTACCTCTCCGCCGACCACCACAACACGGCGACCATCTCGGTGGACGCCGTGGGTTCGATGACCGCCACCCGGCGGGACATGACCCCCTACGGTGAGACGCGGGGTACCGCGCCGCAGGCATGGCCGGACCAGAAGGGCTTCGTCGGCGGCACAGTCGACGCCTCCACCGGTCTGACTCAGCTGGGTGTCCGCTCCTACGAGCCGGCCACCGGGCGCTTCCTGTCGGTCGACCCGTTGATCGACATCGACGACCCGCAGCAGATGAACGGGTACGCGTACGCGAACAACAACCCGGTGTCCATCTCGGACCCCGACGGCAAGATCATCCCCATCCTCGTCGGCATAGCCATCCGCATCGCCGCCCAGCGCATCGCGATGGAGATCGCCCGCCGCGCCGCTATTGAGGCCGCAAAGAGGGCAGCAGCCGAACTCGCGAAGCGTCTCGCTATCGAAGCCGCCAAGAAGGCCGCTGCCGAAGCCGCCAAGAAGGCCGCGGAGGAAGCCGCGAAGAAGGCAGCCATCGAGGCTGCGAAGAAGGTGGCACTGGAAGCCGCCAAGAAGCAGGCGGCCAAGGAGGCCGCCAAGCAGGCGGCCAAGAAGCAGGCGGCGAAGCAGGTCGCCAAGAAGCCGCAGGCAAAGGCCGCACCGAAGCAGCAGGCGGCCGCGAAGAAGGCCCCCAAGTCCAATCAGAAACCGCCGAAGCAGCAGCAGAACGCCCCGAAGAAGGGACCGAACGACGAACTCAAGAAAGAGCTGATGGACATTGGAAAGGATCACATCACCGAGATGCTGGCAGAGCATGCCAGAGGGGAGCGAAGCCACGCGCCCGGTGCATTCAGCGTTGGTCGGGACTCGACCACCGGCAAGACGTATCTCGGTGCAAGCGGCTCTCCGGACAACCTTCACCCGACCGTGCGAAGCCTTCTCCCGAGGACTTCCCAGCACCCCAAGGGACGACCGCCGCAGGTTTGCGCGGAGGCACGCATGTGCACCAATGCCCTCAACGACGGAGCGAAACTGAAGAACCTGGACATAGTCACCGTGAACACCAAGGGGAAAAAGTTCGGCGCATGTGAAAATTGCTCGACATGGATCTTCTCAGTAGTGAGGAACGTACTGACCGGATGAACATCGAGAACGAACGTCCGAACCTGGACGAGGTGGTAGAAGCCCTTCCTCAGGCGACGGCCGTGGAGTACGGGGACCTTGACGTCGAGACGATCTGCGACCAGTACCGGGAAGAGGGATACGAGGTGACTCCCCGCCTGCTCGACTTCCTCGAGCAGTATCGAGAGATCACCATCTCGTGGCTGCACCAGGGTAGGTCCGAGACCGAACTGGAGATCAGTATCGAGGGTGCCCTGAACGAGCACATCATCCGCATCGGGTACTACGCGAAGATCGCCGGTAAGGGACTGCTCCCTGTCGGAACGGCTTTCGGTGACTCCACGGTCCTCCTCTCGGAGGACGGTGACATCTACTTCGGCGACGTCGCGGGCGTCCAGCGGGTGGGCCACGGCTTCCTACCGTCGATGACCGCGCTGATCTCTGACAACTGGAACAAGGCGTATCTCATAGAACCCTGACGGATCTCCGTCCACGGAAGCCCTGCCGGATCCTCCGGCAGGGCTTCTGCCGTTCCCGGCGCCGGCGAAGGCGACGGCGAAGTCGACGGTGGACATGAGAACGGGCCGTTCCCCGCGCTGCTCGCGCGGGGAACGGCCCGTGGCCTTGATGCCCTGAGGGGTCAGTCCTCCGGGAGTTCGACCGGGGCAATGTCGTCGTAGACGTCGCCGGGGCCCGGGTTGGTGGAGTCCGTGGAGCCGCCGAGGTGGTGCATGACGCCCCAGACGGCGTTGAGGGCGGTCTGGACCGCACCCTCGGCCCAGCCGGCCGTCCAGGAGATGTCGTCGCCCGCGAGGAAGATGCCGCGCTTGTCCTCGGGGAGGCGGTCCTGCATGAAGTGGGTGAACAGGCGGCGCTGGTAGCGGTAGTGGCCCGGGAGGTTGGCCTTGAACGCGCCCATGAAGTAGGGCTCGTTCTCCCAGGACACGGTCACCGGGTTGCCGATGATGTGGCGGCGGATGTCGACCTTGGGGTAGATCTCGCCGAGGGACTTCAGCATGACCTCCATCCGCTCGTTCGCGGACAGCGGCAGCCACTTCAGGCTGTCGTCGCACCAGGTGTACGAGAGGCAGATGACGGCGGGCTTGTCCGGGCCGTTGTCCAGGAGGTACGTACCGCGCGTCATGCGGTCCGTCAGGGTCATCGACATGACGTCGCGGCCCGTCTGCTCGTCCTTGTCCAGCCAGAACGGCCGGTCGACGGGGATGAAGAGCTTGGACGACTCCATGTAGTGGGTGCGCTCGATCGCCGTCCAGTGGTCGATCGGGAACAGCGTGTCGTCGCACGCGATCTTCGACAGGAGCATCCAGGACTGCGCCGTGAAGATCGCGGCGCGGTAGGTGCGGATGTCGCCGGAGGAGTCGGTGACCGTGATGCGGTTGCCGGCCGTGCGGTGCAGGCGGGTGACCGCCGGACGCGGGGTGCCGTCGTGCAGGGAGGACAGCGAGGTGCCCTGGGCCCAGTGCACGATCTTCTCGGGCTCGCGCTCCCACAGGCGCAGCGGCAGCTGCTGGGAGCCGCCCACGATGCCGCGGTGGTGGTCGTCGGCCTCGGTGTAGACGACGCGCAGGATCTCCAGGATGGAGTTCGGGAAGTCGGTGTCCCAGCCGCCCGTGCCGAAGCCGACCTGGCCGAAGATCTCGCGCTTGCGGAAGGACTTGAAGGCCTCGGACTTGCAGAGGAAGCCGTAGAAGGTCTCGTCGTCGAGCTTCTCGACGAGCTTCGCCCAGATCTCGCGGATGCGCGGGACGTCCCGCTCGCGCATCGCGGTGTTCATGTCGGAGAAGTCGGCGCCCTCGTCGAGGCAGGCGTTCCACGCGGCGGACACGTCGCGGTAGACCTGCGGGAGGTCGGCGATGGTCTCGGCGTAGTGGGTCTCGCCCTTGAGGTCGACGACCGTGGAGGGGGTCGCCTCGGCCAGCGGGTTCGGGAAGGGCTCCGTGACCAGGCCGACGAGGTCGATGTAGTGCTGCAGGGCCGTGGACGACGGCGGGAAGCGCATGGCGCCCATCTCCGCGGTCAGCTCCTCGGTGCCGGCGCCCTCGAAGCCGACGGTGCGCAGGCGGCCGCCGATCTGGTCGGCCTCGTAGACGACGGGCCTCAGGCCCATCTTCATCAGCTCGTACGCCGAGATGATGCCGGACAGTCCGCCGCCGATGACCGCGACCTCGGTGCCGAGCTCGGTCGCCGGTATCTGGCCGAGGCCCGCCGGGTGGGCGAGGAAGTCGTCGTACGCGTACGGGAAGTCCGGGCCGAACATGGTGATCGGCGGCTGTCCGTCGCTGTGCGGGACGGCGGTGGTGGGCACCGTGGACGTCATGGGGGTACGTCTCCTTGCGGCAGGGCTGGGGGAAGAGAGGTCTTAGACGAGGGAGGCGTAGAGCCCGGGTCGGCGGTCGCGCAGGTAGGGGTTGTTCTCGCGCGAGGCCGACAGCAGCTCGGGATCGGCCTCGCCGAACACCAGCTCCTCGCCGCGGCCGGCCCGGGTCCGGGTGACCCCGTCGGGGCTCGCCAGGCAGCTGAGCCCGACGAACTCGAACTCGCCTTCCGGGCCGGTGCGGTTGACGTACGCGATGTACATCTGGTTCTCGAAGGCCCGTACGGGCACCAGCTGTTCGGCGACGAACTGGAACGGGTGCATCTGCGCGGTCGGCACCAGGAGGAGGTCGGTGCCGGCGAGGGCGTGCGCCCGGACGTTCTCGGGGAACTCCACGTCGTAGCAGATCATGATGCCGATGCGGAGGCCGTTCAGGTCCGCCTGGACGACGGGGATGTCGCCGGGGGTGAAGGCGTCCTGTTCGAAGCAGCCGAAGAGGTGGGTCTTGCGGTAGTTCGCCAGCGCCGCGCCGTCGGGGCCGATGAGCTGGGCGGCGTTGTAGACGGCGCCGTCCGCGCTCTCCGGGTAGCCGTAGAGGACGGCGACCCCGTGGCGGCGGGCGATCTCGCCGATGGCTCGGGCGGCGGCGCCGTCGGCCGGTTCGGCGAGGCCGGGAATGTCCTGGAGGTCCAGCGCGTAGCCGGTCAGGAACATCTCCGAGGTCACGAGGAGCCCGGCCCCGCTCTGCGCGGCGCGCGCCGCTGCCTCGTCGAGCGCCTTGAGGTTCTCGGCGGTGTCGCCGAGAACGCCGGAGCTCTGGAGGAGGGCGGTGCGCAGCGGGGGCATGGGCTACCTCTGTGACAGGCGGGGTCGGGGTCATAAAACGGTACGTTCGCACCTTCGACCGCGACAAGCCGTGAGCGTTGCGCTCCGCGCATCGATTCGTTGCGTGTTCCGCGGCTGTCGCGGCGATTCGTTGCGCGGGCGCGTCCCACCCCCCTCATGGGGCCCGTACGACCCCTGCGCGGCCCCCGCTACGAGGCCGTGCGGAAGGCCGGGTGACCGGCGAGGAAGCGCAGGTCGTCGAGGATATCGGGGGTGCGGTCGGCGACGACGCGGCCGCTCCAGGTGTCGACGAGGGCCGGGACGGTCAGGGCGCCGTGGAAGTGGTGGCCGGTGGCCTCGTAGGCCAGGCGCAGCCCGGTGTACTCGGGCTTTCGGGGGTCCGCACCGAGGACGGTGGCGGGGATCGAGTCGGCCAGGCCCAGCTCGGCGAGGGCGTCGGTGACCTGCCGGGAGCGGGGACAGTCGGCGCAGAGGTACAGGTGGTAGCGGTGCGGGACGGGTGAGAAACCGGCTCCGATGCGGCCGCGCGGGGCGGGCGCCGGGCCGGTGCGGGGCAGGATGGTGTACGACATGGCTCTCCCGGGGTGGAGGACTGCACGGCGGGGCCCCGGGCGGCGCGGGGCGCGCGCCCGGTCCGGGTCACTCGTCTCTGAGGGGGTCAGCCGCGCGGGCCGAATGCGCTGCACACCCGCAGGAGGTCGATGTGCAGGCGCCGGGTGAGCCACCAGCTGCGCAGGGCCCGGGGACGCGTGTGCGGATGCGGGGATGCGTGGAGGTGCGGGTGCGCCGTTGTGGCTGCGTCCACCTCCGCCCACCCCCCGTCCTGTCCTCGGCCGCCCCCGACCGGCGCTGGTTAGGCTTCCCGGTGGCGGGCCATGTCGGTCGCGCCGTGTGCACGCACCCGGGCCACCGGGGCCGGGGACTGGCGGGCCGGCTGGTCCGCGCGGTCGCGGCGGCGGCCCGCGAGCGCGGGGAGAGCCCGTTCCTGCACGCGGCGGCCTCGAACACCGGGGCGATCCGGCTCTACGAGTCGATGGGCTTCACCCTGCGCCGCAGCTCCGTGTTCCTGGGCCTGCGCACCCCTTGAGCGGGGTACGGCCTCAGGCCGGCGCGCCGGAGGTGAAGCGGCGGAGCAGGGGGGAGAGGACGAGCACCGACTTGGTGCGTTCCACGAAGGGCTCGCCGGCGATGCGTTCCAGGACCCGCTCGAAGTGGCGCATGTCGGAGGCGAAGATCTGGACGAGGGCGTCCGCGTCGCCGGTGACGGTCGACGCGGCCACTACCTCGGGGTACCGCTCCAACCCTCGCCGGATGTCGTCCGGCGAGGTGTTGTGGCGGCAGTAGATCTCGATGAAGCCCTCGGTCTCCCAGCCCATGGCTGCGGGGTCCACCCGGACGGTGAAGCCGGTGATGGCGCCTTCGGCGCGCAGCCGGTCCACGCGCCGTTTGACGGCGGGGGCGGAGAGCCCGACCTCGGAGCCGATGTCCGCGTAGGAACGCCGGGCGTCCTCGGCGAGGGCGTGCACGATGCGTTCGTCGAGATCGTTCAGTCGCACTGCGGGCGGATCACTTCTCTGCTGTGGCCAGTCGGGAGCGGCGGATGCCGTACAGGAAGTAGAACACGAGGCCCGCGACCATCCAGCCACCGAAAACGATCCACGTGGCGGTATCGAGGCTGAACATCATGTAGCCGCAGGCGAGGACGCCGAGGATCGGCGTGATCGGGAACAGCGCCACCTTGAAGGTGCGGGGCATGTCCGGGCGGGTCCTGCGCAGGATGATCACGGCGACGTTGACGAGGCCGAAGGCGAAGAGGGTGCCGATGCTGGTCGCGTCGGCCAGCTTGCCGAGCGGGATGAAGGCGGCGAGGGCTCCGCAGAAGAGGGAGACGATCACCACATTGGCGCGGGGGGCGCCGGTCTTCGGGTTGACCTTCGCGAAGACCTTGGGGACGAGGCCGTCGCGGGACATGGCGAAGAGGATGCGGGTCTGGCCGTAGAGCACGGCGAAGACGACGGAGGCGATGGCGACGACGGCGCCGGCGGCGAGGACGACGCCCCAGAAGGTGTGGCCGGAGACATCGGTCATGATCTGCGCGAGCGCGGCCTCGGTGCCCTCGAAGTCCTGCCACGGCATGGCGCCGACGGCGACGAAGGCGACGAGGACGTAGAGCACGGTGACGATCAGCAGCGAGAGCATGATCGCGCGGGGCAGGTCCCGCTTGGGGTTCTTGGCCTCTTCACCGGCGGTGGAGGCGGCGTCGAAACCGATGTACGAGAAGAAGAGCGTGGAGGCGGCGGCGCTGATGCCGGTGACGCCGAGCGGGGCGAGCGGGGCGTAGTTGCCGGCCTTGATGCCCATGAAGCCGATGCCGATGAAGAGCAGCAGGGTGACGATCTTCACGCCGACCATGATCGAGTTGATCCGGGCGCTCTCCTTGGCGCCGCGCATCAGGAAGACCATCGCGAGCAGGACCACGACGAGCGCGGGCAGGTTGATCAGGCCGCCGTCACCGAGGGGCGCGGAGACCTGGTCGGGGATCGTGATGCCTATCGTTCCGTCGAGGAGCTCGTTGAGGTACTCGCCCCAGCCGACGGCGACCGCCGCCACGGACACGCCGTACTCCAGGACCAGGCACCAGCCGCAGATCCAGGCGACGAGCTCGCCCATCGTGGCGTACGAGTAGGAGTACGAGGACCCGGAGACCGGGACCGATCCGGCGAGCTCCGCGTAGGAGAGCGCCGAGAACAGGGCGGTCAGACCCGCTATCACGAAGGAGATCGTCACGGCGGGGCCGGCCTTGGGGGCCGCGGTGCCGAGGACGACGAAGATGCCGGTGCCCAGGGTGGCGCCGATGCTGATCATCGTCAGCTGCCACATGGTGAGCGAGCGGCGCAGCGAACCGCCCTCGCCCTGGCCGCCCTCGGCGACGAGCTGCTCGACGGGCTTGCGGCGCATCAGCGGGTGGACGGGCCTACTGGGCTCGGACGTGAGCGGTGGCGCCTGGCCGGTTTCGAGCACGTGTGACTCCTTTGACGCTGCGGGTGGGGATAAGGCTTCGACCGCAGCGGTCCGGAGCGGGCGGGCAGGAGCCAGCCTGGGCATGGGGAACCGCCGAGCAGGCGGTCCACGCCACTCCACGTACAGCGAGTGAGCCTACGAGCTGAGTGATACCGCCCGTAATGCACCATCCTTGCACATTGGCGCACGATCATTGCGCGGATCCGTCACTGACAGTCGTTTGTTGCGTATGGATGATCGATCGCTGCGCAACCCCCTCCGAACCCCTCTTCTTGACACCTCGTCAGATCTGCCGCAGCGTGCCGCCATGGATCGGGACGTGCTCCACGAGATCGACGTGCCGGGACCGGACCGACCGCCGCCCCGCAGCGCGCGGCGTACGGGGCCGCGAAGGCCGCGCTGATGGCATTGGTGCGCTCCTCGGCGGTGGAAGCGGGTCCCCGCTGGGTACGGGTGAACGCGGTGGCACCGGGGGTGGTGTGGACCCCGCGGGTCGCCGCGCTGCCGGGCAGCGAGGGGCGGCGGCGCAACGCGGAGAACACCCCACCGGGCCGGGTCGCCGAGACCGCGGACATCGCGGCCGCCCTGTACATCCTCGCCCTGCCGCTGCCCTCGTACGTCACGGGGCGGACGCTGGTGGTGGACGGCGGGGTCGGCGTGCAGTTCCCGTACCCGACGATCGGAGGCGACCTGTGATACCACCGGAAGCGGTGGGCGGCCCTGACGAGCCGTCGCCGTGGCAGGACGCGCAGCCCTTCCTGCGCGGGGTCGCCTGGCTGGACCGGGGGCGTCCGGTGCGCGCCGATCCGGCCGACACCATGCGGCTGCCCTGGGACACCGGCGAGCGTTCCACCCTGCCCATCGGGGTCCGGCTGGAGTTCACCACCGAGACCGCGCGGGCCGTGGAGATCCGCTACCGGGCGACCGTGCCCGGCCCCACCGACGCGCTGCGCGACCTCGCGCACGGCTTCGCGCTGTGGGACCGGCACGGGGTGGTCAGCGAGGTGTTCACCGAACCGGCCGCGGAGGCCGTCGTACGGATCGAGCTGGGCGGCGCAGGCCGCGGGGGCGGCACAGGCGGCCCGTTCACCGTCCACCCGCCCGAGACCCAGTCCCCGCTGATCCTCGGGCTGCGCGGGATCGGCGGCCCGCTCGCCCCGGCGCCGCCCGCCCCGCGCTGGGTGGTGCACGGCGACTCCATCACCGAGGGCTGGTGGTCCACCCGCCCCGCGCACGGCTGGCCCGCCGTCGCCGGCCGGGCGCTCGGCTGGGACACCGTCAACCTCGGCTACGCGGGGGCCGCGCGCGGTGAACTGACCACCGCCGAACAGCTCGCGGGACTGCCCGCCGACGTCCTCACCCTCGCCTTCGGCACCAACTGCTGGTCCCGGGTGCCCTTTTCGGCGCCCCTGCTGTACGAGACCACGCGCGCCTTCCTCGAACTGGTCCGCCAGGGCCATCCGCGGACCCCGATCCTGCTGGTCTCCCCCGTCCTGCGGCCGGACGCCGAGCGCACGCCGAACAAACTCGGCGCCACCCTGGGCGCCCTGCGCGACGCGATGGAGCGCGCCACCCGGGACCGGGTCGCCGCCGGGGACGACCGGCTCGCCGTCCTCCCCGGCCGTGACCTGCTCGGTCCCGAGCATCTGGCGGACGGACTGCACCCCAACGACAGCGGACACCAGGTACTCGGCCTCGCTGTGGCCACGGCTCTGCGGCGCACCGGGTTCGGAGCGGGGTGAGTGAAACAGCCCACACCTGAGGAGTTGAACAGATCTCGCCCACCACGGCGTGTCCTGGGCAGAGTTGACGCCACCACGGTGGCGGACACGAAGACACCGGACGTGGGAGAGATCAAGATGGGCATCAAGCGCGGAACCACCCTGGCCGCGGCCGCGATCGTCGTCGTCCTCGCGGCGACGGCCTGCGGCCCGACCGATGACAAGGCCGCAGACACGACCAAGCCGGTCGGGGCCGCCGCAGCCCAGGACTACGGGAAGGCCCCGGCCGCCGCCGACGGCGCCGCGGGCGCCAAGCCGGCCGGCCAGCTGGCCGCCGCCCCCAACGAGCAACTCGGCCAGGTACTCACCGACAGCACCGGGCTCACCCTCTACCGCTTCGACAAGGACACCGCCAAGCCGCCGAAGTCGAACTGCGACGGCGACTGCGAGAAGACCTGGCCGGTGGTCGCCGCGGGCGATGCCACCGCCGCCGCGGGGATGGACCCGGCGCTGCTGGGCGAGGTCGTACGCACCGACGGCAGCAAGCAGCTCACCGTGGCCGGCTGGCCCGCGTACCGCTTCAACAAGGACGCCAAGGCCGGCGACGTCAACGGCCAGGGCGTCGGCGGGGTGTGGTTCGCGTTCGGGCCCGACGGCAAGAAGGCCGCGAAGGCGGCTGCCCCGGACGCTGCGGCCCCGGCCCCGGAGGGCGCCGCCGAGGCGGAAGGAGCCCTGTCGGTGGCGAAGGACCCCAAGCTGGGCGACCACATCGTCGACGGCAAGGGCATGACCGTCTACCGGTTCAAGCCGGACACCGCGTGGCCGATGGTCTCCAAGTGCACGGGTGAATGCCTGGCCAAGTGGCCGGCCGTCCCGCCGGTGGACAAGGCCAACGCCAAGGGCATCGTCGAGAAGAACTACACGGTCCTGGACCGCCCGGACGGCAAGAAGCAGCAGTCGATCGACTGCTGGCCCGTCTACACCTTCACCGGTGACAAGAAGGCCGGTGACATCAACGGCCAGGGCGTGGGCGGCACCTGGTACGCCGTGTCCCCCGAGGGCAAGCTCATCACCGTCCAGTAGTCCCCGCCCCCGCCTCCCCACCCCCCCACCCCGTTCGCGCGGCCCTCGCCCACATCCCCCCTGGGCGGGGGCCGCGTCCTTTCCCCGTTCCGCCCGGACGGAGTGCTCTCTAGACTCGGCCGCATGCTGCGCGTACTGGCCGTCGACGACGAGAAGCCGCTCCTGGAGGAACTCCTCTACCTGCTGCGCTCCGACACCCGGGTGCGCAGCGCGGAGGGCGCCTCGGACGCCACCGAGGCGCTGCGCCGGGTCACCCGGGCCCTGGAGTCCGGCCCCGACGGGCCCGACGGCATCGACGTGGTCTTCCTGGACATCCACATGGCCGGGCTGACCGGGCTGGACATCGCCCGGCTGCTGGCCGGGTTCGCGCGGCCGCCGCTGATCGTGTTCGTCACAGCCCACGAGGGCTTCGCCGTACAGGCCTTCGACCTCAAGGCCGTGGACTACGTACTGAAGCCCGTGCGGCCGGAGCGGCTGGCCGAGGCCGTCCGGCGCTCCTGCGAGCAGCTGGGCCGCTCCGAGGACGCGTCGGCGGCTGCGGTGGCCGCCGGGCCTGTACGCCCGGCAGCGGGCCCGCCGGCCGTGCCCGTCGCGCACCGACCGGTCACCGCGGTCACGGTCGCCGACCGCGCATCGGACCAGATCGCCGTCGAACTGGGCGGGGTGACCCGCTTCGTGGCGATCGCGGACATCTCCTACGTCGAGGCGCAGGGCGACTACGCCCGCCTGCACACCGACGAGGGCAGCCACCTGGTCCGGATCCCGGTGTCCACGCTGGAGGAGCGCTGGGCGGCGCGCGGTTTCGTACGGATCCACCGCCGGCATCTGGTCGCGCTGGCCCGGATCGACGAGCTGCGGCTGGAGGCCGGGACCACGAGTGTCCGGGTGGGGTCGACGGACCTCCAGGTGAGCCGTCGGCACGCGCGGGAGCTGCGGGATCTGCTCATGCGGCAGGCGACCGGCTGACACCGTCCGGGCCGGACCGGGCCGCGTCTCGCGTCGCACCGGGCCGCACCGGGCCGCCGCCCGGGCGCCGCGGGCCGCCCGGCCCGACCGTCCGGCGCTCGGGGGCGCCGTTCGTCGCGCCGCGCGGGGCGTACGGCGATCCGCCGGGGCCGTCGGCCGCACCGCTGCCCCGATCGGCCGTCGGGCGCCTCCGCCCCTGCCTATCGTGGATCTTCCGGCGCGGGAGGAGCGCGATGTCCGAGATCCAGGCGCTGGTCGACGCCCTGAGCGGGCTGCCCCGCGCCCGGCCCGCCGGGCCCGCCGAGGCCGAGGTGCTGCTGGCCCGGCTGCGCAGCGCGGCCGCCCGCTGGGCCGACATCCTGTACGAGGCCCGCGAGGGGGTCCGCGAGCAGGTGCCACCGCGCGCGGAGGCCGCCCTGACGCTGGCGTTCCGACGCGCGGAGGAGTCGTACGTGGAGCTGGAGATCGCCCTGCGGGACTGCGCGGAGCACCGAGACCCGGCTCTCCGACCCGACCCTGCGACCAGGCCGTGCGACGCGGCGGATGCGGCGCCCCGACCCGCTCCGGTGGGTCCGGAACGGACCTGTCGCCCGGTCAGGGGGCCTGCGTAGACTCCGGACACCCCTCCCCAGCCGAAGGACCGACCGGTGAACCAGACGTACGCGCTGACCGCGGTCGCCGTCGTCGTCCTGGTCACGGTCCTGGTCGGCGCGCTGGGCCTGCGGATATCCCGGACCACCTCCGACTTCTACGTCGCCTCGCGGACGGTGGGGCCCCGTCTGAACGCGGCGGCCATCAGCGGGGAGTACCTGTCGGCCGCGTCGTTCCTCGGGGTGGCGGGGCTGGTCCTGCTCCAGGGGCCCGAGATGCTCTGGTACCCGGTGGGCTACACCGCCGGGTACGTGGTGCTGCTGGTGCTGGTGGCGGCCCCGCTGCGCCGCTCCGGCGCGTACACGCTGCCCGACTTCGCCGAGGCCCGGCTGGAATCGCTGGTGGTGCGCCGGATCGCGGTGCTGTTCGTGGTCGGGGTCGGCTGGCTCTACCTGCTGCCGCAGTTGCAGGGCGCCGGGCTGACCCTGGAGATCCTGACCGGTGCACCGCACTGGGTCGGGGGGCTGGTCGTCGCCTGTGTGGTGACCGTGGCGGTGGCATCCGGCGGTATGCGTTCGGTCACCTTCGTCCAGGCCTTCCAGTACTGGCTCAAGCTCACGGCCCTGCTGGTACCGGCCTTCTTCCTGCTCGCGGCGTGGGCCGGGGACGGCGCCCCGCGGGCCACTTTCGACGCCCCGGCCGTCTTCCGGGAGCACACCTCGGTGACGGTTGCGCAGGACGTGCGGCTGTCGGTGGCTCGGCCGCTGACGGTGACGGTGACCGGGCAGGTGGACGGTCGCGACCATGTGTCGGAGCAGCTGACCCTGGCCGCCGGTGAGCATTCCGTACGGGCCCGGGCGCGGCTGGATTTCGCCGCGGACACGCCCGTTCCGGACGCCCGGGCGCAGGCCCGGCCCGAGGTGGCCACCTGGTCGGTGCCGATGTCCGGTGGGCTGCGCGAGTACCGGCTGTACGCCACCTACGGGCTGATCCTGGCGACCTTCCTCGGCACGATGGGCCTGCCGCACGTGGCGGTGCGGTTCTACACCAGCCCCGACGGGCGGACCGCGCGGCGCACCACGCTCGTCGTGCTCGCCCTGGTCGGCGCCTTCTACCTGCTGCCGCCGGTGTACGGGGCACTGGGCCGGATCTACGCCCCCGAGCTCGCCCTCACCGGCGACGCGGACGCCGCGGTGCTGGTGCTGCCCGAGCGGATGCTCGGCGGGCTGCTCGGCGATCTGCTGGGTGCGCTGCTGGCCGGCGGCGCCTTCGCGGCGTTCCTGTCGACGGCCTCGGGGCTGACCATGGCGGTGGCCGGGGTGCTGCACCAGGACGTGCTGCCGGCGCGCGGGGTGCGCAGCTTCCGTTCGGCGGCGGTCGTGGCGATCGCGGTGCCGCTGGCCGGGAGCGTGGCGGCGACGCAGGTCCCGGTGGCGGACGCGGTCGGGCTGGCCTTCGCCGTGTCGGCCTCCTCGTTCTGCCCGCTGCTGGTGCTGGGCATCTGGTGGCGCGGGCTCACCCCGCCGGGTGCGGTGGCCGGGCTGATCACCGGCGGCGGGGCGGCGCTGGGCGCGGTGCTGGCGACCCGGGCCGATCTGGCCCCGCCGGGCTGGGCGCACACGCTGCTGGCGTGGCCGGCGGCCTGGTCGGTGCCGCTCGGGTTCCTGACGATGGTGGCGGTGTCGCTGGCGACCCGGTCGCGGGTCCCGGCCGGGACGGCGGCCACCCTGGCCCGGCTGCACCTGCCGGAGGTCGTGGCCGGGGAGCGGGCGGGGGGTCCGCGGTGACGGGGCCGGCGCCGACGGTGACGGCCGTGCTGGCGGCGGCGGGTGCGGTCCTCCTGCTGGCCGCGGGCTGGGCCGCGGGTCGCCGGCACGCCCGCCACGGGGAGCGGGCGGCCGGAACGGACCTGGGGACCCCGGTGGAGCGCGCCACCTTTCACACCCTGCACACAGCTTCGCTGGCCGCTCCCCCGCTGCGGGCCGGCCTGACCGAGGACGCGGCCCGCAAGGCCGCCCGACGGCTGCGGTCGCTGCTGGGCACGGAGGCGCTGTGCCTCACCGACCGGGAGTCGGTACTGGCCTGGGACGGCCCGGGCGCCGACCACCACGAGCGGCGCGCGATGGCCCGGGTGGCGGTGATGCTGGCGTCGGGGCGCAGCCAGAGCGTGCGGACCGAGTGCCAGCGGCCGGACTGTCCGCTGAAGTGGGCGGTGGTCGCCCCGTTGACCGGCGAGGACGGGGTACTGGGCGCGCTGGTGGCGTACGGGTCGCGGGAGTCGGCGGTGCTGGTGCGGGCCGCGACGGAGGTCGCGCGGTGGGTGTCCGTACAGCTGGAGCTGTCGGAGCTGGACCGCTCGCGGACCCGGCTGATGGAGGCGGAGATCAAGGCGCTGCGGGCGCAGATCTCCCCGCACTTCATCTTCAACTCCCTCGCGGCGATAGCCTCGTTCGTGCGGACCGATCCGGAGCGGGCCCGGGAGCTGCTGCTGGAGTTCGCGGACTTCACCCGGTACTCCTTCCGGCGGCACGGCGACTTCACCACGCTGGCCGACGAGTTGCGCTCCATCCAGCAGTATCTGGCCCTGGCCGGTGCCCGGTTCGGCGACCGGCTGAAGGTGACCCTGCAGGTGGCGCCGGAGGTGCTGCCGGTGGCGCTGCCCTTCCTGTGCCTGCAGCCCCTGGTGGAGAACGCCGTCAAGCACGGGCTGGAGGACTCCACGCAGGAGTGCCGGATCACCATCACGGCGCGGGACGCGGGCTCGGAGGCGGTGATCACGGTGGAGGACAACGGGGTCGGGATGGATCCGGCGCTGCTGCGCCGGATCCTGGCCGGGGAGCAGGGCACTTCCTCCGGGATCGGGCTGCCGAATGTCGACGAGCGGATCCGCCAGGTGTACGGGGACGCGTACGGCCCGGTGATGGAGACGGGTGTCGGGGCGGGCATGAAGGTCACCCTGCGCATCCCCAAGTACCGCGCGGGCGTGCACAGTTCCCCCTCGGCGGACCGCCCTCCCAGGCCCTGATGCGACCGTAACCGGCCTCGCCGGCGGGTGCGGCGCGGTTCCGGGCAGAGCCCGGTTCGCTGCGCGCGGCCACCCCGCCACCCGGCCACCCCGCCGCCCCGGGGACCCGGAAACCCCGTGGCCCGCAGCCGTCCACCGGGGACGGCCGCGGGCCACGGGACCAGGGGACTAGCTCCAGCTGGCGTGCAGCGGCTTGCCCTCGGCGTAACCGGCGGCGGACTGGATGCCGACCACGGCCTTCTCCTCGAACTCCGCGAGGGAGCCTGCACCGGAGTAGGTGCACGAGGAGCGGACGCCCGCGATGATCGAGTCGATCAGGTCCTCGACACCCGGGCGGGCCGGGTCGAGGAACATGCGCGAGGTGGAGATGCCCTCCTCGAACAGGCCCTTGCGGGCGCGGTCGTAGGACGACTCCTCGCTCGTGCGGTTCTGCACCGCGCGGGCGGAGGCCATGCCGAAGGACTCCTTGTACAGGCGCCCGTCGGCGGACTGCTGAAGGTCGCCCGGGGACTCGTACGTCCCGGCGAACCAGGAGCCGATCATCACGTTGGACGCGCCGGCGGCCAGCGCCATCGCCACGTCACGCGGGTGGCGGACGCCGCCGTCGGCCCACACGTGCTTGCCGTACTTCTTCGCCTCCGCCGCGCACTCCAGCACCGCGGAGAACTGCGGGCGGCCCACGCCGGTCATCATGCGGGTGGTGCACATGGCGCCGGGGCCCACACCGACCTTGATGATGTCCGCGCCGGCCTCGATGAGGTCCTTGACGCCCTCGGCGGCGACGATGTTGCCCGCCACGATCGGGACCTGCGGGTCCAGCGCGCGGATGGCCTTGATCGCGCTGATCATCGACTCCTGGTGGCCGTGCGCCGTGTCGATGACGATCGTGTCCACGCCCGCGTCGAGCAGCTGCTTGGCCTTGGCCACGAAGTCGCCGTTGATGCCGACGGCGGCCGCGATGCGCAGCTTGCCGTTCGCGTCGGTGGCCGGGGTGTAGAGCGTCGCGCGCAGCGCACCCTTGCGGGTGAGGAGGCCGACGAGACGGCCGTCCTTGTCGACGGCCGGGGCCAGCTTGCGGTGGCCGGCGTCGAGCTGGTTGAAGGCCTCGCGGGGGTCGATGTCGGCGTCGATGAGCAGCAGCTCCTTCGACATGACCTCGGAGAGCTGGGTGAAGCGGTCGACACCGGTCAGGTCGTGATCGGTGACGACGCCGACCGGGCGGCCCTCGGCGTCGACGACGACACCGGCGCCGTGGGCGCGCTTGGGCAGCAGGGACAGCGCGTCCGCGACCGTCTGGGTGGGCGCCAGCGTGATCGGGGTGTCGAGCACGAGGTGGCGGGTCTTCACCCAGGAGATGACGTCGGTGACGACCTCGATCGGGATGTCCTGCGGGATGACGACGATGCCGCCGCGGCGGGCGACCGTCTCGGCCATCCGGCGGCCCGCGATGGCGGTCATGTTGGCCACGACGAGGGGAATGGTGGTGCCGGTTCCGTCGGGCGAGGACAGGTCGACACCCTGACGGGAACCGACCGCGGAGCGGCTCGGCACCATGAACACATCGTCGTACGTCAGGTCGTACGGCGGCTTCAGGTCATTGAGAAAACGCACGTGCTGAACATCCCAGTCGATCGAAGGATCCGTCTACGCCCCGACAGGACAGCCGAGGAAACGCACGTACTTCATTCTCCCACGACCTGGCGTTCATGCCGCCCGGGCTGATCGTCCAGGACGGACCGGGCCCGATGGTCCTTTCCTACGGGACCTTGGTCCCGGCGGGCCTCTTCCGGCAGTGGACCGCACCCTGGCGCCGGACCGAGCGCGGGCCGGACCGGGTCGGGCCGCGTGGTGCGCAGCGCAGCGCAGCGCAGCGGGAATCCTCCCCGGCCACCGCCGGGTCCGGGTCCGGGAGCGTTCCCCCCGGACCCGGACCCGGACCCGGCGCCGATGGCGGGCATCAGCGGATGTACTCGCGGCGCGGGGCCTGTCCGGGCACATGCGGGCGCGGCGGAAGGCCGGCCGGGGTGGTGGCCGGCCCGGTGGGGCCGGGGTGGCCCGCGGGCGGCCGCGGGCGGGCGCCGAGCAGTTTGGCGGCGTGGGCCACGCTGGCGAGGGTGGCGTGGTGGTGCCAGCCGCGGAAGGAGCGGCCCTCGAAATCCCGGATGCCGACGGGTTCGCAGGTCTCGGCGAAGTCGAGGGAGACGCGGTCGGTGAGTTTGGCGAGCAGGAAGAGCTGGGCGAGCGGCCGGTCCCCGATGTTGGTGATCCAGAACTCGGAGGGCAGCAGGGCGGCTTCTGTCCAGGCTCCGACCAGCAGCAGTGGGGTGGGCGGCGTGGGCACGGGGCGCTCCTCGCAAGGGGTGACGAAGACCGAGGCGGAGGCCAGCCCGGTGGCGGCGCCCTCGGCGCGGCCGTGCCGGGTCCATTCGACGACACGGCGCTGGGAGCGCAGGGAGTCGATGAGTTCGCGGGCGGGGGCGGTGTGCGGACCGGGCTTGTGCCGGCCCGTGCCGCCGAAGGAGACGGGGAGCGAGCCGTCGACCTTGAAGACGAAGGGGATGTCCTGGAGGGTGAAGGACCCGACGCTCTGCGGCAGATCGCCGTTGGCCACCTCCATCACCACGGGCCGACGCTGGAGTTGCCAGCCGGCGGCCATCCGCTGGACGGCGTGCACGGCGTCCTCGGCGGGGGTGAGGGAGCGGGCGGTGTCGGGAATGCCGGCCCGCCGACGACGCAGGAGTTCGCCGGTCCAGGGCCCGGGGAGGGTGAGGGTCCATTCGACAGGGAAGCTGGCCTCGCTGGAGGCGAGCCAGATGCCGCTCGCCTGCTGGCAGTTGGCGGTGCGGCCGAGCTGCGGGACGAACTGCCGGCCGACGCCGACGGAGCGGTCTCCGGCCTTCTCGATGACCATGGGCTGGAGCACCCAGGCGAGGGGGCGCTGTGCAGTGCGTTCGAGGTGCTGGGCGAGGGAGCGGCGGACCGGGGTCCAGTCCCAGGGGGACTTGCTGATGAACTGCTGGAGGCTCTGCTCGACGGAACTGGCCCCTGCGCCGGCGATATTACGAATTGTTTTCTTTCCGGCGGTCCGCACCAGGCCGTTCAGATAGACGCGGGCCCAGTTTCGCTGGTCCCGCCGGGGTAAGGATTCGAAGAGCAGCGAGATCAGGACGTCGATCAATTCGGAGATTTCTGCCGTGGAATCCTCCGGCAGGACTACGCGAGCCATCTGGGCCTCCCCCGCGACCAGCTAGATCCAATACCCTACTTGCCCGCGACGAACGGCCGTAGGCCCCGGCGGCAACTTCCTGAGGCCGCCGACAGATGCGAGCCGCTCTTCCTCCACCACGAGAGGGGCGGAGATCCGGCTCGCCGCACACGAGATCGCAATCAAAAAGTGGGCGTCAAGTCCAAGCCGCCCGCATCCACATCCCACGCATACCGAGGAACAAGGAAAGCAATAACGACGGCGCATACACCGTCATCAAATCCCTCGACGCCCGGTTTCGCTTCCCATTACCTCCCCTTCCTTTGCCGCGCAGGCAGCGCCACACCATAAGGGGAGCCGTTGCGGCGCGCGCCCTCCCCGCACACGCTACCCAGATTTCGGCCGTCAGCCGCCGAATCCCGCTGCCTGGCGCCAGATTCGGCCACCGCGGACGATGCGCGTCCCGAACGCGTGCTCCGGTTCGGCGTTCAGGCTCACGCCCGCCCGGTAGAAGACGCCGACGCCGGACCACCGTCCGGATCTCGCCGGGACGCGATCGGGCGGTGCCGCCGACCTCCACGGCCTCGGCCGCGCGGTCGGCCGGCGCGCTCTCCTGCCCCTCGATCACCGGAAACTCCGTCCGGGCGCGCGGTCGCGGTTGGCGTGATCCCGAATGGCGTAATCCGGGGGGCGGGGCCAGTTCCTGCGCCGTCCGGGCCACGGCTGCCGCCGGGTCGTTCAGCTCGTGGGCGAGTCCGGCGACCAGGGCCCCGCACCGCTCGACGGGCCGGGAGCGCTGGGCTGAGAGCGAACGCCACAAGCCTTGCGATCAAGGGTGCAATGGATGCAACGTTGATTACATGATTACAACTGATCAGAGCGAACAGCTCCGCGCATGGTTCGCCGAGCGCCTGCCGGTCGACGTCTACGAGTCCCTCCACACGGTCGCCGTCGACCGCGAGGAGATCACGGTCGTGGGCGTCATACCGGCGACCGAATCGGTCAAGGAGTTCCGCGAACGCACCCGCGAACAGCGCATCGAAGTGGCCCGCGAGGCCGAGTCCCTCTACCGCCGGAAGGTGGCCTGGGGCGTACGGGTGGGCGAGGAGACGACCCTCTTCACCCACCTCGCCGTCCCGGTGATGACCCGCCTGCGCCAGTCCGAACGCCAGGTCCTCGACACCCTGGTCGCCGGCGGCGTGGCCCGCAGCCGCGCCGATGCCCTCGCCTGGTGCGTCCGGCTCGTGGGGCGCAACACGGACGAGTGGCTGACGGAGCTGCGCGACTCCCTGGACAAGGTCCAGCGGGTCCGCGCACAGGGCCCCGACGTCTCCGGGACCACCGACTCCATGAAGTCCGAGTCCGAATGAGGAATCCGCCCCGCGGCGGCGCGTGATCGCGTAAGGCTGGCGACGACCTTCACCCTGGGAGAGGCACGCACCCATGACGACCACCGTCGAATACATCCGCTACCGGATCGCATTGGACGACCAGCCGGCCTTCGAGGACGCCTACGCCCGGGCCGCCGTGTCCCTGGCCGCCTCGCCCGAGTGCATCGACTACGAACTGGCCCGCTGCGAGGAGGAGAAGGAGCGCTACATCCTCCGCATCCGCTGGACCTCCATCGAGGAGCACCTGGGCGGCTTCCGCAAAGGCGCGCAGTTCCCCGCCTTCTTCAACGCGATCCGTCCGTACGTGAGCGCCATCGAGGAGATGCAGCACTACCTCGTGACGGGCGTCGCCGGCACGGGAAAGGCCTCGGGAGAACGATGAGCACCACACCCACCATCTACGAGTGGATGGGCGGAGCGGAGGCGTTGAGCCGCCTCACGGACGCCTTCTACACGCACGCCCTGCGGGACGAGATCCTGGCCCCGGTCTTCGCCGGCATGGACTCGGAGCACCCTCAGCACGTCGCGGTCTGGCTGGCGGAGGTCTTCGGCGGCCCCTCCGACTACACCGCCCACCACGGCGGCCACCAGCACATGGCCACCAGGCACCTGGGCCGGGCGATCACCGAGAAGCAGCGCCGCCGCTGGGTGGACCTGCTGATGGACACGGCCGACGAGGTCGGCCTTCCGACGGACCCCGAATTCCGCGGCGTGTTCGCCTACTACATCGAGTGGGGCACCCGCATGGCCCTGATCTACTCGGGCCCCAACCCGCCCCCGGTCGACGCGGCCAAGATCCCGGTCTGGTCCTGGGGCCAAACCCCACCCTGGACCCCACCCACCCCACCGGCCTGACCCAGGGGGCGGGACGCTCCCTCAGCCTCGCCGGCGCTTGAGGCGCGGGGTCCGGGGCGGAGCCCCGGCAACCGGCCCGGCAACCGGCCCGGCATCGGCATCGGCATCGGCCAGTACCACCACCAGCTCCGGCCCGCCGTCGCCTCGCTCCCGCCAGAAGTCGACGGCCTCCTCCAGCACCTCGACGAACGTCTCCCACTCACCCGCCCGCGCGGCACCGGCGTACTCGCGCCACGAAGTCACCGCCACCAGCCACCCGCCACCGCCCGCCGGCAACCACGACAGATCCCGCAGCGCATCGGCCAGCGCATCCCAGTTCCCGCCGACCCACCCCGGCAGCCGCAAGGCACCCCCGCACCGCCGCATCAGCTCGGCCTTGCCACGCACCCCGTCCAGATCCAGCCGTACGGTGGTCCGGCCCACGACTTCGGCGGCTTCGAGCGCCGGGGCGAGCGGCTGCGGGTACAGGCTCATCGGAGAACCGCCTTGAAGGTCTCGTAGTGGTCGTCCGTGTAGAAGAACTCCCCACCCTCGCCCGTCACGATCCGCCGGGCCCCGCGGTCCCGCTCTCCCGGCGTCCGCACGGTGTACTCGTGGTAGTAGCCACGTTTCTGCTTGGGCAGGGCCTTCTCGAAGTTCCCGAAGACCGTGCCGTCCTGCCGGTAGGGGTACGGCCCGCCCTTGTCGATGAGCGCGAGCACGTCACGGGCCTGCTGCGGCAGCCCGTCGGCCCGTACGGCGGCCATCCCCTTCGCCCACCCGGGGACGGCACTGGCACTGGCACTGGCGCTGGCGGCGGTAGGCGCGGGCGCGGGTTTCGGCCCGCCACAGCCCACCGCACCGACCAGCGCGGCAGAGAGGAACAACGCCCCCAGCAAACGCAGCAACGATCGGGGCACGTTCCGAAAGATCATGCACCGATCGTGCCAAATATCCGATTCGCTCGCGAATCGCCCGGTCGCCTCAGAGGGCGGCCATCTTGGTGTAGGGACTCAGGATTCGCTTCTGGACCGAACCGAAGTCAACGAGAACAGCGATCCCCTCCTCGATTCCGACGACACGGCCGAGACCGTGCTCATCGTGAGTAACCCGGTCGCCGACGTTGAACTGCCGGATGGGCTGTTCCACGGGGGCCTTGAACGGGCTGGACGGCAAATGGCGGCGAGGTACTGCTGACTTTGTCATTGGAACCAGTATGCGCCCCGCAGGCCGCCGCGCGGTCCGCCGTTCGGATCTCAATTCCAGCACCATCCGCACCGGCGGCGTCATCAGAGGGGCCGCCGGGGCCCGTCGTGGCCGGTCAGGGCGCTTCAGTCGTCCGGGTCGGCCCGGTCCAAGGCCGGCCGCAGCCCTGGGGCCGACTCGGTGAGGAGGTAGTCGGCGACCGCTGTGTCCGTGACGAGACTGGTCACCAGACCCGACCTCAGCACGGCCCCGATCGCGGAGGCCTTGCGCAGCCCGCCCGCGATCGCGACGACCTCCGGGATCCGGCGCAGCCGGTCCGCCTCCACGGTGATGCACCGTTCGCCGAGGTCCCGGCCGACCCGGCGACCTTCCGAGTCGAACAGATGCGCGGACATCTCCGCCGCCACACCCAGCGAGGCGTAGTGTTCCCGCTCCTCGTCGGTCAGCATGTCGTGCACGGTCGAGATACCCGGCTCCCACGAGCCGATCGACACGGCCGCGACCGTCACCTTGTCGAAGTACTCGAAGGCGCGCGCGATCCCCGTCTGGCTGCGCAGCGCGGCCGCGGTCGCCGGATCGGGCAGCAGCATCGGCGCGTAGATCGGGTGCGCGTCGCCTCCCGAGACCTGCGCGGCCCGGCGGACGGCCTCGACCGACCCGCGCTCGGCGGTCCCCGCGTCGTAGACGCCGGTCAGCTGCACCACGGTGCACGGCGGCAGCCGGTGCAGGGAGGCGGCCATGTGAATGGTCGACCGCCCCCACGCCAGGCCCAGTACGTCGCCCTCGTTGACCAGCTCGCCCAAGAGGTCGGCGGCGACCGCGCCCAGGTTCTCCGGGTCCGGCGCGTCCTCGGTCGCATCGGCGGGCGACTCCACGACGACGGCGTGCCGGAGCCCGTACCGGGCCCTGAGCGCGTCCGACCGCTCCGCGTCGAGTTCCGCCGGTACCCGGATTTCGATGCGTACGAGGTCACGTTCGAGGGCGGTCTCCAGGACCCGGGCCACCTTGAAGCGGCTCACGCCGAACTCCTCGGCAATCTGGATCTTGGACTTGCCCTCCAGGTAGAAGCGGCGCGCCATGGCCGCCGCCTGCACCAGCTCCGCGGGTCCCATCCGCAGGGCTGACCGTCCCGCCGACATTGCAGACACCGCGTTCTCCTCACTGCTGTTCACACTCTCGACTCGCCGTTCATCCTGTCAGATCCGACGGCCGTTGATCAGCCTGGACAGCTCCCGTTCACCGAGCTGTTCATCAACCCTTGGTTCAGTGGTCGCAAGCCCAGGGTGCAGCTGCGATCGCCGCACCCGCCTGCTCACGCAGCGTGCGCACCGCGGAGGCCGGATCGACCGCTCCGTAGACCGCGCTGCCCGCCACGAAGACGTCCGCGCCGGCCTCGGCGCAGCGCTCGATCGTCGAGGCCGAGACCCCGCCGTCGACCTGGAGCCACAGCTCCAGGCCGTGCTTGGCGATCAGCTCCCGGGTGCGGCGGATCTTCGGCAGCATGATGTCGAGAAAGGGCTGGCCGCCGAACCCGGGCTCGACCGTCATGATCAGCAGCATGTCGAGCTCGGGGAGGATGTCCTCGTACTGCTCGATCGCCGTCGCGGGCTTGAGCGCCATGGAGGCACGCGCCCCCTTGGCCCGGATCTCCCGCGCGAGCCGCACGGGCGCGGCGGCGGCCTCGGCGTGGAAGGTGACCGAACCGGCACCCGCCTCCACGTACTGCGGGGCCCAGCGGTCCGGGTTCTCGATCATGAGGTGGAGGTCGAGAGGGATGTCCGTGGCCCTGCTCAGGGATTCCACGATCGGCATACCGAGGGTGAGATTCGGGACGAAATGGTTGTCCATGACGTCGACATGCAGCCAGTCGGCTCCCTCGACGGCCTTCGCCTCCTCGGCGAGTCGGGCGAAGTCGGCGGACAGGATGCTGGGATAAATCTGAGCGGCCATGCCCCAAGCCTGCCATGCCCCCACCGGGTTCCGGCCACGACCCCGCAAGTCGCTCCGCGACGGGCGGGGCGGCGGGGGTGGGGGTGGGGGTGGGGGTGGGGCGCCCTTGAGGGACCGGCACGACACGGAGAGACGATGAGGCTGACGGGAAACCCCATACGCATCCCTGACTACCGGCCCCGTGGATCCCGCCCCCACCGAAGCCCCCACCCACGCGACTACGCCGTGCGCCTCAGCAGTGCCAGGTACATCGCGTCCGTGCCGTGCAGGTGCGGCCACAGTTGGACGTCCGGGCCGTCGCCCAGGGCCGGGACGCCCGACATGAAGGGCCTCGCGTCGATCAGTTCCGCGGACACCGGGGAGTGGCCCGCGCCGCGGCCCTTGAGGACGTCGTCCACGACGACGCGGGTCTCCGCCAGGTGTGGCGAGCACGTCGCGTAGCCCACGATGCCGCCGACCCGCACCGCGGACAGCGCTTCGCGCAGCAGCCCGCGCTGGAGCGGCGCGAAGCCCTCCAGGTCCTCCGGACGCCGGCGCCAGCGGGACTCCGGGCGGCGGCGGAGCGCACCCAGGCCCGAGCACGGGACGTCCATCAGGACGCGGTCGAAGGAGCCCGGCATCCAGGGCGGGCGGGTGCCGTCGGCCGTGATGACCTGGTACGGGCCCGGGTTGCCCGCGAGGGAGCGCTCCACGAGCCGGGCCCGGTGCGGCTGCTTCTCCGAGGCCAGCAGGAACGCCCCGCGCTGCGCCGCGAGCGCCGCGAGCAGTGCAGCCTTGCCGCCCGGTCCGGCGCAGCCGTCGAGCCACATCTCGTCGCGGCCCTCGACCGGCGCGGCCGCCAGGGCCATGGCCACCAGCTGGCTTCCCTCGTCCTGCACGCCCGCACGGCCCTCGCGGACCGCCTGCAGCGCGCCCGGTTCGCCGCCCTCGGCCATCCGGACGGCGTACGGCGACCAGCGGCCCGGCAGCGCCGAGTCCTCGCCGACGGCCTCCAGCAGTTCCTCCTGCGTGGAGCGACCCGGGCGGGCGACCAGAGTGACCTCGGGCCGTTCGTTGTCGGCCTCCAGCAGGTCCTCGATGCCCGCGCGCCCGCCGCCCAGCGAGTCCCACAGGGCGCTGACGACCCACCTGGGGTGCGAGTGGTAGACCGCGAGGTGTTCCTCGGCGTCGTCCTCGTAGGGCGGGGCGACGCGCTCCAGCCAGCCGTCCAGGTCGTGCGCGGCGATCTTCCGCAGTACGGCGTTCACGAATTTGGCGCGCCCGTCCCCGAGCACGACCCGGGCCAGTTCCACGCTTGCGGAGACGGCCGCGTGGGTGGGGATGCGGGTGCCGAGCAGCTGGTGGGCGCCGAGCGAGAGCACGTCCAGTACCGGCGGGTCCACCTCGCGCAGCGGCCGGTCGATGCACGCCTTGATGACGGCGTCGTAGGTGCCCTGGCGTCGCAGCGTCCCGTAGACCAGCTCGGTGGCCAGCGCCGCGTCGCGCGCCTGGAAGCTCTCGTCCTGGCGGGCCTTCTTGAGCAGCGGCGGCAGCACGAGGTTGGCGTAGGCGTCGCGCTCGTCCACCGCCCGCAGCACCTCGAAGGCCAGCATCCGGACGGGGTCCTTCTTGGGCCGACGGTGCGGCTTGGCCTGCTTGCCACCCGCACCCGCGGGGGCGGGCGTGCGACGGGGCTGGCGGGGCTGTTCGCTCACGTGAAAGGTGCTCCGGGGTTACGAGTGCTGCGAAGTGCGGCGAAGTGCTACGAGTGGTACTGGTTCTGCGGGTGCCACGAGGGCGCGAGGCCTGCGCATCGTGCGCGGGGACGTCCGGCGTGCGGACGTCCCCGCCGATCAGCCTACGTCGGCTCCGCCGAGCCGCTCGCCGGGAGCGATCCGCACCCCGCGCGCCCAGTCGGCGGCCCGCATCGGCTTCTTGCCCTGGGGCTGCACCCACAGAAGCTCCACGGCGTGCGAGCCGGTGCCGACGTACACGTTGTTCTTGGCCGGGGCCAGCGCCCCCGGCTCCAGGTCCGTCCGGTCGGGCACCAGGCCCAGCGAGATCAGCTTGAGCCGATCGCCGCGGAAGACCGTCCACGCGCCCGGCGCCGGCGTGCAGCCGCGCACCAAGCGGTCGGCGCGCATCGCGGGGGCGGTCCAGTCGATCCGGGCGTCCTCCACGGTGATCTTGGGCGCGTGGGAGATCCCGTCGTGAGGCTGTTCGACGGCGCGCAGCGTGCCGTCCTCGATGCCGTCCATGGTGGCGGCGAGCAGCCCGGACCCGGCGAAGGCGAGCCGGGTGAGCAGGTCGCCGCTGGTGTCGGTCGGCCGGATCTCCTCGGTCAGGACGCCGTAGACGGGGCCGGTGTCCAGGCCCTCCTCGATCCGGAAGGTGGCGGCGCCGGTGACCTGGTCCCCCGCGATGATCGACTGCTGGACGGGCGCGGCTCCGCGCCAGGCGGGCAGCAGCGAGAAGTGCAGGTTGACCCAGCCGTGCCGCGGGATGTCGAGGGCGCTCTTCGGGATCAGGGCGCCGTAGGCGACGACCGGGCAGCAGTCGGGGTCGATCTCGCGCAGCCGGGCCTGGAAGTCGGGGTCGCGGGGCCGGGCGGGCTTGAGTACCTCGATGCCCGCCTCCTCGGCGCGTTCGGCGACCGGGCTGGCGACGAGCCGGCGGCCGCGGCCGGCCGGTGCGTCGGGCCGTGTGATGACGGCGGCGACCTCATGCCGCCCGGAGGCGATCAGGGCGTCCAGGGCGGGTACGGCGACCTCGGGGGTGCCTGCGAAGACGAGCTTCACTGTTGGACTACCTCGCTATCTCGGCTGTCAGCAGCGCACCAGTCTATGGGGCGTGCGTCGGGCCGCCCACCTGTGATGCTGAGGGGGCGTACGCACACGCGCGCGCCCCTCGCATATGCCGACACGCCCCCACAGCGTGACCTGGGCGACGGGTGGCGCGTTGGTCAAGAGAGATTGACCAAAACGGGCCGCGTGTGAACGGTGTCTGCGGCCCGATCCGCCCTTCAGCACCGGTTCGAGAGGCTTCTTCATGGCCGACCACGCCACCCACGACGCTCAAGCCCGGGCCAGCCTGCACCTCCTGGTACGGGACATCGAGCGGGTTCGCCGGCAGGTGGATGCCCTGCGTACGCTCACCGCCCAGCTCGGCAACGTGTACCGCCCGCGCCGATCGGGTCCTTCCACGGGTTTCGTCGTCTACGGCCGGGCGCCCGCGCCGACCGTCCGCCTCGCGCAGGAGCTGCGGGACAGCGTCGAGACGCTGGTGACCGCAGCGGTGGACTTCGACCGCTCGCTCGGTTTCTCGTGGGACGCGGTCGGCTCGGCGCTCGGTGTCACCAAGCAGGCCGTGCACCGCCGCTACGGGGCCCGCCGGGCGCAGTCCGCGGAATCCGCGGACCCGCTGGCCGAGGGCACGACCACAACCACGACCACGATCACCCGGACCCTGGGGCCGCTGCCGACCGTCCCGGCCGCCCGTTCGATGCCGCCGCAGCCGGTGCGCGAGGAGGCCCAGGCCACTGCCGGGGGTGTTCCCGGGCGGGTTCTGGGCGAGGCTCCCCGCTCTCCCGCCTTCCCCGGTCCGCGCAACGGCTGACGGGTGTCCTGCCGCCGGGACGCCGACACCCGACGGCCGGTGGACCCGGCTCGCAGCGTCGTGACCGACCCCTGGCGGGGCGACCGTACGGGTCGCCCCACCAGGGGTTTTCCGCGTCAGCCGATGTCCGGCGGGTCGATGCGCACCCGGACGGCGTCCGCCGCCGGGACCCCGCGTGCCATCCGGGCCGCCTGCGCGGCCTTCAGGGCGGCCGCGAGGGCGGCTCCGCTGCCCGGCGGGACCCGGACCAGTGCCCGCTCCCCGGGGGACGGCTCCCCGCGCCGCCCCGGGAGCGGTACCGGTCCCAGGATCTCCGCGTCGGGCGGCAGCCCGGCGCCGGCCAGGAAGGCCTCGACCACTTCGCCCCGCCCGGCCACCGCCGCCATCCGGGACACGGGTGGGAAGCCGAGCTGGGCCCGCTCCGCCAGCTCCCGTACGGCATGGCCCACCGGGTCCCACCGGACGAGCGCCTGGACGGGCCGCAGCGTCGGCTCGGCGACCACCACGACCTGGCCGTCCCCCCGGACCAGGGAGGCGGCCGCGATCCAGCGCCGCAGCGCGTCCTCGCCGGCCCGCAGGTCGGGGCGGGTCAGCATGGCCCAGCCGTCGAGCAGCAGCGCGGCCGCGTAGCCGGCTCCCGCGGCCACCGGTTCGGCGCCGGGGGTGCTCACCACCAGCGCCGGCCGGTCCGGTACCTCGTCCAGGATGTGGTCGCGCCCCGAGGTCCGTACGGGCACGGCCGGGAAGACCCGTCCCAGTTCCTCGGCGGTGCGCCGGGCGCCGACCACCTGGGCCCGCAGCCGGAACGACCCGCACTCCTCGCAGTGCCAGGACGTCTCGTCCCTCCCGCACCACCCGCACCGCAGGTCCCGCTCGTCGGGGGCCTCCAGCGGTCCCGCGCAGACCCTGCAGCGGGCGGGGGTTCGGCAGCGCTCGCACGCCAGGCGGGGTGCGTAACCCCGCCGCGGCACCTGCACCAGCACCGGCCCGGTCTTCAGCCCTTCCCGTACGGTCTCCCACGCCAGGCTGGGCAGGCGCGCGGCCCGGGCCGCCTCGTCGCGGGCCAGCAGTTCGTCCCCGACGGTGCGGATCCGGGGCGCGCGGGCCCGTACCGTCTCACGGTCGGCGACCAGGGGCCGCGCCCAGCCGGACTCGACCAGCTGGGCGGCTTCCACGGTGCAGCTCGTACTGCCCGCGAGGAAGCCGCAGCCGTCGCTGACGGCACGCAGCTCCAGCACCTCCCGCACGTGCGGGAAGGGGGCGCGGTCGTCGCTGTGGCTGGAGTCCCCGTCGTCCCAGACGGCCACGAGCCCGAGGTCCTGTACGGGTGCGAACATCGCGGCCCGGGTGCCGATGACGGCCCGCACCGAGCCCCGGTGCACGGCGAGCCACTGGCGGTAGCGCTTCTCAGGTCCCGACTCGGCGGTGAGCAGCGCGTGCCGGCCCTCGCCGAGCAGGGCGGTCAGGGCCGCGTCGACGCGGGCGGCGGTCCGCCCGTCGGGGAGCACGGCCAGGGCGCCGCGGCCGGAAGCCAGCGTGGCGGCCATGGCGCGGGCGAGTTCGTCGGCCCAGCCGGGGCCGGGCAGTGCGGTCCACACGGCGCGCGGGGCGCCGCCGGTGGCGAGGGCGCGCAGGAAGCCGGGCCCGGCGCCGTACTGCTCCCAGCCGCCGGGTTCGGGGGCGGCGGGCGGCGGCAGCGGCTCCGGTGAGGGCTTGGCCTCGGCCCTGGCGTTGCGCGGGGGCAGGGCGAGCTGGAGGACGTCGGCGAGGCTGCCCGCGTACCGGTCGGCGACGGCCCGCGCGAGGGCCAGCATGCGGGGGCTGAGGACCACCTCGGGCGAGACCACGTGGGCGAGGGCGGCCAGCGCCCCGTTGTAGTCGGAGTCGGCGCGGCGCTCGACGATGAATCCGTCGATGAGGCCGCCGCCCTCGCGGCGGCCGCCGTGCACCTGGTGGGAGCCGGCGCCGAAGCGGACGCGGACCCGGACCCCGGGCTGCGCGGCCTCGGAGAGCTCGGCGGGCACGGCGTAGTCGAAGGTCCGGTCGAGGTGGAGCACGCCCTTGTTCACGAGGACCCGGGCGACGGGCAGCTCCTCGGCGAGTGCGGCCCCCCGCCAGGTACGCGGCTTCGCCTTGGGCGCCTTGGCCTTCGCCTCGGCGACCATCTCCCGGATGAGCGCGAGCTGCTCGGGCGGCGCTCCCGCCGGGGATTCGTTCTCGCCGTTGTCGCTGCTCACATCAGCATTCTTACCAAAGTCCACTGACAGCCACGGCATGCGTACGGCCCCGGACCAGGAGGTCCGGGGCCGTACGCGTCCGCCGTGCGGCGGGGTGTCCGAGCCGGTTTACAGGCCGGCGGCCGCGCGCAGTGCTTCCACGCGGTCGGTGCGCTCCCAGGTGAAGTCCGGCAGCTCGCGGCCGAAGTGGCCGTAGGCGGCGGTCTGGGCGTAGATCGGGCGCAGCAGGTCGAGGTCGCGGATGATCGCGGCCGGGCGCAGGTCGAAGACCTCGCCGATCGCGTCCTCGATCTTCTGGACCTCCACCTTGGCGGTGCCGAAGGTCTCGACGAAGAGACCGACGGGCTCGGCCTTGCCGATGGCGTACGCGACCTGGACCTCGCAGCGCGATGCGAGGCCGGCGGCGACCACGTTCTTGGCGACCCAGCGCATGGCGTAGGCGGCGGAGCGGTCGACCTTGGACGGGTCCTTGCCGGAGAAGGCGCCGCCGCCGTGGCGGGCCATGCCGCCGTAGGTGTCGATGATGATCTTGCGGCCGGTGAGGCCGGCGTCGCCCATCGGGCCGCCGATCTCGAAGCGGCCGGTCGGGTTCACCAGCAGCCGGTAGCCCTCGGTGTCGAGCTTGATGCCGTCCTCGACGAGCTGGGCCAGGACGTGCTCGACGACGAACTCGCGGATGTCGGGAGCGAGCAGCGAGTCGAGGTCGATGTCCGAGGCGTGCTGCGAGGAGACCACGACGGTGTCCAGGCGCACGGCCTTGTCGCCGTCGTACTCGATGGTGACCTGGGTCTTGCCGTCGGGGCGCAGGTACGGGATGGTCCCGTTCTTGCGGACCTCGGACAGCCGGCGCGAGAGCTTGTGCGCGATGTGGATCGGCAGCGGCATCAGCTCGGGGGTCTCGTCGCAGGCGTAGCCGAACATCAGGCCCTGGTCGCCGGCGCCCTGCTTGTCGAGCTCGTCCTCGTCGCCCTCGACGCGCTTCTCGTAGGCGGTGTCGACGCCCTGCGCGATGTCCGGGGACTGCGCGCCGATGGACACCGACACGCCACAGGAGGCGCCGTCGAAGCCCTTCTTCGAGGAGTCGTAGCCGATTTCGAGGATCTTCTCGCGCACGAGCTGCGCGATCGGCGCGTAGGCCTTCGTCGTCACCTCTCCCGCGATGTGCACGAGACCCGTGGTGATGAGGGTCTCCACGGCGACGCGCGAGGTCGGGTCCTCGGTGAGGAGCGCATCGAGGATCGTGTCGCTGATCTGGTCAGCGATCTTGTCGGGGTGGCCCTCGGTGACGGACTCCGAGGTGAAGAGACGACGGGACACAACGCTCCCTGGGGTTGCAGCGGCTGCTGGCTGATCATTTGGCGGAACCACATCGGAGGCTGCGCCCGATCACGTTCCGGATGCAGTTTATCGGTCGCCACCGTTTCCGGGACCACCCGTCTCGCCTTATGGGAGCCGTGTGACCTGCGGCACTCCCATTCTTACGCACGGATGTGATCAGGAGAAGGGGAATCGGCCCAGGCGCGTCGCGCTAGAGCCGGACCGCCACCTGGTCCCAGATCACATCGGCCAGCGCTTCCTTCGGACCATAGGGCACCGACACCTCGGACCCGCCGGTGGCCAGGATGACTGCCTCGTTCTCCTCGGAACCAAAGGTTCGGGACTCCCCCACCTCGTTCACGACGAGAAGGTCACACCCCTTGCGCGCGAGCTTGGCCCGGCCGTTCGCGAGGACGTCGTCGGTCTCCGCCGCGAACCCCACCACGACCTGCCCCGTCCGGGCCCGGTCGGCAGAGATCTCCGCGAGAACGTCCGGATTGCGCACGAGCGCGACCGGCGCCGGGTCCTGGCCGTCCTTCTTCTTGATCTTCCCACCCGCGTACTCGGCGGGCCGGAAGTCGGCCACGGCCGCGGCCATCACCACGACGTCGGCGTCCGGGGCCGCCGTGAGCACGGCTTCCCTCAGCTGTACGGCGGTCCCCACGCGTACGACGTCCACCCCGGCCGGGTCTGCCAGCGCGGTGTTGGCCGCGATCAGGGTGACCCTGGCCCCTCGGGCGACGGCGGTGCGGGCGAGGGCGTAGCCCTGCTTGCCGGAGGAGCGGTTGCCGAGGAACCGGACCGGGTCCAGGGGCTCGCGCGTACCGCCCGCGCTGATCACCACGTGCCGTCCGGTGAGGTCCGGCCCGGCCGTCCCGCGGGCCAGGACCCGGCGGCAGACCTCGAAGATCTCCTCGGGGTCGGGCAGCCGCCCCTTGCCGGTGTCCTTGCCGGTGAGCCGGCCGACGGCGGGCTCGATGACCAGGGCGCCGCGGCGGCGCAGTGCGGCCACGTTCTCCTGGGTGGCGGGGTGCTCCCACATCTCGGTGTGCATGGCGGGGGCGAAGACGACCGGGCAGCGCGCGGTGAGCAGGGTGTTCGTGAGCAGGTCGTCGGCCAGCCCGTGGGCGGCCTTGGCCAGCATGTCGGCGGTGGCCGGGGCGACGACGACGAGGTCGGCGGACTGCCCGATGCGCACGTGCGGCACCTCGTGGACGGATTCCCACACCTCGGTGGAGGCCGGGTTCCCGGAGAGGGCGGACCAGGTGGCCTCCCCCACGAAGTTCAGGGAGGCCGCGGTGGGCACCACCCGCACGTCGTGGCCGGACTCGGTCAGCCGGCGGAGCAGCTCGCACGCCTTGTAGGCGGCGATCCCGCCACTGACTCCCAGTACGACCTTCGGCTTATCCATCCGCGTGCACCCCTTTGACTGCGCGACGTGTGCGACGTGTGCAATGTGTGACGTGTGCCATGTGTCCGACGCGTTCGGCTCCGAGCGACGTCGTACCCACCCATGACACACCACAGGCCCGGCAGATGTTCTGCCGGGCCTGTGGTGAAAGGACTGGTGCCTTACTGAGCCGGGGCCTCGATGGCCTCGGAGGTCAGCAGACCCGCGTTGATCTCGCGCAGCGCGATCGAAAGCGGCTTCTCGTGGACGTGGGTGTCCACCAGCGGGCCGACGTACTCGAGCAGGCCCTCACCGAGCTGCGAGTAGTACGCGTTGATCTGACGCGCGCGCTTGGCCGCGTAGATCACGAGGCTGTACTTCGAGTCCGTGGCCTCGAGCAGCTCGTCGATCGGCGGGTTGATGATGCCCTCGGGCGCAGTGATGGAAGAGGACACGCTCTACCTTCCGAAGATGGGTGAAAGATGGGGCCGTCCTGGAATTGATCGACTGAAAACCATCGATCAACGATCAGACAACTGCCACCAAGGCTAGCAGCTCACGCGCCACGTCCTCGACGGAGGTGTTGACCAGGGTGGTATCGAACTCGGACTCGGCAGCGAGCTCGATCTTCGCGGCGGCCAGCCGACGCTCGATGACCTCAGCCGATTCCGTGCCGCGACCGGTCAGCCGGCGGACCAGCTCGTCCCAGCTCGGCGGTGCCAGGAAGACCAGCTGGGCGTCGGGCTTGGACTCGCGGACGAGTCGTGCGCCCTGGAGATCGATCTCCAGCAGTACCGGCTCGCCGTTGTCCAGGCGTTCCAGCACCGCGCTGCGGGGAGTGCCGTAGCGGTTGCCCGCGAACTCGGCCCACTCCAGCAGCTCGCCGTTGGCGATCAGCTTGTCGAACTCGTCGTCATTGACGAAGAAGTAGTGGACTCCGTGTCGCTCACCGGGCCGCGGCTTGCGGGTGGTGGCCGACACCGAGAGCCATACCTCGGGGTGAACCTTGCGCATATGCGCGACGACCGTGCTCTTACCGACCCCTGAAGGGCCGGAGAGCACGGTCAGCCGCGGACGAACCTCTGCTGCCATAGAGCGATTATCCAGCTTCTCAGGACTGCCTGAGAACGCCGGGAGAACTTCAGTCGACGCCTCAGGCGCCGGTGCTGCCGAACTCGCGCTCCAGAGAGGCGATCTGGTTGGAACCGAGACCTCGGACACGCCGGGACTCGGAGATGCCGAGACGCTCCATGATCTGCTTGGCGCGCACCTTGCCCACGCCAGGCAGAGACTCCAGCAGGGCGGAGACCTTCATCTTGCCGATGACGTCGTTCTCCTGGCCCGTCTTGATGACCTCTTGGAGCGAGGCGCCGGAGTGCTTGAGCCGATTCTTCACCTCGGCCCGCTCCCGGCGAGCCGCGGCGGCCTTTTCGAGCGCGGCTGCGCGCTGTTCAGGGGTAAGGGGCGGAAGAGCCACGCCTACGTCACCTCGGATGTCGAACTGTCGGATACGGACCGGTGGGTAGCCCAAAGGCAACACACCTCGCGAGCTCCCGAACAGCGATGGAACTCGTTCGCTGCGCGTTCACTCTGATCGGAGACTAGCGGCCAACACCGCTCCAGTCAGCGAGAACGGACGAAAAGTCCTGGTCAGCCTCCACTGAACCGTACATCACGGACAAAATACCCCGCTTTTGTCCGATGAAGAGCGTTCGAGTTTCGCCAAGAATTACGAGAGGCCCTGCCGCGGAGGTGCGGCAGGGCCTCAACGGGTGACCGATTACGCGGTGACGGCCTCGTGGATCTCGTCGGCGAAGCGCCGTGCGGCGTCGCGCAGGGCGTTCACGTCCGGACCGTGCTTCAGGACGCCCCGCGACACGTTCGGGACGACGTTGCGCACGGCCTTGCCGAACACGCCCGGCAGATCCGCGGCCGTCGCGCCCTGCGCGCCGATGCCGGGAGCCAGCAGCGGCCCGTTGATGTCCAGGTCGAAGCGGGACAGGTCGCCCAGCGTGGCACCGACCACCGCGCCGAAGGAGCCCATGGGGACGGCGTCCGCGTTCTCCGCCGCCAGGTGCGCCAGCATCGTCGCGCCGATCGTCCTGCCGTCCTCCCGGACCGCCCGCTGGACCTCCGCGCCCTCCGGGTTCGAGGTCAGCGCGAGGACGAAGAGGCCCGCGCCCGACTCCCGGGCCAGGTCCACGGCCGGCTTCAGCGAGCCGTAGCCCAGGTACGGGGAGACCGTCAGCGCGTCCGAGAACAGCGGCGAGGCCGGGTCCAGGAAGGCCGAGGCGTACGCCGCCATCGTCGAGCCGATGTCGCCGCGCTTCGCGTCCATGACCACCAGGGTCCCGGCCGCCCGGGCGTCCGCGACGGTCCGCTCGAGGGCGGCCACGCCCTTCGAGCCGAACCGCTCGAAGAAGGCCGCCTGCGGCTTGAAGACCGCCACCGACTCGGCGAGCGCGTCGACGACCGTACGGGAGAACCGCTCCAGGCCCGCGATGTCGTCCTGGAGGCCCCACTGGGCCAGCAGGGCCGCGTGCGGGTCGATGCCCACGCACAGCGGGCCCCGGGAGTCCATCGCCGCGCGCAGGCGGGCGCCGAACGGGGTCACAGTCACTTGGTGGCCTTTCGGGTCTCGGCGCCCACCGCTTCGGCGAGCGTCGCGTACGGGCTGGTGGCCAGGCGCGCGGCCAGGCCCTTGTGGAGGGCACGGGCGTAGAACGGGCCCTCGTAGATGAAGGCGCTGTAGCCCTGGATCAGCGTGGCACCGGCCAGGATCCGCTGCCAGGCGTCCTCGGCGTTCTCGATGCCGCCGACCCCGACCAGGACGAGGCGGTCCCCCACACGGGCGTACAGGCGGCGCAGGACCTCCAGCGAGCGCTCCTTGACGGGGGCGCCGGAGAGCCCGCCGGTCTCCTTCACCAGGGACGGGGAGGACTTCAGGCCCAGCCCCTCGCGGGCGATGGTGGTGTTCGTCGCGATGATGCCGTCGAGGCCCAGCTCCAGGGCCAGGTCGGCGACCGCGTCCACGTCCTCGTCCGCGAGGTCGGGGGCGATCTTGACCAGCAGCGGAACCCGGCGGTCGGTCACCGCGCGGTCGGCGGCCTCGCGGACGGCCGTCAGAAGCGGCCGCAGCGACTCGGTGGCCTGCAGGTTGCGCAGGCCGGGGGTGTTCGGGGAGGAGACGTTCACGACGAGGTAGTCGGCGTGCCGGGCCAGGCGCTCGGTGGAGGCGACGTAGTCCCCCACGGCCTCCTCCTCGGGCACGACCTTCGTCTTGCCGATGTTGACGCCGACGACCGTCCGGCTGCTCCTTTGACCGAGAGCGGCCTCACGGGCCGCCAGGCGGGCCGCCACGGCCGCGGAGCCCTCGTTGTTGAAGCCCATGCGGTTGATCAGCGCGCGGTCCGGCACGAGGCGGAACAGGCGCTTCTTCGGGTTGCCGGGCTGCGGCTCGGCCGTGACGGTGCCGATCTCGATGTGGTCGAAGCCGAGCATCGACATGCCGTCGATGGCCACGGCGTTCTTGTCGAAGCCCGCGGCGAGGCCGAAGGGGCCGTGCATGCGCAGGCCGAGGGCCTCGGTGCGGAGCTCCTCGTAGCGCGGGGCCAGGGCGGCCGCGACGAAGGTGCGCAGCACGGGGGTGCGGGCGGCGAGGCGGATCCAGCGGAAGGCCAGGTAGTGGGCCTGTTCCGGGTCCATCCGCTTGAAGACCAGGTTGAAGAAGGTTTTGTACATCGTCGGAAAATCCCTCTGCGCTCGTGAAGAGGGGGACACCCGTCGTGAAACCGGTGTCCCCCTCCCCGTGTCCGGGCTGGCTCTACTGCCTGCGTCAGTCGCGGGCTGCGGTCAGGTGCTCCGCGTGCTCCTGGAGGGAGCGGACACCCACGTCGCCGCGGTTGAGCGCGTCGATGCCCTGGACGGCGGCGGCGAGCGCCTGGACCGTGGTCAGGCAGGGGACGCTGCGGGCCACGGCCGCGGTGCGGATCTCGTAGCCGTCGAGGCGGCCGCCGGTGCCGTACGGGGTGTTGACGATCAGGTCGACCTGGCCGTCGTGGATCAGCTGGACGATGGTCTTCTCGCCGTTCGGGCCCTCGCCCTCGCTGAGCTTGCGCACCACGGTGGCGTTGATGCCGTTGCGGCGCAGCACCTCGGCGGTGCCGGAGGTGGCCATCAGCTCGAAGCCGTGGGCGACGAGCTCGCGCGCCGGGAAGATCATCGAGCGCTTGTCGCGGTTGGCGACGGAGATGAAGGCGCGGCCCTTGGTGGGCAGCGGGCCGTAGGCGCCGGCCTGCGACTTGGCGTAGGCGGTGCCGAAGACGGCGTCGATGCCCATGACCTCGCCGGTGGAGCGCATCTCGGGGCCGAGGACGGTGTCCACGCCACGGCCGTGGATGTCGCGGAAGCGCGACCACGGCATGACGGCCTCCTTGACGGAGATCGGCGCGTCGATCGGCAGGGTGCCGCCGTCGCCGGTCTTCGGCAGCAGGCCCTCGGCGCGCAGCTCGGCGATGGTGGTGCCGAGCGAGATGCGGGCGGCGGCCTTCGCGAGCGGGACGGCGGTGGCCTTCGAGGTGAAGGGGACGGTCCGGGAGGCGCGCGGGTTGGCCTCCAGGACGTAGAGGATGTCGCCGGCCATCGCGAACTGGATGTTGATCAGGCCGCGGACGCCTACGCCCTTGGCGATGGCCTCGGTGGAGGCGCGCAGGCGCTTGATGTCGTAGCCGCCGAGGGTGATCGGGGGCAGGGCGCAGGCGGAGTCGCCGGAGTGGATGCCGGCTTCCTCGATGTGCTCCATGACGCCGCCGAGGTACAGCTCGTGGCCGTCGTAGAGGGCGTCGACGTCGATCTCGATCGCGTCGTCGAGGAAGCGGTCGACCAGCACGGGGCGGGTCGGGGAGATCTCGGTGGACTCGGCGATGTACGACTCCAGGCGGGTCTCGTCGTAGACGATCTCCATGCCGCGGCCGCCGAGCACGTAGGACGGGCGCACCAGGACCGGGTAGCCGATCTCGTCGGCGATCGCCTTCGCGCCCGCGAAGGTGGTGGCGGTGCCGTGCTTGGGGGCCGGCAGGCCGGCCTCGGCGAGGACCTGGCCGAAGGCGCCGCGGTCCTCGGCGGCGTGGATGGCCTCCGGCGGGGTGCCGACGACGGGGACGCCGTTGTCCTTGAGCGCCTGGGCGAGGCCGAGCGGGGTCTGGCCGCCGAGCTGGACGATGACGCCCGCGATGGGGCCGGCCAGGGACTCGGCGTGGACGATCTCCAGCACGTCTTCCAGCGTGAGCGGCTCGAAGTACAGGCGGTCGGAGGTGTCGTAGTCGGTGGAGACGGTCTCCGGGTTGCAGTTGACCATCACGGTCTCGTAGCCGGCGTCGCTGAGGGCGAAGGAGGCGTGGACGCAGGAGTAGTCGAACTCGATGCCCTGGCCGATGCGGTTCGGGCCCGAGCCCAGGATGATCACCGCGGGCTTGGTGCGGGGCGCGACCTCGGACTCCTCGTCGTACGAGGAGTAGAAGTACGGGGTCTTCGCGGCGAACTCGGCGGCGCAGGTGTCGACCGTCTTGTAGACCGGGCGGACGCCCAGCGCGTGGCGGACCTCGCGGACGACGTCCTCGCGCAGGCCGCGGATCTCGGCGATCTGGGCGTCGGAGAAGCCGTGGCGCTTGGCCTCGGCGAGCAGCTCGGGGTGGAGCTTCTCGGCGGCGGCGAGCTCGTCCGCGATCTCCTTGATGAGGAAGAGCTGGTCGACGAACCAGGGGTCGATCTTCGTGAACTCGAAGACCTCTTCCTGGGTGGCGCCGGCGCGGATGGCCTGCATGACGGTGTTGATGCGGCCGTCGGTCGGGCGGACCGCGGTGGCGAGCAGCTCGTCCTTGTCGCCGGTGGGGCCGACGAAGGTGAACTGCGAGCCCTTCTTCTCCAGGGAGCGCAGGGCCTTCTGGAGGGCCTCGGTGAAGTTGCGGCCGATGGCCATGGCCTCGCCGACGGACTTCATCGTGGTGGTGAGGGTGGCATCGGCCAGCGGGAACTTCTCGAAGGCGAAGCGCGGGGCCTTGACGACGACGTAGTCGAGGGACGGCTCGAAGGAGGCCGGGGTCTTCTCGGTGATGTCGTTGGGGACCTCGTCGAGCGTGTAGCCGATGGCCAGCTTGGCGGCGATCTTGGCGATCGGGAAGCCGGTGGCCTTCGACGCGAGCGCCGAGGAGCGGGAGACGCGCGGGTTCATCTCGATGACGATGACGCGGCCGTCGACGGGGTCGATCGCGAACTGGATGTTGCAGCCGCCGGTGTCGACGCCGACCTCGCGGATGATCGCGATGCCGATGTCGCGCAGCCGCTGGTACTCGCGGTCGGTGAGCGTCATCGCCGGGGCGACGGTGATCGAGTCACCGGTGTGGACGCCCATCGGGTCGAAGTTCTCGATGGAGCAGACGACGACCACGTTGTCCTTGGTGTCGCGCATCAGCTCCAGCTCGTACTCCTTCCAGCCGAGGATGGACTCCTCCAGGAGCACCTCGGTGGTCGGGGAGAGCATGAGGCCCTGGCCGGCGATGCGGCGCAGCTCGTCCTCGTCGTGGGCGAAGCCGGAGCCGGCGCCGCCCATGGTGAAGGAGGGGCGCACGACGACGGGGTAGCCGCCGAGGGTGTCGACGCCCTTGATGACGTCGTCCATGGTGTGGCAGATGACCGAGCGGGCGGACTCGCCGTGGCCGATCTTGGCGTTGACGGCCTCGACGACGCCCTTGAAGAGCTCGCGGTCCTCGCCCTTGTTGATGGCCTCGACGTTGGCGCCGATGAGCTCGACGCCGTACTTCTCCAGCACACCCTGCTCGTGCATGGAGATGGCGGTGTTGAGCGCGGTCTGGCCGCCGAGGGTCGGCAGCAGCGCGTCGGGGCGCTCCTTCGCGATGATCTTCTCGACGAACTCGGGGGTGATCGGCTCGACGTACGTGGCGTCGGCGATCTCCGGGTCGGTCATGATCGTCGCGGGGTTGGAGTTGACCAGGATGACCCGCAGGCCCTCGGCCTTGAGGATGCGGCAGGCCTGGGTGCCGGAGTAGTCGAACTCGGCGGCCTGTCCGATGACGATCGGGCCGGAGCCGATGACCAGGACGGACTGGATATCGGTGCGCTTAGGCACGCTCGGCCTCCATCAGGGCGGTTTCCATCAAAGACGTGAAGCGGTCGAAGAGGTACGCGGCGTCGTGCGGGCCGGCGGCCGCCTCGGGGTGGTACTGGACGCTGAAGGCCGGCTGGTCGAGCAGCTGGAGGCCTTCGACGACGTTGTCGTTCAGGCAGACGTGGGAGACCTCGGCGCGGCCGTAGGCGGTCTCGGAGACCTTGTCCAGGGGCGCGTCGACGGCGAAGCCGTGGTTGTGCGCGGTGATCTCGACCTTGCCGGTGGTGCGGTCCTGGACCGGCTGGTTGATGCCGCGGTGGCCGTACTTCAGCTTGTAGGTGCCGAAGCCGAGCGCGCGGCCGAGGATCTGGTTGCCGAAGCAGATACCGAAGAGCGGGGTCCTGCGCTCCAGCACACCCTGCATGACGGCGACGGGGCCGTCGGCGGTGGCCGGGTCGCCCGGGCCGTTGGAGAAGAACACGCCGTCGGGGTTCACCGCGTACACGTCCTCGACGGTGGCGGTGGCGGGCAGCACGTGCACCTCGATGCCGCGCTCGGCCATCCGGTGCGGGGTCATGCCCTTGATGCCGAGGTCGATGGCGGCGACGGTGAAGCGCTTCTCGCCGATCGCGGGGACGACGTACGTCTCCTTGGTGGCGACCTCGGCGGAGAGGTTCGCGCCCTTCATCTGCGGCTGCGACTTGACCTTGGCCAGCAGGGCCTCGTCGCGGATGCCCACCCAGGCCTCGCCGGAGAAGATGCCGACGCGCATGGCGCCGCGCTCGCGCAGGTGGCGGGTCAGGGCGCGGGTGTCGATGCCGGAGATCCCGACGACGCCCTGCTTGACGAGCTCCTCGTCCAGCGAGCGCTGCGAGCGCCAGTTGGAGGGGACGCGGGCGGGGTCGCGTACGACGTAGCCGGCCACCCAGATGCGGGAGGACTCGGGGTCCTCGTCATTGACGCCGGTGTTGCCCACGTGCGGGGCGGTCATCACGACGACCTGCCGGTGGTACGACGGGTCGGTGAGGGTCTCCTGGTAGCCGGTCATGCCGGTGGAGAACACGGCCTCGCCGAAGGTCTCCCCCACAGCGCCGTAGGCGCGGCCGCGGAAGATCCGACCGTCCTCCAGGACGAGTACGGCGGGAGCTTTGGCTGCTCCCCTGGTGGAGGTCGTCATCGTTCGGCGCCTTCCGTCGTGATGGATGAGTTCTGTGTTACTAGCGTGTCGATGCTTCGAACCCAGGCGGCGTGTTCGGCCGCGCGGTCGGAGCGGAATCCGGAGTCGATCAGCTTGTCGCCGTGCGCCCAGGTGACGACGAGCAGACCGCCCTCGGTGAGTACCTTGCCCGCGATTCCCTTGTCGAGGCGGGCGCCGCGCAGCTGCGCGGCCGGTACGAAGAAGTCGCCCGCCCCCGGTCGGACCACGTCCAGGCCCGCGTCGGTGAGCGTGAGCTCGACCCGGCTGCGGACGCCCAGACCGTGGGCGACGATCCGGTCGAGCCACTGCCCGGCGGTGGTGGAGCCGTGGTACCGGCCGGTCAGGGCCAGCCGGTGCTCGGGGAGGCCGTCGGGGGCGGCGGGCAGCTCCGGCAGATCGTTCTGCAGAGCGCCGCGCCATTTCCAGCCCTGCCGCATCAGCCAGTAGACGAACGCGATGAAGACGACCAGGCCGATCACCCATGCGATGCGGGCGCCGAAGCTGGTCACCTCCGCCGACTGTCGTTCGGCGGCCTCGGCGGCCAGTTGGATTACTGCAGGTGTCACGCCAGTTTCCCGTCCACGACCGTTGCCCGGCCCCGCAGGAAGGTATGAGTGACGCGCCCCGGCAGCTCACGGCCCTCGTAAGGCGTGTTGCGGCTGCGGGAGGCGAAATGTGCGGGGTCCACGACACCACGGTACGAGGTATCGACCAAGGTCAGGTTCGCGGGTTCACCTGCCGAGACGGGACGGCCGTGGTTCTCCAGGCTGCCGATGCGCGCCGGAGCGAAGGACATCCGCTCGGCGACGCCCGCCCAGTCGAGCAGTCCGGTCTCCACCATCGTCTGCTGGACGACGGAGAGCGCGGTCTCCAGGCCGACCATGCCCATGGCGGCGGCGGCCCACTCGCAGTCCTTGTCCTCGTGCGGGTGCGGGGCGTGGTCGGTGGCGACGATGTCGATCGTGCCGTCGGCGAGCGCCTCGCGCAGGGCCAGCACGTCGCGCTCGGTGCGCAGCGGCGGGTTGACCTTGTAGACCGCGTTGTACGAACGCACGAGCTCCTCGGTGAGGAGGAGGTGGTGCGGGGTGACCTCGGCGGTGACGTCGATGCCGCGGGACTTGGCCCAGCGGACGATCTCGACGGAGCCGGCGGTGGAGAGGTGGCAGATGTGGACGCGGGAGCCGACGTGCTCGGCGAGCAGGACGTCGCGGGCGATGATCGACTCCTCGGCGACGGCCGGCCAGCCGCCGAGCCCGAGTTCGGCGGAGACGATCCCCTCGTTCATCTGGGCGCCCTCGGTGAGGCGGGGCTCCTGCGCGTGCTGGGCGACGACGCCGCCGAAGGCCTTCACGTACTCCAGGGCGCGCCGCATGATCACGGCGTCGTCCACGCACTTGCCGTCGTCGGAGAAGACGGTGACGCGGGCGGCGGACTCGTGCATGGCGCCCAGCTCGGAGAGCTGCTTGCCCTCCAGGCCGACGGTGACGGCGCCGATGGGCTGCACGTCGCAGTAGCCGGACTCCTTGCCCAGGCGCCAGACCTGCTCGACGACGCCGGCGGTGTCGGCGACCGGGAAGGTGTTCGCCATGGCGAACACCGCCGTGTAGCCGCCGGAGGCCGCGGCGCGGGTGCCGGTGAGGACGGTCTCGGAGTCCTCGCGGCCGGGCTCGCGCAGGTGGGTGTGCAGGTCGACGAGGCCGGGCAGGAGGACCTGGCCCTCGGCCTCGATGACGGTCGCGCCCTCGGCGGAGAGGTTCTGCCCGACCTCCGCGATGGTCTCGCCGTCGATCAGGACGTCCTGCGCCTCGCCACCGAGTACCTTCGCGCCACGAATCAGGATCTTGCTCATGGTTACTTGCTCTCCTCGGTACGCGTGGCGGCGGGGGTGGTGGTGACGGCGGGCTCGGAGCCGCCGAGCAGCAGGTACAGCACGGCCATCCGGGTGGAGACGCCGTTGGCGACCTGCTCGACGGCCGTGCAGCGGTCGGAGTCGGCGACCTGGGCGGTGATCTCCATACCGCGGTTCATCGGGCCGGGGTGCATCACGATGGCGTGCTCGGGCATCTTCGCCATGCGGTCGCCGTCGAGCCCGTACCGGCGGGAGTACTCGCGCTCGGTCGGGAAGAAGGCGGCGTTCATGCGTTCGCGCTGCACACGCAGCATCATCACCGCATCGGACTTCGGCAGCACGTCGTCGAGGCTGTACGAGACCTCGCAGGGCCAGCTCTCGACGCCGATCGGGACCAGGGTGGGCGGGGCCACCAGGGTGACCTCGGCTCCGAGGGTGTGCAGCAGGTGGACGTTGGAGCGGGCCACGCGGCTGTGCAGGATGTCGCCGACGATGGTGATCCGGCGGCCGTTCAGGTCCTTGCCGAGGCCGGCGTCGCGGCCGACCAGGCGGCGGCGCATGGTGAAGGCGTCCAGCAGGGCCTGGGTGGGGTGCTCGTGGGTGCCGTCGCCGGCGTTGACGACGGCGGAGTCGATCCAGCCGGAGGTCGCGAGCCGGTAGGGGGCGCCGGAGGCGTGGTGGCGGATGACGACCGCGTCGGCGCCCATGGCCTCCAGGGTCAGCGCGGTGTCCTTCAGGGATTCGCCCTTGGAAACGGAGGAACCCTTTGCGGAGAAGTTGATGACGTCGGCCGAGAGCCGCTTGGCGGCCGCCTCGAAGGAGATCCGGGTACGGGTCGAGTCCTCGAAGAAGAGGTTGACGACGGTGAGGCCGCGCAGGGTGGGCAGCTTCTTGATCGGCCGGTCCGCGACGCGGGCCATCTCCTCGGCGGTGTCGAGGATCAGGACGGCGTCGTCGCGCGTGAGATCGGCGGCCGAGATGAGGTGGCGCTTCATCTGGATGGCTCCGTAGGTCGGGAGGGCGGGCGGACTGACGTGCGCAGGTGCGGGCGGGCAGGGCAGGACTCGGCGCGGGCCCATCGGGGCCCGTCACTCGGACGGTCTACTGGCCTGCTGCCTGGGTGGTCCGCTGGCCGAGCAGCACGGCGTCACGGCCGTCCTCCTCCTGGAGCTGGACCTTGACGGTCTCCCGCAGCGACGTGGGGAGGTTCTTGCCGACGTAGTCGGCGCGGATCGGCAGTTCGCGGTGGCCTCTGTCGACGAGGACGGCGAGCTGCACGGCGCGGGGGCGGCCGAGGTCGCCGAGGGCGTCGAGGGCGGCTCGGATGGTGCGGCCGGAGAAGAGCACGTCGTCGACGAGGACGACCAGGCGGCCGTCGAGGTCGTCGCCGGGGATCTCGGTGCGACCGATCGCGCGGGCGGGCTTCATCCGCAGGTCGTCGCGGTACATGGTGATGTCGAGGGAGCCGACCGGGATCTTCGTACCGGTGATCTCTTCGAGCTTGGCGGCCAGCCGGCGGGCGAGGTAGACACCGCGGGTGGGAATGCCGAGGAGCACCACGTCGTCGGCACCCTTGGCGCGTTCGACGATCTCGTGGGCGATGCGGGTCAGGACCCGCGCGATGTCCTGCGCCTCGAGCACGGGGCGCATGGAATCGGTGTTCTGCTGAGTGTCCATGAAAAGGACCTCCTTCTCCGCCTCACGGGACGGACCTTAAAGGACGTCTGATGTACGTCTCACACGGTACCAGGGAGAGACCGGTGACTCGGACCGGGCCGGTTCGGAAATGACTCTCTCGCGGCTGCCGGGAGGGACCCCCCGGGGGGCGACGAAGACCATTCGGCTTGACGCATCCAAGTAACGCTGCGTAACCTCACAGTGAGTTACCAGCCGCGCGGCGGAGCCGCACGTAGTTACGTAGTCGCAGTGTCCATCAGTCACAGCGTCACAGCGTCCGGGAGCGTTATGTCCAGCGAATACGCCAAACAGCTCGGGGCCAAGCTCCGCGCCATCCGCACCCAGCAGGGCCTTTCCCTCCACGGTGTCGAGGAGAAGTCCCAGGGCCGGTGGAAGGCCGTCGTCGTCGGTTCTTACGAGCGCGGGGACCGCGCCGTGACCGTCCAGCGTCTCGCCGAGCTGGCGGACTTCTACGGGGTTCCGGTTCAGGAACTGCTGCCGGGCACGACTCCCGGCGGGGCGGCCGAGCCGCCGCCGAAGCTCCGTCTCGACCTGGAGCGCCTGGCCGGGGTGCCCGCCGAGAAGGCCGGCCCGCTGCAGCGTTACGCCGCGACGATCCAGAGCCAGCGCGGCGATTACAACGGCAAGGTGCTGTCGATCCGCCAGGACGACCTGCGCACCCTGGCCGTCATCTACGACCAGTCGCCCTCGGTCCTGACCGAGCAGCTGATCAGCTGGGGCGTGCTGGACGCGGACGCGCGTCGCGCGGTGGCGCACGAGGAACTCTGAGTTCCGGGCCCCAGACCAGCAGAAACGTTTACCGGTGGGTGCCGGACCCTTGCGGGGGTCCGGCACCCACCGGTTTTTTCGTTCCCTCGCGCCGCATACGGAAGGGCCCGCAACGCTGCCGTTGCGGGCCCTTCCGTAAGGCGTTGCCGGCTCCGGGCCGTGCGGTCAGCTCTCGCTGCGCCGCAGGTTCGGCTTCAGGTCCTTGAAGCGGGCCAGCATCCCGTTCACGAACGAGGGCGACTCGTCCGTCGAGAACTCCTTCGCCAGCTGGACGGCCTCATCGATGGCCACGGCGTCCGGGGTGTCGTCCACCCAGATCAGCTCATAGGCGCCGAGCCGCAGGATGTTCCGGTCCGCGACCGGCATGCGGTCGAGCTCCCAGTCCACGGCGTAGGTGACGATCAGGTCGTCGATGCGGTCCACCTTGTCGGCGTAACCCTCGACGAGATCCATCGTGAAGGCGCTGACCGGCGGCTGCCGGTCGTCCGACCGCGCGTGGCGGATCCAGTCGGCGAGGACCTCGCGGACGGGCACGTCGCGCTGGTCGGCCTCGAAAAGGATCTGGAAGGCGCGCTTGCGCGCATTGCTCCGAGCAGCCACGGGTTAGTTGCTCTTCCGGCCGAGGTAGTCGCTGGTGCGGGTGTCGACCTTGACCGTCTCGCCGGTGGTGACGAAGAGCGGGACCTGGATCTCGTAGCCCGTCTCCAGCGTGGCGGGCTTGGTGCCACCGGTGGAGCGGTCGCCCTGGACGCCCGGGTCGGTGTGCTCGATCTTGAGCTCGACCGCGGTCGGGAGCTCGACGTAGAGCACCTCGCCCTCGTGCTGGGCGACGGTGGCGGTGAAGCCCTCGATCAGGAAGTTCGCGGCGTCGCCGACAGCCTTCTTGTCGACCATCAGCTGGTCGAAGGTCGTCATGTCCATGAAGACGAAGTACTCGCCGTCCATGTACGAGAACTGCATGTCACGGCGGTCGATGGTGGCCGTCTCGACCTTCGTGCCGGCGTTGAACGTCTTGTCGACGACCTTGCCGGAGAGCACGTGCTTGAGCTTGGTGCGCACGAAGGCCGGGCCCTTGCCGGGCTTGACGTGCTGGAACTCGACGACGGACCAGAGCTGGTCACCGTCGAGCTTGAGCACCATGCCGTTCTTGAGGTCGTTCGTGGAAGCCACGGTTGCGGAATCTCCTGCACTGGAAGACCACGGGTGCGCGCACCGACCGGGCAGAGCCGGCTAGAGCGCGAGCAGCTCCTTGGTCGTAATGGTGAGTAGCTCGGGACCGCCGTCCGCCTCGGGGCGTACGACGAGCGTGTCATCGATCCGGACACCTCCCCGGCCCGGGAGGTGAACCCCCGGTTCGACGGTGACCGGCACGCAAGCGTCCAGTTTACCCATTGCCGTAGGTGCAAGCTGCGGGTCCTCGTCGATTTCGAGGCCCACGCCGTGTCCGGTCCACGGAGCAAGGTCCTCCGAGTGCCCCGCGGAGTCCAGAACGGAGCGTGCGGCATGGTCCACGTCCCGGTACGCGGCCCCCGGCAGGAGGGCCTCCCGCCCGGCCCGCTGAGCGGTGAAGACGAGGTCGTACAACTCGATCTGCCAGTCGGCCGGACTGGTGCCGATCACGAAGGTCCGCCCGATCTCGCACCGGTAGCCACGGTAGTTGGCGCCCAGACAGACCGTCAGGAAGTCGCCCTCCTCCACCCTGCGGTCGGAGGGCCGGTGCCGGGAGCGGCCGGAGTGCGGGCCGGTGCCCACGGAGGTGGGGAAGGCGGGGCCGTCCGCCCCGTGGTCGACGAGCCGGCGCTCCAGCTCCAGGGCGAGGTGCCGCTCGGTGCGCCCCACGAGGATCGATTCCAGCAGCTCGCCGAGGGCCTGGTCGGCGATCTCGGCGGCGATCCGCAGGCAGGCGATCTCCTCCTCGTCCTTGACGAGGCGCTGCTGTTCCACTGCGGTGCCGAGGTCCGCGAGGCGCAGTTTGGGCGCCACGGAGCGCAGGGCCCGGTGCCGGCCGACCGTGAGGTGGTGTTCCTCCACGGCGAGCGAGTCGGCCCGTACGGAGGCGGCCAGGTCGGCGGCGGCGACGGCCGGGTCACCGCCGGGAGCGTCCAGGACGCAGACGTCCAGGCGTTCGTCGAGGCGGCCCTCGTCGGCCTCGCCGGTGGGGGCGCCGGAGCAGAACAGCATGTCCTCGGTGGGGCCGACGAGCAGCACCGCGCCGAGCGGGGAAGCCCCGGAGAGGTAGCGGACGTTCGCCGGACGCGTGATCAGTGCGGCGGCGTTCCCCGCGGCGGCGCATCGGTCGCGAAGCAGGGCCCGGCGGGCGGCGTACACGTCTGACATGTCTTCGAGCGTACGAGCGCCCCGGCGATCCGGCCCGGCGAGCGCGTCCGGACGGGCCCCGGGGAGGTCCGGCCGGATCGGGGGCTAGAAGCCGCCGGGGGCGGCCAGGGCGCGGGCCAGCGCCTCGTCGAGGGCGCGGGCGGTGCCCTCGACGTCGAGGTGGGAGTTGTCGATGATCGGCAGGCCGGAGCCGTACCAGCCGGCCATCCGGCCGTGGATCCGCGCGACCTCCTCGTCGGAGAGCCTGCGGTTGCCCGAGCGGGCCGCGTTGCGCTCCAGGACGATCTCCAGGCCTGGCAGGAGAACCACGGGCAGCAGGGTGGGCCCCACGTGCCGCTTCCAGCCGCCCAGCCCGACGACGGGCCGGTCGGGGAAGACCGCGTCGTCGAGGATGCAGGAGATGCCGTTCGCCAGGTAGTTGCGGGCGGCGAAGCCGCAGGTGCGGCGGGCGAGCCGGTACTGCGCCTCGGAGTGCTCGTTCCAGCCCGCCTGCGGGTCCGCGAAGCCGGAGCAGACCCACTCGCGGACGTCGTCCAGGCTCACGTGGGCCGTCGGCACGGGCCGGGTGCCGGCCCAGTGCCGGGCGACGGTGGTCTTCCCGGCGCCGGCCGGACCGATCAGCAGCACCGCGAGGACGGCCCCGCCGGTGCCCGCGACGGCGGGCGGCAGCGGGATGTGCCCGGTGGCCTCCGGCACGGCGGGCACCGGCTGCGACGGGTACTGCTGATGGGGCTGGTGGGGCGGTTGGTGCTGCTGCTGATGCGGAGACTGCGGCGGGGGCGAACCCGGCCAGCCCTGCGCCGGGGGTATCGGCGGCTGAGGGGGCGCCGACGGATGCGGTCCCGGCTGCCCCCAGCCGGCGCCCGCGCCCCCGCCCCCCACTCCGTGCTGCATCCGCTGCCACTCCGTCTCGTTCAAGCGACTGATGCGAGAACGTTATATGACTGCCGGGACCCGGCCGTCCACCAGCACCGTCAGGCAGAGTGTCAGGCGGAGATCTCGTCCGCCAGTGCCCGCAGCGCGAGCCGGTACGAACCGATACCGAAGCCCGCCACCGTTCCGGTCGCCACGGCGGCGATGACCGAGGTGTGGCGGAACTCCTCGCGGGCGTACGGGTTCGAGATGTGCACCTCGATCAGCGGCGCCGTGCGCTGCGCCGCCGCGTCCCGCATCCCGTACGAGTAGTGCGTGAAGGCCCCCGGGTTGATGACCACGGGAATCTTCCCGTCCGCCGCCTCGTGCAGCCAGCGGATCAGCTCGCCCTCGTCGTTGGTCTCGCGGACCTCCACGTCGAAGCCGAGCTCCTCCCCCAGCTCACGGCAGCTCTCCACGAGCCCCGCGTACGAGGTCGCCCCGTACACGTCGGGCTCGCGCGAGCCGAGCCGGCCCAGGTTCGGGCCGTTCAGCACGAGCACCGGGCGGCTCACGCCGACACCTCGCCGTAGGCGGCGATCAGGTGCGCCGGGTCGGGCCCCTCCAGAACGGTCGGCTTGCCCAGTCCGTCCAGGACGATGAAGCGCAGCAGGTTGCCGCGGGACTTCTTGTCGAGCTGCATGGTCTGGAGCAGCTTGGGCCACTGGTCGCCGCGGTAGGTCAGCGGCAGCCCGACGGCGGCCAGGATCTCCCGGTGCCGGTCGGCCGTCGGGTCGTCGAGGCGGCCCGCGAGCCGGCCGAGTTCGGCGGCGAAGACCATGCCCACGGACACGGCGGCGCCGTGCCGCCACTTGTAGCGCTCGTTCTTCTCGATGGCGTGCGCGAGGGTGTGGCCGTAGTTGAGGATCTCGCGCAGACCCGACTCCTTGAGGTCGCTGGAGACCACGTCGGCCTTGACCTGGATGGAGCGCACGATGAGCTCGGCGGTGTGCGGGCCCTCGGGTGTACGGGCCGCCGCCGGGTCCGCCTCGATCAGGTCGAGGATCGCCGGATCGGAGATGAATCCGGCCTTGATGATCTCGGCGAGGCCGCTGACGTAGTCGTTGACCGGCAGCGAGTCCAGCGCCGCCAGGTCGCACAGCACACCGGCCGGCGGGTGGAAGGCGCCCACCAGGTTCTTGCCCTCGGCGGTGTTGATGCCGGTCTTGCCGCCGACCGCCGCGTCCACCATCGCAAGGACGGTGGTCGGTACGGCGATCCAGCGCACCCCGCGCAGCCAGCTCGCCGCCACGAAGCCCGCGAGGTCGGTGGTGGCTCCCCCGCCGACACCGACGATCACATCGGTACGGGTGAAGCCGGACTGACCCAGGGCCTTCCAGCAGTAGGCCGCCACCTCGATCGTCTTGGCCTCCTCGGCGTTCGGCACCTGGATGGCGACCGCCTCGTAGCCCTGCTCGGCCAGGTCGTCGCGCAGCGCCTCACCCGTCGAGGCCAGCGCCTCGGGGTGGATCACGGCGATCCGCTGGGCCCTCGTACCGATCAGGGAGCCGAGCTCGCCGAGCAGCTGCCGCCCGACCAGCACGTCGTACGCGTCGTGTCCGGCGGTCGCGCCGACCTGGATCCGCGTCACCTGGTCTGTCATACGTCCTTCAACTCCAGAGCGTCGAGGACCGCCTGGGCGACCTCTTCGGGGGTGCGGTCGTCGGTGGCCACCACGACGCGCGCGACTTCGGTGTACAGGGGGCGCCGGGCGTCCATCAGCTCGCGCCACTGGCGGCGCGGGTTGACGGCGAGCAGCGGGCGGGCGGCGCCGAGGCCCACGCGGCGCACGGCTTCCTCGACGTCCATCGACAGGTAGGCGACGGGCAGGCCGGCCAGCAGCGCGCGCGTGCCCTCGTCGAGGACCGCGCCGCCGCCGAGGGCGAGGACTCCGGTGTGCCCGGTGACGGCGGCGGTGACCGCCTGCCGCTCCAGGTCACGGAAGTACGGCTCGCCCTCGTCGACGAAGATGTCGGAGACCTCCCGGCCCTGGGCCGCGACGATGTCGGCGTCGGTGTCCCGGTAGGGGACGCCGAGCCGCTCGGCGAGCAGCGCCCCCACCGTGGACTTGCCGGACCCCATGGGTCCGACGAGGACGACCAGCGGTCCGGCCGTCACCGGATCTGCAGGTTGTCGAGGTACGAGCGGACGTTGCGCCGGGTCTCCGGGACGGAGTCCCCGCCGAACTTCTCGACGACCGCGTCGGCCAGCACGAGGGCGACCATGGCCTCGGCGACGATGCCGGCGGCCGGCACGGCGCACACGTCGGAGCGCTGGTGGTGGGCCACCGTCGCCTCTCCGGTCGCCACGTCGACGGTCGCCAGGGCGCGCGGGACGGTCGCGATGGGCTTCATCGCAGCCCGTACGCGCAGCAGTTCGCCGGTGGTCAGGCCGCCCTCGGTGCCGCCGGAGCGGCCGGAGGTGCGCTTGATGCCCTCGGGCGTGGAGACGATCTCGTCGTGCGCCTGGGAGCCGGGCACGCGGGCGAGCTCGAAGCCGTCGCCGACCTCGACGCCCTTGATGGCCTGGATGCCCATGAGGGCGGCGGCGAGACGGGCGTCGAGACGGCGGTCCCAGTGGACGTGCGAGCCGAGGCCGACCGGGACCCCGTACGCGAGCACCTCGACGACACCGCCGAGGGTGTCTCCGTCCTTGTGGGCCTGGTCGATCTCGGCGACCATCGCCTTGCTGGCGTCGGCGTCGAGGCAGCGCACCGGGTCGGCGTCGAGCTTGTCGACGTCGGAGGGGGTCGGGTAGACGCCGTACGGGGCCTTGGCCGCGGCCAGTTCCACCACGTGCGAGACGATCTCGATGCCGGCGACCTCCTTGAGGAAGGACCGGGCGATCGCGCCGAGGGCGACGCGGGCGGCGGTCTCGCGGGCGCTGGCGCGCTCCAGGATCGGCCGCGCCTCGTCGAAGCCGTACTTCTGCATGCCGGCGAGGTCGGCGTGGCCGGGCCGCGGGCGGGTCAGCGGCGCGTTGCGGCCGGTTTCCTTGAGCAGCGAGGGGTCGACGGGGTCGGCCGACATGACCGTCTCCCACTTGGGCCACTCACTGTTGCCGACCATGACGGCCACCGGGGAACCCAGCGACAGGCCGTGCCGGACGCCGCCCAGGAAGGTGATCTCGTCCTGCTCGAACTTCATCCGGGCACCGCGGCCGTAGCCGAGCCGGCGCCGGGCCAAGTGGTCGGCCACCAGCTCGGTGGTGACCGGGACGCCGGCGGGAAGGCCCTCCAGCGTCGCCACCAGTGCCGGTCCGTGGGATTCCCCGGCGGTCAGCCAACGCAACCTGCTCAACGATGCTCCTCATGCTCGCGCCTGGTACAGCGACGGCGCGATCGGGTGCGCGGCCCGGACCCGCCTGACCCGATCCTCCCATGTCCGCGGGGGTTTCCCGGGCCCCGGTCCAGCCTTCGGACGCCCGAATGGTCAGCGGACCCGCCGGTCGCGCTCGTGGCGCCGGGTGATCGTCGGCCACAGGACGGCGGAACGGAGGAGTCCGATCGAGGCCGCCGCGCCGGCAGCGACAGGCCTCCTAAGGCCACCCCGGCCGTGCCGAAGCGCACGGAGGGGAGGTCCCACTTCGGTCCCGCTTCGGTCCCGCTTCGACGCGCGCATCCGGTCCGCGGGGTGCCCGTCCCCGCCGCCATCGGTGAATACGCAGGTGGGGAGCCTATCGGGAGGCGAGGGCCAGCTCTCCGGCAGCCCGCATGGCGGCGAGCGGACCCGGGGTCCGGCCCGTCATCCGCTCGACCTGGAGCACGGCCTGGTGGACCAGGAGGTCCAGCCCGCCGACGACCTGGCCGCCCCGTCCCGACCATGCGGCGGCCAGCGCGGTCGGCCAGGGGTCGTACAGGACGTCGAAGAGGGTGCCCGCACCCTCGGGCACGGACGCGGCCAGGGCGTCGGTCGTACCGGCCGGGGTGGTGGCGATCACCAGCGGCGCGGACAGGGCCGCGGCCGCCTCGGACCAGTCGGCCGTGCGGACGGGAACACCGAGCCGCTCGCCCCACTGGCGCATCTCGTCGGCGCGCGCCGACGAGCGGACGTACGCGGTGACCTCGCCTGAGCAGATCCGCGCGAGCGCGGCGAGCGCCGAGGAGGCGGTGGCTCCCGCACCGAGGATGGCGGCGGAGGACACCTTCTCCACGCCGCGCTCGTGGAGCGCGGCGACAATGCCGGGGATGTCGGTGTTGTCGCCGAGGCACCGGCCGTCCTCGGTGAACACGACCGTGTTGACCGTCTCGACGGAGGCGGCCGTGTCGCTGACGCCGTCCAGCAGCGGGATGATCGCCCGCTTGAGCGGCATGGTCAGCGACAGCCCGGCCCATTCGGGGCCGAGGCCTGCCACGAACTGCGGGAGCGCGGCCTCGTCGATCTCGAAGCGGTCGTAGGACCAGTCGTCGAGGCCGAGCTCCTGATAAGCGGCGCGGTGCAGCACCGGCGAGAGCGAGTGCTCGATGGGCGAACCCAACACCGCGGCCCTTATGCGTGACATGTCCTACTAACCGCCGTTCTTCTGCTTCTGCCGTTCCTGGAACTCGTTGGCCAGCTTCGTGTGCTCTTCGTAGGTCTTGGTGAAGGTGGTCGTGTTGCCGTCGACCGACACGAAGAACATCCAGCCACCGTGGTCCGGGTTGAGCGTAGCGGTCAGCGCGTCCAGTCCCGGGTTGTTGATCGGACCGGTGGGCAGCCCCTTGATGAAGTGCGTGTTGTAGGGGTTGTCGAAGGCCTGGGCTTCCTTCAGATTGAAGTTGATCTCGCTCTGGTTCTTGACGTAGTTGTACGTCGAGTCGAACTGGAGCTTCTGGTTCGTGACGTCGTTGGTCTTCTTGAGGCGGTTGTAGACCACCTCGGCCATCTTCCGGAAGTCGTCGTGGTTCTTGCCCTCGGCGTTGACGAGGCTGGCGACCGTGACCACCTGGAGCGGATTCTCCAGGCCCAGCTCCTTGGCCTTGCCCTCGATGCCCAGCTCCGCATACTTGTCGGTCGCGTTCTTGACCATCTGCTTGAGCAGGGAGTCCGGGGTGCTGTCCTTGCTGAGGTCGTAGCGCGCCGGGTACAGGAAGCCCTCGAGCGGGTCGATGAGCTTCTGATTGTTGTTCGCCCAGGCCGGCAGGCCGAGGTTCTTGACCTCGCGCTTGGCGAGCTCGGCGGTGGTGCCCTCCTGCTGGCCCAGCTTCTTGTCGATCGCCGCGTACACCGTGGTGTTGCGCATGCCCTCGGCGACGGTGATGACGTTCAGCTTCGAGGGGTCGCTCATCACCTCGACCGCGGACGCGGCCGACATCTGCTTGCGGAGCGGGTAGACACCGGCCTGGATGGCCTTGCCCGGAGGGAGCTTGGACGCGGCGTCGACGAACGCCTGCCCGCTGGCGACGACGCCCGCCTTCTTGAGGATCAGACCCATCGCCATGAGGCCCGAGCCCTTGGGGATCTCGACCTCGACGATCTCGCCGGAGCCCTCCCCCGCGAAGTCCTCGGCCGAGCTGAACCTGGCCTTGATGTAGTTGTAGCCGTAGTAGCCGCCACCGCCGACCACGCCGAGGATGACGACCGCGGCGACCAGGCAGGCCATGCCGCTGCGCTTCTTGGGGCTGCCGCCCTTGGAGCGGCCGCCCCGGCGCCCGTCACCGGGCTCGTCGCCGTCACCGTCGTCCTCGCCGTCCCGGCCGCCGCCCGCGGCGAGGAAGCCGCTCTCCGGCTCCTCCTCGACGGGCTCCGGTTCCAGGTGGCGCTTGCCCGGGGGCTGCGGCGGCGCGTAGGCGTCCTCGGTGCTGTAGTGGTCCGGGGCCTCACCGGGGTAGCCCGTCGCGGGCTGCTGGGTGTAGGGGTCCACGCCCGCGTACGGGCCGTTCTGCACGGCGGAGGTGTACTGGACCTGGCCGGTGTCCCAGCCCTGGCTGTCGTACACCGGCTGCGGCTGCGGCTGGGCGTGCGCCTGCTGCCGGGCCTGGTGCTGGGCCTGCTGCTGGGCGTAGGCACGCTGCTGCGCCTGCTGCTGCTCGGCGTACTGCTGCTGCGCGTACTGCTGCGCCTGCTGCTGCTCGTACGGGTCCTGGGGGTACTGCCCCTGCGGGTACTGCTGCTGCGCGTACTGCCCCTGCTGGTACTGGGGCTCCTGCGGATACTGCTGCTGGTGCTCCGGGTACTGCTGGTACTGCTGTGGCTGGGGGTACTGCTGCTGGTGCTGCGGCTCCTGCGGGTACTCCTGCTGCGGGGCACCGCTGTAGGGCACCTGGCCCTGCTGGGTCTGGTGCCCGGTCCACCCCTGGTCCCCGTAAAGGGGATCCTCGGGGTGCCAGGGTTCGGGGCCACGGCCCCGGCCATACTCAGTCATCGGTCCCCTAGAGCCGCGAGACGGAGGCCGCGGACTCCTTCGTCCGTGGCACCCGGTTCCGCCTCTTTGACGGTGGGCGACGGCTGTTCGAATGCCGTCTCATCGCGCGGAACGTTACCGTATCGCGATCAGACAACCACTTCGACGCACTCACCGGGCGGATTACCTGATACCCGTTCGGTCTCAAGAGCGTTCTGAAGGATCACCACAGCGGCGGCCTGGTCGATGACCGACCGGCCCTTCTTGGCGTTCTTCCCGGCGGCCCGCAGGCCCTGGGCGGCGGTGACCGTGGTCATCCGTTCGTCCACCAGACGGACCGTCACCGGCTTGATGCCCTTGGCGAGTTCGTTCGCGAACACACGCACCTTGGCCGCGGCCGGACCTTCCCGCCCGCTGAGCGAGCGCGGAAGGCCGACCACGACTTCGAGGGGCTCGTACTCCTCGACGAGCTGCCGCAGCCGCCGGTGCGCGAAGGGGATGTCCCGGCCCGGAACGGTTTCCACCGGTGTGGCCAACACCCCGTCGGGGTCGCACGAAGCGACCCCGATACGGGCGTCACCGACATCGATGGCGAGCCGGCGGCCGCGGCGCAGAGTCATCTTCAGGCCGTCTCGACGACGAGGCGCTCGACGGCGCTGATGGCTTCCGCGACGGCGTCCGGGTTCTGGCCGCCGCCCTGGGCCACGTCGGGCTTGCCGCCACCGCCGCCGCCGAGGGTCTTGGCTGCCGCACGGACCAGGTCACCGGCCTTGAGGCCACGCTCGCGGGCGGCCTCGTTGGTGGCGATGACGGTCAGCGGGCGGCCGCCCGACACCGCGAACAGGGCCACGACGGCCGGGCGGTCGCCCTGCCCCGGCAGGTGACCGAGCCGGCCGCGGACGTCGAGGACCAGCTTGCGCAGGTCGTCGGCCCCGGTGCCGTCCGGCACCTGGCCCACGACCAGGGCGACACCGTGGATGTCCTGGGCGCCCGCGGCGAGACCGGCGGCGGCCTGGAGGACCTTCTCCGCGCGGAACTTCTCGATCTCCTTCTCGGCGTCCTTCAGCTTGCCGAGCATGGAGGCGATCTTCTCCGGCAGCTCCTCCGGACGGCCCTTGACCAGCTCCTGGAGCTGGGCGACGACCGTGTGCTCCTTGGCGAGGAAGTTGTACGCGTCCACACCCACGAGGGCCTCGACGCGGCGCACGCCGGAGCCGATGGAGGACTCGCCGAGCAGCTTCACCAGACCCAGCTGGGCGGTGTTGCCGACGTGCGTGCCACCGCACAGCTCCTTGGAGAAGTCGCCGATGGTCACCACGCGGACGCGCTCGCCGTACTTCTCACCGAACTCGGCGATGGCGCCCTGCTTCTTCGCCTCGTCGATGCTCATGATCTCGGCGGTGACGTCGAGCTCGCGCGACAGCACGTCGTTGATCTTCTGCTCCACGTCGGTGAGGACCGAGCCGGGGACGGCGTTCGGGGAACCGAAGTCGAAGCGGAAGCGGCCGGGGCTGTTCTCGGAACCGGCCTGGGCAGCCGTCGGGCCGAGGGCGTCGCGCAGCGCCTGGTGGGTCAGGTGCGTGGCCGAGTGGGCGCGGGCGATGGCCCGGCGGCGGCTCACGTCGATGGCGGCGTACGCGGAGGCGCCCACCGTCACCTCGCCGACCTGGACGGAGCCCTTGTGCACGGAGACGCCCGGGACCGGCTGCTGCACGTCGCGGACGACGATGACGGCGCCCGAGTCGAGCTTGATGCGGCCCTGGTCGGCGAGCTGGCCGCCGCCCTCGGCGTAGAAGGGGGTGCGGTCGAGGACGACCTCGACCTCGTCGCCCTCGGAGGCTGCGGGCGCGGAGACGCCGTTGACCAGCAGGCCGACGATGGTGGACTCGCCCTGGTTGGTGGCGTAGCCCGTGAATTCGGTGGCGCCCGAGCCGTCGGCGATCTCACGGTAGGCGGACATGTCCGCGTGGCCGGTCTTCTTGGCCTTGGCGTCGGCCTTGGCGCGGTCGCGCTGCTCCTGCATCAGGCGGCGGAAGCCGGGCTCGTCCACGGAGAGGCCCTGCTCGGCGGCCATCTCCAGGGTGAGGTCGATCGGGAAGCCCCAGGTGTCGTGGAGCAGGAACGCCTTGTCGCCGGAGAGGACCGTGCCGCCGGTGGCCCTGGTCTCCGTCACGGCGCTGTCGAGGATGTTGGTGCCGCCCTTGATGGCCTTGAGGAAGGCCACCTCTTCGGCGAGCGCGACGGTCTCGATGCGCTTGCGGTCGGTGACGAGCTCCGGGTACTGCCGGCCCATCGTCTCGATCACGACGTTGATCAGGTCCTGGACGACGGGACCGGTGGCGCCCATGAGGCGCATGTTGCGGATGGCGCGGCGCATGATGCGGCGCAGCACATAGCCGCGGCCCTCGTTGCCGGGGGTGACACCGTCGCCGATGAGCATGGCGGAGGTGCGGATGTGGTCGGCGACCACGCGCAGCGAGACGTCGGTGCCCTGGGCGGCTCCGTACTGCACACCGGTCAGCTCGGTGGCCTTGTCCATGACCACGCGCAGGGTGTCGGTCTCGTACATGTTCTGCACGCCCTGCAGGATCATGGCGAGGCGCTCGAGGCCGAGACCCGTGTCGATGTTCTTCGACGGGAGGTCACCGAGGATCGGGAAGTCTTCCTTCCCGTCGCCGGCGCCGCGCTCGTACTGCATGAAGACCAGGTTCCAGATCTCCACGTAGCGCTCGTCGTTGACGGCGGGGCCGCCCTCGACGCCGAACTCGGGGCCGCGGTCGTAGTTGATCTCGGAGCACGGACCGCAGGGGCCCGGGACACCCATGGACCAGAAGTTGTCCTTCTTGCCCAGGCGCTGGATGCGCTCGGCGGGCACGCCGATCACGTCGCGCCAGATCGTCTCGGCCTCGTCGTCGTCGAGGTAGACGGTGATCCAGAGCTTCTCCGGCTCGAGGCCGTAGCCGCCGTCCGCCACGGAGCCGGTGAGCAGCTCCCAGGCGTACTTGATGGCGCCTTCCTTGAAGTAGTCCCCGAAGGAGAAGTTGCCGCACATCTGGAAGAACGTGCCGTGGCGGGTGGTCTTGCCCACCTCTTCGATGTCCGGCGTGCGGACGCACTTCTGGACGCTGGTGAGCGTCGGGGCCGGCGGCTTGGTCTCACCCAGGAAGTAGGGCTTGAACGGCACCATGCCCGCGGGCACCAGCAGCAGAGTCGGGTCGTCCGCGATGAGCGACGCCGAAGGGACAACGGCGTGACCGCGCTCCTCGAAGAAGCTCAGCCAGCGGCGGCGAATCTCGGCCGACTCCATCAGTGGTCCTCATTCCGGTCGTACGTAACCGCCGACTGGTTCGGGCGGTATGTGTTCTTGGTGTTCTCGATGTTCTCGATGGCTCGCAGCCGCCGCGGCCCGGGAAGGGCGGTGACGTTGTCGGGCCGCTCGGGGTCCTGGTGGAGCCCCAGTGCGTCGTTCAGCTCGTCCTCGCGCTGCGTCATTCCCGCCTTGACGTCGAGGGCGAAATCCTTGAGGCGGTGGCCCGCCTCCACGGCCTTGTCGGCCGCCTGGGCCGCGAGGCTTTCCGGCGTCAGCTTCTTCAGCTGGCGGTTGACCTTGGTGGTGGCCCACACGCCGGCGGCCGCGCCGGCGGTGAACCAGAAGGCTCGGCGGAACATCGGCGGTCTCAGCCCTTCTGCCTGCGGCGCCGTGCGGCGGGCACCGTACGGCCAACGATCACGGTTCGTCGGGATGCCTTCGGCGGCGTGCCGCCCGACGTCGCGGCATCCCCCTTGCCCAGCGCCTTGCGGACGCCGTAGCCGAAGGCCGCGACCTTCACCAGCGGCCCGCCGAAGGCGGTGGCCACGGTGGAGGACAGGGCGGAGGCGTTGGAGGTGACCTCCTGGACGTCGCTCGCGATGGCGTCGACCCGGTCGAGCTGGGTGCGCGCGGAGCGGACGGTCGTGGAGGCGTCTGCCAGCAGCGGGACGGCCTGGTCGGTCACGTCCGCCACCAGCTTGGTGGTCGCCCTGAGCACCTGGGCCAGCCTCACCAGGGCCACGGCCAGGAAGGAGATCAGGATGGCCCAGAAGACGGCCACGATGATCCCGGCCACCTCTACACCGGACACGTCACACCGCTCTCTGTCTGTTCCTGAAGTGCAGGACTATTCGCCCTCCGACCCTATCGCGCCGGAGATCCCCGGCCGTACCCGAATTCGGGGAGTAGGGGTCCCGCCTTGAACGCAGCGCATCCGGACCAGTACCCTCCGTGTCCCATGGGACAGAGACCCCTTCGAAGTGCCGCCGGGGGCAATCTTCCCTCGGAGCTCAGCCGGTTCATCGGGCGGGGTGGCGAACTCGCCGAGCTGGTGCGGCTCCTGGAGCGCTCCCGGCTGGTGACGGTGACCGGTGTGGGCGGGGTGGGCAAGTCCCGGCTCGTGCTCGCTGCGGCCCGGGGCGCCGCCGAGGGAACGCAGGAACGCTACTGCGACGGGGTGTGGCTGGCCGAGCTGGCATCCCTACGGGACCCTGCGCTGCTGGAGTTGGCCCTCGCCGAGGCGCTGGAGCTGACCGACCACACCACCCGCCCGCTGCCGACCGTCCTGGCCGAGCACCTGGCCGGGCGACGGCTGCTGCTGGTTCTGGACGGCTTCGAGCAGCTGGTCGACGAGTGCGCCGACCTGGTACGGGAACTGCTGCGCCGCTGCCCCGGCCTGCGGGTCCTCGCGGCGGGCCGGCGCCCGCTGGCCGTGGACGGGGAGCTGGTCCTCCCGTTGGCCCCGCCGGTCCCGGAGGAGGCGCTGGCCCTGCTGGCGGCGCGGGCCGCGGCGGCGGACCCGGCCTTCGCCGTGACCGCGGACAACCGGGCCGCGCTGGTGGAGCTGTGCGCCCGGCTCGACGGGATTCCGCTGGCCCTGGAGCTGGCGGCGGGCCGGCTGCGGACGCTGTCCCCCGCGCAGGTGCTCACCCGGCTGGAGGACCGCTTCGCGCTGCTGACGGGCGGTGCGCGCGGCGGGCTCGCCCGGCACCGGGCGCTGCGCACGGCCATCGGCTGGAGCCACGAGTTGTGCACGCCGGCGGAGCGGCTGCTGTGGGCACGGCTGTCGGTCTTCGCGGGGCAGTTCGACCTCGAGGCCGTCGAATACGTGTGCGCGGGCCCGGATCTGCCGGTGGAGGACGTGCTCGACCTGGTCGGGGAGCTCCTGGCCCAGTCGCTGCTGGTCCGGGAGGAGACGCCCGCCGGGGTGCGCCTGCGCATGCTGGAGACCGTACGGGTGTACGGAGCGGGCTGGCTGGAGTCGCTGGGCGACGCCGGCCGCCTGCGGCGACGCCACCGGGACTGGTACCTGGGGCTGGCCACCTGGTGCGAGCTGGACTGGTTCAGCCCGCGCCAGGAGGAGGTGGCCGCGCTGGTGGAGACGGAGCTGCCGAACCTCCGGCTCGCCCTGGAGTGCTGCCTGGACGAACCGGACGAGGCGCATCTGGGCCAGTACCTGGCGGGGGCCCTGTGGTTCTACTGGGCGGGCTGCGGACGTCTGACCGAGGGCCGGCACTGGCTGGAGCGGACGCTGGAGCCGGTGGAGGACCGGGCGGCGCCGGAGTACGAGAGTTCACGGCTGAAGGCCCTGTGGGTGCTGGGCTACGTCGCGGCGCTGCAGGGGGACGCGGCGGCCTCGATGAGCGCCCTGTACGAGTGCCGGGACGGGGCGGCGCAGAGCGGGAACCCGGTGGCTGCGGCCTACGCCGTGCACCGGATGGGCTGCCTGGCGCTGGTCTCGGACGATATGACGCGGGCCCGGGAGCTGCTGGGCGCGGCGCTGGAGCAGTACCGGGCGGCCGGCGAGCTGAACAGCAATGTACTGATGTGCCAGGTGGAGCTGGGGATGGCGCTGGCCTTCCTCGGCGACCTGCCGGGCGCGCTCGCGCTGTGCGGTGAGGTCCGGGAGATCTGCGAGGAGCGCGGGGAGCGCTGGACGAAGGCGTACGCCTTGTACGTCCTCGCGTACGCGGCCCTGGACGCGGGACGCACCTCGGAGGCCCGGCTGTTGCTGACCGAGTGCGTGGCGATCAACCACGTCTTCCACGATCTGGTCGGGCTGGTGCTCGCGCTGGAGCTGCTGGCTCTGGTCACGGTCGCGGAGGGGGACGCGGCCGAGGCCGCGGTGCTCCAGGGCGCGGCGGAGGCGATGTGGGGCGGGGTGGGGCTCCAGCTGTTCGGCTCGGGGTACTTCAACGCCCCGCGGCTGATGTGCCAGGAGCAGGCGGGCGAGCTGCTGGGCGCCGAGCGCTGCGCGGCGTACGAGGCCGAAGGGCGCGAGCTGAGCCGTGAGGCGCTGGTCGGGCGGGCACTGCGCGATCCGCAGGAGCGCGGCGGCGGCCCCGGCGGGGCGCCCCGGCAGGCGGGACGGCTGCGCGGCTCCCGGGTGGCGACGGGCGCGGCGGCGGAGCAGCCGTAGGACCGAGGCCGTAGCCCTCGAGGCCTTAGCGCCCGGTGCGGTCCCGGAAACGGAAGACCCGCCGCCCCCCGGAGGGGACGACGGGCCTCGACCAGCCTGTGAGGGCTACGCCTGCATCAGCGGGCGTAGTACTCGACGACGAGCTGCTCGTCGCAGATGACCGGGATTTCCTTGCGGTTCGGGTCGCGGTCCAGGCGGAAGGCCAGGGCCTTCAGGTTGACCTGCAGGTAGCGCGGGGTCTCGCCCTCGCCTGCGTAGCCACCCTCGCGGGCAACCTGGAACGGAACCTTCTCGCGGCTGCGCTCGCGCACGGTGATGACGTCGTCCGGACGGACACGGAACGACGGCTTGTCGACCTTGTCACCGTTGACCTCGATGTGGCCGTGAACGACCATCTGGCGGGCCTGGTAGATGGTGCGGGCGATGCCCGAACGCAGGACCAGGGCGTCGAGGCGACGCTCGAGCTCGACGACAAGCGCCTCGCCCGTCTTGCCTTCGGCCTTCTTGGCGCGGTCGTACGCGCGGGCCATCTGACGCTCAGAGATGTCGTACTGAGCGCGCAGACGCTGCTTCTCGAGCAGACGAACCTTGTAGTCCGAGTTCTGCTTGCGGCCACGGCCGTGCTCGCCCGGCGGGTAGGGGCGGGCCTCGAAGTACTTGACGGCCTTCGGGGTCAGCGCAATGCCGAGGGCACGCGACTTCTTGACCTTGGGTCGCTTCTGGTTCACGGGGAACCTACCTCCATGTAAGTTAGGTGAGGCTTACCTTAGCGAGGAGGACGTAATGTCTCGACCACATGGGATCCCCCTGCCCAGTGCGCATCGAAGTTCGGATTCCAACGAAACGGAATCCGCTTTCGACGACGATAAGCAAGGTCAGCCGCGTCCCAGGGAAGGCGTTCGGCAGCTCACCGGAGCCGAACGCGTACGAACCCTCGTAGAGTCCAACGCCTCAGTATCCCTCACGCTGATCGGTGCTCGTGACAGTCACGATGCCGAGGAATTCGGGACAGGGCTGCCGGTCGCACGGACCGTCACCCCGGACGGGGACGTGATTCTCCTTGTATCAGGGGAATCCACGGCTGCCAGAGCAGCCGCTCACGCCCAGGACGACGACCTCACCGCCGTGATCGAGATCACGGATGTGGCGCCGGTGTCCGTGCCCCATCGTATCCGAGGCCGCGCCTGGCTCGCCGGGTGGCTGACGCCGGTGCGCGGGGACGAGCGGGCCGCCTGCGCGGCGCTGCTCGCGGAGCGGCACCCGGTGGGCGAGCTACTGGGCATGCGGGAGCCCCTCGACCCCCCGGCCGATGTTCTGCGGGGCGGCGGCCGCCCGGCCTGGATGATGCTGCGCCTGGAGGTCGGCGAGATCTCGGTGGACGACCTGTGGGGCGCCGAGCACGTGGACCCGGAGCACCTGGCCGCCGCCGAGCCGGACCCGATGGTCGCGCACGAGACGGAGCTGCTGCAGCACCTGCACGCCGCCCACGGCGACCGGCTCGGCGAGCTGTGCGGACTGCTGGGCGCCCGCGAGGCCGGCGGCACGACCGCCGTCCCGCTCGCCCTGGACCGCCTCGGCCTGCGCGTCCGCTTCACCGGGGGCGCCGTCGGCTCCTTCGACGCCCGCTTCGACTTCCCGGAGCCGGTCGCCGACATCTGCGGCCTGCGCCGGGCGATGCACTCCTTGTTCTCGGCGGCCTCGCACTAGGCCGACCGGGCCTCAGGCGGTGCAGGTGGCCAGCATGTCCTGGAGGGCGAGCTTCTCCGGCGCCGTCACGGACAGCCCGTACTCGGCTTTGATGCCGGTGTAGCGGCGGGCGTACTCGCACCAGTACGCCCGCCGGGGCGGCCGCCACTTGTCGGCCGTGCTGCTTCCCTTGTCGTAGTTGGTCTGCTTGTCCACGGCGAGCAGTACGTCGAGGTCGTTGGCGTACTCCAGCCTGCGCTGCGGGGTCCACGCGTACGCGCCGCCCCGCCACGCGGCGCCGAGCGCGACCACATGATCGGTCTGGATCTGCGAGGCGCGCCGGTAGGTGTAGGGCAGCTCCTTGCCGGTGTACGGGTCGTGCAGCACCCCGGACAGCACGACGCAGGGGTTCCGGTCCCCTTCTCGGAGCTCCTTCAGGTCCCGGCGCAGCACGTCGTCGCGGGTGTCGCAGCCGTTGCGCCCGCCGACGGCATCCGTCTCGTCGGACCAGTACGTACCGAAGTTCTCGCGCTTGTACGTCTGCCGGTTACGGCCCGGCTCGACCTTCAGCCCGGCCAGCCGCGCCTTCGCGGTGGCCGCGTCCGGCGGGAACCCGGCGTCGGTCAGGGGCACCTGCGCGGCCAGCGCCGCCGCGCTGGCCCGGGCCGTCGCGACGTCCTCGTGATGGCACCCGCCGAGCGTCAGTGCTGCGGCTGCGGCTGCCGCTGCGGCGAGGAGCGGAATCCGGCGTCCCATGCCGGGAGCGTAGGCCCGGACCGCGTCCACCGCCGCCACAGACACGGCGCCGCGGGTCGATCAGGAGCCGGAGCCGCCGCGCAGCCGCTCGCGGACCTTTTCCACCACGTCCGCGTAGCGGGCCTCCGCGCCGTAGCGCGTCGGCTCGTAGTACCGCTTCCCCTGGATCTCGTCCGGCGCGTACTGCTGCGCGGCAATCGCGCCCGGCACGTCGTGCGGGTACACGTACCCCTGCGCGTGCCCCAGCTTCGCCGCGCCCTTGTAGTGCCCGTCCCGCAGGTGCGCCGGGACCGAGCCGGCCAGCCCCGCCCGTACGTCGGCCAGCGCCGCGCCGATCGCGGTCGTCGCGGTGTTCGACTTCGGGGCCAACGCCAGCGCGATCGTGGCGTGCGAGAGGGTCAGCGCCGCCTCCGGGAAGCCGATCATCGCCACCGCCTGGGCGGCGGCCACAGCGATCGGCAGGGCCGTGGGGTCCGCCAGTCCGATGTCCTCGCTCGCGGAGATCATCAGGCGGCGCGCGATGAACCGGGGGTCCTCGCCGGCCTCGATCATCCGCGCCAGGTAGTGCAGCGCCGCGTCCACGTCCGAGCCGCGGATCGACTTGATCAGCGCGCTGGCCACGTCGTAGTGCTGGTCGCCGTCCTTGTCGTACCGGACCGCCGCGCGGTCGACCGCCTCCTCCAGGGTCTGGAGGGTGATCTCGTCCTCGCCCTTGGCGATGGCCGAGCCGGCGCCGGCCTCCAGGGCCGTCAGCGCCCGCCGGGCGTCGCCCCCGGCGATCCGCAGCAGGTGCGCTTCGGCGTCCTCCGGGAGGGAGACGGCCCCGCCCAGGCCCCGCTCCTCGGTGAGCGCGCGCCGCATCAGCGCCCTCAGGTCCTCGTCCGTCAGCGGTTCCAGCGTCAGCAGCAGCGAGCGCGACAGCAGCGGGGAGATGATCGAGAAGTACGGGTTCTCGGTGGTGGCCGCGATCAGCGTCACCCAGCGGTTCTCGACGGCGGGGAGCAGCGAGTCCTGCTGCGCCTTGCTGAAGCGGTGGATCTCGTCGAGGAAGAGGACGGTCTCCTTGCCGTATCCCCCGGCCGCGCGCTTGGCGCCCTCGATGACCGCCCGGACTTCCTTGACGCCCGCCGTGATCGCGGAGAGCTCCACGAAACGCTTCTGGGTGGCCTGGCTGACCACATACGCCAGCGTCGTCTTCCCGATGCCCGGCGGGCCCCAGAGGATCACCGAGGAGGCACCGGCGGGGCCGCCGGCCCCTTCCTCGACCAGCCGCCGCAGCGGTGATCCAGGTTTCAGCAGGTGCTGCTGGCCGACGACCTCGTCCAGGATGCGCGGGCGCATCCGGACGGCGAGCGGGGAGCTCGAGGGGTCCTTCTCCCTGCGGTCTTCGGCAGCGGCGGTGAACAGGTCTGGTTCCACACAGGAAGCGTATGCGACCCCACCGACAGGGCCGCCCCGGCCGCCCGAGCCGCCCGGGCCGCCCGCCGTCAGGAGGTCCAGAAGTCCCACCAGCGGGTCAGGATCAGCATCCCGATGATCCCGACGTGCAGCACGGGCAGGACCCAGGTGAACTCGTCGAGGAAGGACTTGACCCAGCCCGGGGCGGGCAGCAGCCCCTCGCGGACGTTGTGCGAGGTGACGTACCAGAACATGAAGATCGTGGCGACCCAGGCCAGGCAGCACCACAGGCACAGGGAGTTGATGTTGTACAGCGACTGGTACATGAGCCAGGTGCAGAAGACGACGCCGAAGAGGGTGCCGGCGTTGAACGTCAGCCAGTACCAGCGGCGGAACGAGGCGCCGGCCAGCAGGCTCATGCCGACGCAGATCACGATCCCGTAGGCGACGAGTCCGAGCATCGGGTTCGGGAAGCCGAAGGCCGACGCCTGGTCGCTCGTCATGATGTTGCCGCAGGAGACGATCGGGTTCAGGCTGCACGCCGGCTTGAAGGTCGGGTCCTCCAGCAGCTTGAACTTGTCGATCGTGATCACCCAGGCGGCGAGCAGTCCCGCGGCTCCGGTGATCACCAGCAGCAGGGCCAAGGCCCGGCTTCCCGCGACGGTCCTGCCCCGGGCGGTGTCCGCGTCCGCACTTCGTGTCGTCATACCGCCCGCTCCGCTTCTGCAAGGTGATCAAGCAGGGCCATTGTGCCGTATGAGCCTGTGAACGGACGGGGCCGGGGAAACATCCCCGGCCCCGTCCTGTGCGCTGCTCCCGGCCACTGCCGTCAGGCGAGGCGGGCCCGGACCGTGTCGACCAGCTCGGCGACGGGCACGGAGCTCTGCTCACCGGATTCCATGTCCTTGAGCTGGACGACGCCCTCGGCGAGGTCCCGCTCGCCCACCACGACCGCGAAGCGCGCACCGCTGCGGTTGGCGTCCTTCATGGCGCCCTTGAGACCCTTGCCGCCGTACGACATGTCAGCGGCGACTCCCGCCTTGCGCAGCTGCGTCACCAGCCCGAACACGGTCGCCTTGGCCTCGCCCAGCGCCACCGCGAAGACCGTCGTCGTCGCCGGGATGTCCAGCTCGATGCCCTCGGCCTCCAGGGCCAGGACGGTGCGGTCCACGCCGAGGGCCCAGCCGACCGAGGGCAGCGCGGGTCCGCCGATCATCTCGGACAGTCCGTCGTAGCGGCCGCCGCCGCCCACCGCGGACTGTGCGCCCAGGCCGTCGTGGACGAACTCGAAGGTGGTCCGGGTGTAGTAGTCCAGCCCGCGCACCAGCTTCTCGTCGTCCTCGAAGGCGACGCCGGCAGCCGTGATCAGCGCCCGCACCTCCTCGTGGTACGCCTTGCACCCGTCGCACAGGTAGTCGCGCAGCACCGGAGCGCCGACCAGTTGCTTCTGCACCTCGCCCCGCTTGTCGTCGAGGACGCGCAGCGGGTTGATCTCGGCCCGGCGGACGGTCTCCTCGTCGAGGTCGAGGCCTCGCAGGAAGGCCTGCAGCGCCTCGCGGTAGACCGGGCGGCACTCCTTGTCGCCGAGCGAGTTCAGCAGGATGCGGAAGTTCGACAGGCCGAGGGTGCGGTAGGCCTGGTCGGCCAGGATGATCAGCTCGGCGTCCAGGGCCGGGTCCTCGGCACCGATCGCCTCGGCGCCCACCTGCGAGAAGTGGCGGTAGCGGCCCTTCTGCGGACGCTCGTAGCGGTAGTACGAACCGGAGTACCAGAGCTTGGCCGGGAGGTTGCCCTGCTTGTGCAGGCTGGCCTCCAGCGCCGCGCGCAGCACGGAGGCGGTGCCCTCCGGGCGCAGGGCGAGGTTGGTACCGCCCTTGGTGGTGAGGGTGAACATCTCCTTGGTGACGATGTCGGTGGACTCGCCGACTCCGCGGGCGAAGAGGTTCACGTCTTCAAAACCGGGCGTCTCGATGTAGCCGTACCCGGCCGTGCGCAGCGGGGCGGAGATGGCGTCGCGGACCGCCAGGAACTTGGCCGAGTACGGCGGGATCAGGTCGTACGTGCCCTTGGGGGCCTTGAAAGTGCTCACGAAACTCTCGTCACATTCCTCGTCGTGGAGCGGCGATGCCGTCTCCGAGCCCGGCGGCGACCTCCCGCAGGTACGGGTTGGTCGCGCGCTCGCGGCCGATGGTGGTCTGGGGACCGTGGCCGGACAGCACCACGGTCGAGTCGTCGAGCGGCAGGCACACGCGGCCCAGCGACTCGAGGATCTCGGTGTGGGAGCCGCCGGGCAGGTCGGTGCGTCCGATGGAGCCGGCGAAGAGCAGGTCGCCCGAGAAGAAGACCGGCGGAACGTCGGCCAGCTCGGGCATCCGGAAGGTCACCGACCCCTTGGTATGCCCCGGCGCGTGCGCCACGGAGAAGTCCATTCCCGCCAATTTCAGCGCCGCGCCGTCGGTCAGCTCACGGACGTCGTCCGGCTCCCCCACGGTCAGCTCGCCCATGAGAGGCATCCCGATGGAGCGGCCGAGGGCCTTCTCCGGGTCGCTCATCATGTAGCGGTCCTCGGGGTGGATCCAGGCCGGTACGTCGTGTGCTCCGCACACCGGGACCACCGAGGCCACATGATCGATGTGGCCGTGGGTCAGCACGACCGCGACGGGCTTGAGCCGATGCTTCTTCAGCGTCTCCTCGACACCCTGGGCGGCCTGATGGCCCGGGTCGATGATGACGCACTCCTCGCCGGCGGCGGGGGCGACCACGTAGCAGTTGGTGCCCCAAGCGCCTGCGGGGAACCCGGCAATCAGCACGTTCGTCCTCAATCGTCGTCCGGTGGGAGGCTGCAGACAGGAATCCTGCTGCTCAGAGCCTACCGGCGCCGCTCATTACACAGCGAACCCATATACGGTACGGCCTATCCCAGCCCGGACAGCAGTAGCAGACACGTACAAGGAGACGACCCGGTGGTCACGAGCGATCAGCGACGGCGACAGCTCGCCAAGGAGAAGTACGAGCGCCAGCAGGAGCGCCGGGCCGAGGCCCGGCGGAAGTCGCGCCGGCGTGCGGCCGTGATCGGCGCGGCGGTGGCCGTGGTGGTCGCGACGCTGGTGGGCCTGGTCGTCGGCGGGGTCTTCGACAAGGACAAGAAGGACCAGGCCGCGGACCCGTCCGCGAGCCCGTCGGCCTCGGCGAGCGAGCCGGCGCCCAAGCAGTCCCCCTCGCCGGAGATGGCGATCGACCAGAAGGCGAAGTACACCTTCGCGCTGAAGACCAGCGCGGGTGACGTCAACTTCACGATGGACGCGGCCAAGACCCCGCAGACCGTGAACTCCTTCAAGTCGCTCGCCGACAAGGGCTACTTCGACAACACCAAGTGCCACCGGCTGACGGCCGGCGGGATCTTCGTGCTCCAGTGCGGTGACCCCGAGGGCACCGGCCGGGGCGGACCGGGCTACACCATCCCGGACGAGAACCTGGACTCCCTGGGCAAGGCCAACGAGCAGGGCCAGGTCGTGTACCCGGCCGGCACGGTGGCGATGGCCAACACGGGCCAGCCCGGCTCGGGCGGCAGCCAGTTCTTCCTGGTCTACAAGGACAGCCCGCTGGCGCCGTCGTACACGCCGTTCGGCAAGATCGACGCGGCCGGACTGAAGGTCCTGGAGGAGATCGCGAAGGCCGGTACGGTCGACGGCGGCCAGGACGGCGCGCCGAAGACCGAGGTCAAGATCGAGAAGGGCGCGGTCACGCAGAACTGACGTGACGCGCCGGCCCCGGGCCCGGCCGGCCCGCCCCCCCCGTACGCCGATATTCCGTCGTGCGGGATGCGGACAGCCGGCCCGGCGGTCGCCTATGTTGGCGTTGTGCAGGGCGGGCGCTGCCCGCCCCAGGAAACTGTGGACGATGCCCAGGGGGTGAACCCCTCGCAAGGCATCAGGTGGAGGAGGCGCTGTGAGCAGCGACCCGTGGGGCCGAGTCGACGAGACGGGCACCGTGTACGTGCGTACTTCCGATGGCGAGCAGGTCGTCGGATCGTGGCAGGCCGGCACCCCTGAGGAGGCCCTGGCCTATTTCGAGCGCAAGTACGAGGGCCTGGTGGTCGAGATCGGCCTCCTCGAGAAGCGCGTGCGGACCACTGATCTGTCCGCCAAGGACGCGCAGACGGCGATCGACCACCTGCGCACGCAGGTCGACGAACACCACGCCGTGGGCGACCTGGACGCCCTCCGGGTGCGGCTGGACAAGCTGGTCACGACCGTGGAGTCCCGGCGCGAGGAGCGCAAGGTCGCCAAGGCCAAGCAGACGGACGAGGCCCGTGGGGCCAAGGACGCGCTGGTCGTCGAGGCCGAGCAGCTGGCGCAGAGCGACCAGTGGCGCAGTGCCGGTGAGCGGCTGCGCGCCCTGGTGGACATCTGGAAGGGTCTGCCGCGCCTGGACCGCAAGTCGGACGACGAGCTGTGGCACCGGTTCTCCCACGCCCGTTCCGCCTTCTCCAAGCGCCGCAAGGCGCACTTCGCCTCGCTGGACGCGCAGCGCGAGGACGCCCGCAAGGTCAAGGAGAGGCTGGTCGCGGAGGCCGAGTCGCTGTCGAAGTCGACCGACTGGGGCCCGACGGCCGCGCGCTACCGCGAGCTGATGGCGGACTGGAAGGCGGCGGGCCGGGCGCAGCGCGAGTCCGAGGACGATCTGTGGAACCGTTTCCGCGGTGCTCAGGACGTGTTCTTCGCGGCGCGCAGCGAGGTCTTCGCCGAGCGTGACGCCGAGCAGATCGAGAACCTGAAGCTCAAGGAGGAGCTGGCCGACGAGGCCGAGAAGCTCGTCCCGATCACAGACCTGAAGGCGGCCCGGGCCACATTCCGCTCGCTCAACGAGCGCTGGGAGGCCGTCGGCCACGTGCCGCGGGACGCCCGGCCGAAGGTCGAGGGCCGCATGCACTCGGTCGAGCGGGCGATCCAGGAGGCCGAGGAGGGCGAGTGGCGCCGTACGAACCCGGAGGCGCGGGCCCGTGCGGCCGGCCTGACGGGTCAGCTCCAGGCGGCGGTCGACAAGCTGCGTGGGCAGGTCGACGCGGCGCGCGCTGCGGGCAACAACACCAAGGCCGACAAGCTGTCGCGCGAGCTGGAGGGCCGCCAGGCCCTGCTGGACCAGGCTCTGAAGGGCCTGGAGGAGTTCGGCGGCTGATTCCCGGCCGCCCGTGTACGCGAGAGGGCCCCGGTACGGAGATCCGTACCGGGGCCCTCTCGCGTGTTACGGCCTGCGGGCCGACGTCACGCGGTAGACGTCGTAGACGCCCTCGACGCCCCGGACGGCCTTCAGGACGTGTCCCAGGTGCTTGGGGTCGCCCATCTCGAAGGTGAACCGGGAGGTGGCCACCCGGTCGCGGGAGGTCTGGACGGCCGCCGACAGGATGTTGACGTGCTGGTCCGACAGGACCCGGGTGACGTCCGAGAGCAGCCGGGACCGATCGAGCGCCTCGACCTGGATGGCGACCAGGAAGACCGAGGACTGGGTGGGCGCCCATTCGACCTCGAGCATCCGCTCGGGCTCCTGGGAGAGGGAGTCCACGTTGACGCAGTCCGCACGGTGCACCGATACGCCGCTGCCGCGCGTGACGAAGCCGACGATCGGGTCTCCCGGCACCGGGGTGCAGCAGCGGGCCAGCTTGACCCACACGTCGTCGACGCCCTTGACGACCACACCCGGGTCGGCGTTGCTGCGCCGCTTGCGGCCGCGCGCGGGCGGGATCGATTCCTCGATGTCCTCGTTGGCCGCCTCCTCGCCACCGAGGGCCGCCACCAGCTTCTGCACGACGCCCTGCGCGGCCACGTGGCCCTCGCCGATCGCCGCGTACAGGGAGGAGATGTCGGGGTAGCGCATCTCGTGCGCGAGGGTGACGAGCGAGTCGCCGGTCAGGATGCGCTGGATCGGCAGGTTCTGCTTGCGCATGGCCCGCGCGATGGCGTCCTTGCCGTGCTCGATGGCCTCGTCGCGGCGCTCCTTGGAGAACCAGGCGCGGATCTTGTTGCGGGCCCGCGGGGACTTGACGAAGCCGAGCCAGTCGCGGGACGGGCCCGCACCCTCGGCCTTGGAGGTGAAGACCTCGACCAGGTCGCCGTTGTCGAGCGTGGACTCCAGCGGGACGAGCCGGCCGTTGACCCTGGCCCCTATCGTCCGGTGGCCGACCTCGGTGTGGACGGCGTACGCGAAGTCCACGGGGGTGGCGCCGGCGGGCAGCGCGATGACGTCGCCCTTGGGGGTGAAGACGAAGACCTCGTTGCGGGAGAGGTCGAAGCGCAGCGAGTCGAGGAACTCGCCCGGGTCCTCCGTCTCCTTCTGCCAGTCCAGCAGCTGACGCAGCCAGGCCATGTCGTTGACGGTGTCCTGGCCGGCGCTGCCCTTGGCGGCCTGCGGGACGTCGGTACGGACCTTGGAGGTGCCCGCGACGGTCTGCTGCTTGTACTTCCAGTGCGCGGCGATGCCGTACTCGGCGCGGCGGTGCATGTCGAAGGTGCGGATCTGCAGTTCGACGGGCTTGCCGCTGGGTCCGATGACCGTCGTGTGGAGCGACTGGTACATGTTGAACTTGGGCATCGCGATGTAGTCCTTGAACCGGCCGGGGACCGGGTTCCATCGCGCGTGCACGGTGCCCAGGGCCGCGTAGCAGTCCCGGACCGTGTCGACGAGGACGCGAATGCCCACCAGGTCGTAGATCTCCGCGAAGTCACGGCCGCGGACGATCATCTTCTGGTAGACGCTGTAGTAGTGCTTCGGCCGGCCCGTCACGGTGGCCTTGATGCGGGCGGCCCTGAGGTCGACCTGCACCTCGTCCGTGACGACGGCGAGGTACTCGTCGCGCTTGGGGGCGCGCTCGGCGACCAGGCGCACGATCTCGTCGTACATCTTCGGGTAGAGGATCGCGAAGGAGAGGTCCTCGAGCTCCCACTTGATCGTGTTCATGCCCAGCCGGTGCGCCAGCGGGGCATAGATCTCGAGGGTCTCGCGGGCCTTCTTCTCCTGCTTCTCCCGCTTGAGGTAGCGCATGGTGCGCATGTTGTGCAACCGGTCGGCGAGCTTGATGACCAGGACGCGCGGGTCCTTGGCCATCGCCACGACCATCTTGCGGACGGTCTCGGCCTGGGCCGCCTCGCCGAACTTCACCCGGTCCAGCTTGGTGACGCCGTCGACGAGCAGGGCCACGGCGTCACCGAAGTCGCGGCGCAGGTCCTCCAGGCCGTACTCGGTGTCCTCGACGGTGTCGTGCAGCAGACCGGCCATGAGGGTGGCCGGATCCATTCCGAGCTCGGCGAGGATGGTCGTCACGGCGAGCGGGTGCGTGATGTACGGGTCGCCGCTCTTGCGCTTCTGGCCGCGGTGCCAGCGCTCGGCCACCTGGTAGGCCTGCTCGAGCTGGCGCAGCGTCGACGTCTCGATCTTCGGGTCGTTGCTGCGGACTATGCGGAGCAGCGGCTCCAGCACCGGGTTGTACGGGTTCGAGCGCTGCACGCCGAGCCGGGCGAGGCGGGCGCGCACCCGGTTGGAGGACCCGGCGGACTTCGCCGGCGCGGGCTTGACCGGAGGCGCCGGCGGAGCCGGCGGGGGCGTGGCGGGGACCGCCGGGGCCGGCTCGGCCTGCGGGTCGGGCTGCGCGGCGGAGATGGGCTGGACCTCGTCTGGCAAGAGCGCTCCTCACGGGGGCCCCCCGGAGGGAGTCCGGGGGTGGATCCGGTGCCCGTGTCCGGTCCGGACAACCCATGGTAGCGAGGGTTCGGCCCCCTCGTTCCGCGAGCCCCTCCCCGCCCCGGCCCCACCCGGACCCTCGTTCCGCCACACCCACCCGGCCCCGCCGGCGTTTGAGGCGACCCTTCGGCCTCGCCGGCTTTGAGGCGCGGGGGTCCGGGGGCGAGCCCCCGCAGCGACCCCGCACACGAAAGCGGCGGGGCCCCCGGCCCGCCCCGGGGGCCCCCCCCCCCCCCCCCCACCCCCCCCGGCCCCCCCCCCCCCCACCCCCCCCGCCCCCCCCCCCCCCCCGCGCCCCCACCCCCCCCCG
>NZ_JBIWCL010000007.1:164191-301751 GCF_044761485.1 Streptomyces sp. NPDC097617
TGGGGCCCCCCGGGGCCCCCGCGGGGTTGGGGGGGGGGGGGGCGGGGGGCCCCCCCCCCCCCCCCCCCCCCCCCCAACGGGGGGGGCCCCCGGGGCGGCCCGGGGGCCCCGCCGCTCGGCAAGCGAAGAGGTTCAGACCACGATCAGCGCGTCCAGCGGAGCCTCACCCAGCGCGGGAGCCAGCTTGGCCCTCCCCGGCAGGAACGACAGTTCCATCAGCACCGCCACACCGGCGACCTCCGCCCCGGTCCGCCGGATCAGCGAGAGCGAAGCCTCCGCCGTACCACCGGTGGCCAGCACGTCGTCGATGACCATGACCCGGTCACCGGCCGCCAGATCCTCCGCGTGGACCTCGATCTCCGCCGAGCCGTACTCCAGCTCGTACGACTGTGCGAGCGTCGCACCCGGCAGCTTTCCGGCCTTGCGCACCGGCACGAAGCCGATACCGGCCTGCACGGCGACCGGGGCCGCCAGGATGAACCCGCGCGCCTCCAGTCCGACGATCTTCGTCGCGCCGTACTGCCGGGCCAGTTCCACCAGGGTGTCCGTCAGCGCGGCGAACGCCTTCGGGTCCGCCAGCAGCGGGGTGATGTCCTTGAACATCACGCCCGGCTTCGGGTAGTCCGGTACGTCCTTGATCCGGCTGAGCAGCAGGTCCCGGATGTCCTGGGACAGCGGCCCGGTCAACGCCGCCGCCCCGACCGGCCCGGCGCCACGGCCTCCGGCTCGTCCCGGGTCCCGTAGCCCTCGTCCGGTGACTCGCCCTTGGCGGCCGCGGCCGCCCGCTTGGCGAGCACCCGCTTCTTGAGCGCCTTCATCGCCGGCTCGCGCTCCTTGAGGTCGACGACCAGCGGGGTCGCGATGAAGATCGAGGAGTACGCACCGGCCGCGAGGCCGACGAACAGCGACAGCGAGATGTCGTTCAGCATGCCGGCGCCCAGGAAGCCACCACCGATGAACAGCAGCGCGGCGACCGGGAGCAGCGCCACGATCGTGGTGTTGATCGAGCGGACCAGGGTGCCGTTGATGCTGCGGTTGGCGACCTCGCTGTACGTCCAGCGGGTCTGCTTCGTGATGTCCTTCGAGCCCTCCTTGAGACCGTCGAAGACGACGACGGTGTCGTAGAGGGAGTAACCGAGGATGGTCAGCAGACCGATGACCGTACCCGGGGTGACCTCGAAGCCGACGAGCGCGTAGATGCCGACGGTGATCGTGAGGTCGTGGATCAGGGCGATCAGCGCCGCGATCGCCATGCGCCACTCGAAGGCGATGGCCAGGTAGATCACCACGAGGACCATGAAGATCCCGAGGCCGGTCCATGCCTTGTTGGCGATCTGCTCGCCCCAGCTGGGGCCGACCAGGTCGGCGTTGATGCCGGCCTCGTCGACCTTGAGGTCGGCGGCGAGCTTCTTCTTGACGTCGGTGGCGGCGTCGGTGTCCACACCCGAGATCTGGATGCGCAGACCGCCGGTGCCGAGCTCCTGGACGATCGCGTCGTGGCCGGAGGCCTCTTCGGCGAACTCGCGCGCCCTGGGCTCCGAGACGGCCGTCTTCGGGGTGGTGAAGACCGCACCGCCCTTGAACTCGATGCCCATGTTGAGGCCCTGGACGGCCAGGGCGACGATCGCCGTGATGGTGATCAGGATGGAAACGCCGTACCAGAGAAAGCGCTTGCCGACGAAGTCGTAGCCGACCTCACCGCGGTACAGCCTGGCGCCGAGATCTCCCAGCTTCGACATCTCTCACGCCTCCTTTGCGTCGACGGGGGCGGGGGCGGAACCGGTACGGCGGGACCGGCGCAGCGGGGGCTTGGCGCCCAGCCGCTTCGGGTCCAGCCCGGACCACGGGTGACCGCTGGCGAAGAACTTCGTGCGTGCCAGCAGCGTCATGATCGGCTTGGTGAAGAGGAACACCACGACCACGTCGAGCAGGGTCGTAAGACCCAGTGTGAAGGCAAAGCCCTGGACCTTGCCCACGGTGACGATGAACAGCACCGCCGCGGCCAGGAACGACACGAAGTCGGACACCAGGATCGTGCGACGGGCGCGCGGCCAGGCGCGCTCGACGGCCGGACGCAGGGTGCGGCCCTCGCGGATCTCGTCACGGATGCGTTCGAAGTACACGATGAACGAGTCCGCCGTGATACCGATCGCCACGATCGCACCGCAGACGGCGGGCAGGTTCAGCGCGAAGCCGATGCCCTTTCCGAGCAGCGCCATGATCGTGTAGGTCAGGATCGCGGAGACCAGGAGGCTGATGATGGCGACGAACGCCAGGCCCCGGTAGTACACCAGCAGGTAGATCACCACGAGGATCAGGCCGATGGCGCCGGCGATCAGGCCGGCCTTCAGCTGCTCGCCGCCGAGCGCGGCGGTGACGGTGGTGACGCTGTCCTCACTGAAGGAGAGCGGCAGGGCGCCGTAGGAGAGCATGTTGCCCAGGTCCTGCGCGGACTGCTGGGTGAAGCCGCCGGAGATCTCGGCGTTGCCACCGGTCAGCGCCTGGCTCACGGACGGGTCGGAGATGACCCGGCCGTCGAGCACGATCGCGAACTGGTTCTGCGGCATCTGCTTGGTGGCGAGCTCACCGGTGATCTTGGCGAACTTGTCGGCGCCCTTGTCGGTGAACTGCATGGTGACGATCCACTGGCCGCGCTGGGGGTCGATGACTCCCTTGGCTTCCTTCACGTCCTGGCCGTTGACCTGGGCCGGGCCGAGGATCCACTTGCCCCAGGTGTCTCCGCGCTGGCCACAGGCGAGCATCGGGTCCTCGGGCTTGGCGCCCTTGCCGGCGGCGGCGCGCTGCGCCTCGTTGGTGCAGTCCAGGGCCGCGAATTTGGCCTGGAGGTCGGCGGCCGCGGCCTCGTCGCCGGTGGGCGGCGTGGAGGCGGAGGGCGACGGAGCCTTGTCGTCTGCCTTCTTCGACTCGCTCGCCGTGGGCGAGGGAGTGGGGGCGGCCGGGGCCTTGAGGGCCTCACTGAGCGCGCGGCCCTGGGAAGTGGCGCTGGACGACGGGGTGGCCGAGGGGCTGGTCTTGCCGTCCCCTGCCTTGGGAGCTCCGGAGCCGCTCGCGGAGGGGCTCGGGCTCGCAGTGCCTTCGGGAGCGACGGGGGCGCCGTCCGCGAAGGCGATGACCGGGCGGAAGTACAGCTGGGCGGTGGTACCGACCTGCTCGCGCGCCTGCTGCTCGTTCGTCCCCTTGGGGATGTTCACGATGATGTGGTCGCGGCCCTGGGTCTGGACCTCGGCCTCCGACACGCCGAGCCCGTTGACACGGCGCTCGATGATGCCGACCGCCGTGTTCATATTGGTCTCGTTGATCGCGTCCGGCTTCCCGGGCTCGCTCTTGGCCTTGAGCGTGATGCTCGTACCGCCCGCGAGGTCGATGCCCAGCCTGGGAGTCGTCTGCTTCGTGAGAAACATCCCCGCGGTGAGCGCCACCATCGCGATCAGGATGATCGCCAGGGCACGCCCCGGCCTCCCCTGAGCCCCCGTGGGCCGCCGGCCCTTCTTCGGTGCTGCCACCTTGTCGTTTCTCCCTGTCCAACCGTCCCGCACCGGGTCAGCGCGCGGACGGCCACGAAATGTGTGGTGGGGACCCCTGCCCCCCGCAGAAGTGTCACAGACGGGGACCGTGCCGGCCGCCGGTCAGGCGCCTCCACGGTCCCCGGCCGCGCGCTACTTCGCGCCGGCCTCGCCGTCGGACTTGCCGTCCTTGGGCTCGTCGTCGCCCTTGGGCGCGTCCTCGTCCTTCTTGCCCAGGTCGAGCTTGGGAGCCTCGTCCTCGCCCTCGTCCTTGGTGAGGTCCGTCTTCGGAGCCTCGGTCAGCGCGGAGGCGTCGTCCGGGACGACCGGCGCGTCGGTCGGCTCGTCGTCGCTGATGCCGTGGACGATGCGGTTGTACTCCGCGTCCTCGAGAACGGCACCGATGGAGTTCTTCGCGAAGATCGCGTGGACGCCGGGAGCCAGCTCGAGAGTGACGGTGTCGTCACCGATCTCCTTCACCGTGGCGTACATGCCGCCGATGGTGCGGACCCCGGTGCCGGGCGTCAACTGGTTGCGCATCTGCGCGGCTGCCTGCTGCTTCTTCTTCGCGGAGCGGGTCATCAGGAACATCGCCCCGATGAGCACGATGAACGGGAGGAGTGTCACGAGATTCACGGGACGGAGATCCTTCGCACGACCGCACGCGGACGGCGGCCTTTTCTACGGGGGTGGGCACACCGACCCGAAGGGTCGGCATCGGCGGAGTCTAGGCGAGTCCGCACCGATGGAACAACGCCCAGCATGGCACCGCAGTTCCTGAGGGGTCGAACCTCCGCGCCGTCAGGCCCCGAACAAGCCCTGTTGTCCGCTTGATCCACTCCCGCCGTGCTGCGGCGGTACGAGTCCCAGGTGAGCCCATGCGGCGGGCGTCGCGACCCGCCCCCGGGGGGTGCGGGCGAGCAGGCCCTCGCGGACCAGGAAGGGCTCGGCGACCTCCTCCACGGTCTCCCGCTCCTCGCCGACCGCGACGGCGAGGGTGGACAGGCCCACGGGGCCACCCCCGAACAGCTTGAGGAGTGCTTCGAGAACGGCCCGATCCAGTCGGTCGAGGCCGCGCCCGTCCACCTCGTACACCTGGAGGGCCGTACCGGCCACCTCGCGGTTGATCACACCGTCCGCCCGGACCTGGGCGTAGTCGCGGACGCGGCGCAGCAGGCGGTTGGCAATGCGCGGGGTGCCGCGGGAGCGGCCGGCGATCTCGGCGGCGCCAGCGGTGTCGATCTCGACGTCGAGGAGGCGGGCGGAGCGGTGGATGACGCGCTCCAGCTCCTCGGGGGCGTAGAACTCCATGTGCCCGGTGAAGCCGAAACGGTCCCGCAGCGGCGGGGGCAGCAGTCCGGCCCGGGTGGTGGCGCCGACCAGTGTGAAGGGCGGCAGCTCCAGCGGGATCGCGGTGGCCCCGGGCCCCTTGCCGACGATCACGTCGACGCGGAAGTCCTCCATGGCCATGTAGAGCATCTCCTCGGCGGGCCGGGACATGCGGTGGATCTCGTCGAGGAAGAGGACCTCGCCCTCCTGGAGGGAGGAGAGGATCGCGGCGAGGTCGCCGGCGTGCTGGATGGCGGGGCCGGAGGTGATCCGGATGGGCGCCCCCATCTCCGCCGCGATGATCATGGAGAGGGTGGTCTTGCCGAGGCCGGGGGCACCGGAGAGCAGGACGTGGTCGGCGGTGGCTCCGCGCTGCCGGGCCGCTTTGAGGACGAGGTCCAGCTGCTGGCGGACCTTCTCCTGGCCGACGAACTCGCCGAGGTCCTTGGGCCGCAGGGCCGCCTCGACGGCGGTGTCCTCACCGTCGGCGGCGGCCGCCACGATCCGGTCGTCGCTCTCGTCTTCCCAGTTCACGCTGTCAGTCTGCCTTCTCGGTGGTGGTGCGGGTGTTCGATGCCCGGCGGGCGCGCTCCCCGGGCGCCGCCCGGCCTGCGCGCCTCGATCGCCGGCGCGGCTCCATCGCCGGTCAGCGGGCCCGGTTCAGGGACTGGAGGGCCGCCCGCAGGAGCTGCGGCACGGGCGCGGAGCCGCCGGCGGCGATGGCCGCCTCGGCCTGCGGCGTGACCGCGGCGACCGCGTCCTCCGCATCGCGCGCGGCGTACCCGAGGCCGATCAGTGCGGCGGAGAGCTGCTCGGTCCAGGGCGCGGGCCCGGAGGCCGCGGCGCGCTGGGCGCCCACCAGGCCGCTGCTGCCCAGCGGGGCCCCCAGCTTGCCCTTCAGTTCGAGGAGGAGCTTCTGCGCGCCCTTCTTGCCGATGCCCGGTACGGCCACCAGCGCCTTCTCGTCCCCGGTGGAGACGGCCAGCCGCAGCGCGTCCGGGCTGTGCGCGCCGAGCATGGCCTGCGCGAGCCGGGGCCCGACCCCGCTGGCGGTCTGCAGGACCTCGAAGACCTGGCGCTCGTCGTCGTCGGCGAAGCCGTACAGGGTCAGCGAGTCCTCCCGTACGACCAGGGAGGTGGCCAGCCGGGCCTGCTCCCCCGTGCGCAGTCCGGCGATGGTGTTCGGGGTGCAGTGCACGGCCATGCCCACTCCCCCGACCTCGATGACGGCAAGGGTGGGGGCGAGTGCGGCAACGGGGCCGCTGACGAAGGCGATCATCGGGTACGGCCTTTCGAGGCGTGCAGGGCGACCGCCTGCTGGAGGCGGTTCTGGGCGGGGGCCCGCCAGATGTGACAGATGGCCAGGGCGAGGGCGTCGGCGGCGTCCGCGGGCTTGGGCGGCGCGTCCAGCCGGAGCAACCGGGTGACCATCGCGCCGACCTGGGCCTTGTCGGCCCGGCCGCTGCCGGTGACGGCGGCCTTGACCTCGCTGGGGGTGTGCAGGGCGACCGGTATCCCGCGGCGGGCTGCGCACAGCATCGCGACGGCGCTCGCCTGGGCGGTGCCCATCACGGTGCTGACGTTGTGCTGGCTGAACACCCGCTCCACGGCGACGACTTCGGGCCGGTACGTGTCGAGCCACTCCTCGATGCCCTGTTCGATGGCGACGAGCCGGTGGCCCAACTCGGCGTCCGCGGGCGTGCGTACGACCCCCACACCGAGCATGGTCAGGGGGCGGCCGGCCACCCTCTCGACCACGCCGACACCACATCGGGTCAGCCCCGGGTCAACGCCGAGTACGCGCACCGCGCCCCCCTTCTTCGCTCTCCTGTACGTGCAGCTTCGCAGGTTATCGGGTGGCACTGACAAAGCAGCGGGCCGACGGGGTGTGTCCCCGTCGGCCCGCTGCCCGATGCTGTGAGCGGTGGACGCCGGTCAGGCGTCGACCTTCTCCATGACCTCGTCCGAGACGTCGAAGTTGGCGAAGACGTTCTGCACGTCGTCGCTGTCCTCCAGCGCGTCGATCAGCTTGAAGATCTTGCGCGCGCCGTCTTCGTCCAGCTCGACCTGCATGGTCGGCAGGAAGTTGGAGTCGGCCGAGTCGTAGTCGATGCCGGCCTGCTGGAGCGCCGTGCGGACCGCGACCATGTCGGTGGCCTCGCTGATGATCTCGAAGCTCTCGCCGAGGTCGTTGACCTCTTCGGCGCCGGCGTCGAGCACCGTCTCCAGGACGTCGTCCTCGGACAGCTCGCCCTTGGGCAGCAGCACGACGCCCTTGCGGTTGAACAGGTACGAGACCGAGCCCGGGTCGGCCATCGAACCCCCGTTGCGGGTCATGGCGACACGCACGTCGGAGGCGGCACGGTTGCGGTTGTCGGTGAGGCACTCGATGAGCACCGCGACGCCGTTCGGACCGTAGCCCTCGTACATGATCGTCTCGTAGTCGGCGCCGCCGGCCTCGAGACCGCCGCCGCGCTTGACCGCGGAGTCGATGTTCTTGTTCGGGACCGAGCTCTTCTTCGCCTTCTGGATGGCGTCGAAGAGCGTCGGGTTGCCATCGATGTCGGCGCCGCCCATACGGGCCGCGACCTCGATGTTCTTGATCAGCTTCGCGAAGAGCTTGCCGCGCTTGGCGTCAACCACGGCCTTCTTGTGCTTCGTCGTAGCCCATTTAGAGTGGCCGGACATCTGCCTGTCTCCTTCGCGTCACCAACAGTGTTCGCCTCAGATCCTACCGGGACACCGTTACAGCCCGGCGCGCACCATGTCGACGAAGTAGGCGTGGACGCGGTCGTCACCCGTCAGCTCGGGGTGGAAGGAGGTGGCGAGGACATTGCCCTGGCGCACGGCGACGGTGTGGCCGTCGTACGTGGCGAGCACCTCGGCCGAGGCGCCGACCGACTCGACCCAGGGGGCGCGGATGAAAACGCCCTCGACGGGGCCGCCCGCTATGCCCGCGAAGTCGACCTGTGCCTCGAAGGACTCGTTCTGCCGGCCGAAGGCGTTGCGGCGGACGATCATGTCGATGCCGCCCAGGGTCTCCTGGTCCTCGCGGCCGTCCAGGAGCTTGTCCGCCAGCATGATCATGCCGGCGCAGGTGCCGTAGACCGGCATGCCGGCTGCCACGCGCTCGCGCAGCGGCTCCAGCATGCCGAACAGCACGGCGAGCTTCGACATGGTGGTGGACTCGCCGCCGGGGATCACCAGGGCGTCGACCTCGGCGAGCTCCTCGGGACGCCGGATCGGCCTGGCCACGGCGTCCGCCGCGGCCAGGGCGATCAGGTGCTCCCGTACGTCGCCCTGGAGGGCGAGTACCCCGATGACGGGGTTCACGGGGGTGTTCGTCATGACCGACTACCAGCCGCGGTTGGCGTAGCGCTCGGACTCGGGGAGGGTGTCGCAGTTGATGCCGACCATGGCCTCGCCCAGGTTGCGGGAGGCGTCCGCGATGATCTTCGGGTCGTCGTAGAAGGTGGTGGCCTTCACGATGGCGGCGGCGCGCTTGGCCGGGTCGCCCGACTTGAAGATGCCGGAGCCGACGAAGACGCCCTCGGCGCCGAGCTGGCGCATGAGCGCGGCGTCGGCCGGGGTGGCCACGCCACCGGCGGAGAACAGCACGACCGGGAGCTTGCCGAGCTCGGCAACTTCCTTGACGAGCTCGTACGGGGCGCGCAGCTCCTTGGCGGCGGCGAACAGCTCGTTGTTGTCGTAGCCGCGCAGGCGGGCGATCTCGTTCTTGATCTGGCGCAGGTGGCGGACGGCCTCGACCACGTTGCCGGTGCCGGCCTCGCCCTTCGAGCGGATCATGGCCGCGCCCTCGGCGATGCGGCGCAGGGCCTCGCCCAGGTTGGTGGCGCCACAGACGAAGGGGGTGGTGAACGCCCACTTGTCGGAGTGGTTGACCTCGTCGGCCGGGGTCAGGACCTCGGACTCGTCGATGTAGTCGACGCCGAGGGACTGCAGGACCTGGGCCTCGACGAAGTGGCCGATGCGGGACTTGGCCATGACCGGGATCGAGACGGCCTCGATGATCTCTTCGATCATGTTGGGGTCCGACATGCGCGCGACGCCGCCGTCCTTGCGGATGTCGGCGGGGACCCGCTCCAGAGCCATGACGGCCACGGCGCCGGCGTCCTCGGCGATCTTCGCCTGCTCGGCGTTGACCACGTCCATGATCACGCCGCCCTTCAGCTGCTCGGCCATGCCGCGCTTGACGCGCGAGGTGCCGATCGCCGACTCGGCGGACTGGGGGGAGGTGGGAAGCGTGCTCACGGATTGACCTCACTCGAAAGGAAGACGGAGTACTGCTCGTACTACTCCGCCGAGGAAACCCCAGGGGATCAGTCCACTACAAGGGCCAATGTGGAGCCCGTGGCTCCTTGATTTGTCCCTCGCGGCCCTTGGAGGCCCCTAGATCGGCCGTTCTGCAAGATCCACCGGCGGCTCGTCGTCCATTTCGAAGGCGAGCGGGAAGGGTGCGTGCCCCGCCAGTCTGAACCAGCGGACCTTGCGATGCCTGCGCAGCGCGCGGGCGGCCCGTACCGAGTCATTGAGGAAGCGCCGCGCCATCGGTACCCGGCGGACGGCCGCCGCCAGCTCCTCCGTGGCCTCGGCTCCGCCGGGGGCCGCCTTGAGCACGTCGACCTGGTCGGCATCGGCGAAGACCGCGCGCAGCGCCTGGCTGAGCTCGCTCTCGGCGACCTCGCGGTGGTCCTCCTCGGCCTGCCGGGCGGCGTGCGCGGCCTCGTACAGAACGAGGGAGGAGGCGGGGTCGAGCACCCCGGAGGTGGCCACCTCCAGCACGACGGAGGCCCGCCGCACGAGCTGCGCGTCGAGGGCGGCCCGCGCGGCGTCCATCCGCGAGTGCAGCCGGTCGAGCCGGCCGGCGGTCCAGCTGAGGTAGACCCCGATGACTCCGAGAGCCAGGGCGATCCAGACAAGGGTTTCGATCACGCTGCGCGACCCTACCGCTCCACGCCCCCCGGACCGCCATCGGGCCCGGTGCCGTCCCGGCCGTGCCGATCGGGGCGGTGCCGGTCCGGCCGGACCCGGGGAGCAGCGGTCAGGAGGACGTGGTGTCCTTCGAGAAGCCGAGGCGGGTGCGGAGCGGGACGCGTTCGTCGGTGGCCACCGCCGCCGCGCCGTCCGTCACCGTTTCGTAGACGGCCAGGATGTCCGCCCCGACCGTGGACCAGTCGAAGCGGCGCACGTGCGCCGAGCCGCGGGTGCTGAGCTCGGCCCGTCGCTCCGGGTCCCGGAGCAGGGCGATCGCCGCCGTCGCCAGGGCGTCGGCGTTCTCGTTGGCGAAGAGGTCGCCCGCCCCGCCCTGGTCCAGGACCTGCGCGAAGGCGTCCAGGTCCGAGGCGAGGACCGCGGCCCCCGCCGAGAGGGCCTCGACCAGGATGATGCCGAAGCTCTCGCCGCCGGTGTTCGGGGCGACGTACACGTCGACGCTGCGCAGCAGCCGCGCCTTGTCCTCGTCCGAGACCATGCCGAGGAATTCGACCCGCGGGCGGAGCTCGGCGGGCAGGGAGGCCACCGCCTCCTCCTCGTCACCGCGGCCCGCGACGAGCAGCCGTACGTCCGGGCAGGCGTCCGCGATCTTCGGGAAGGCCGCCATCAGCACCGGCAGGCCCTTGCGGGGCTCGTCGATCCGGCCGATGAAGCCCAGGGTCTGCCCGGCCCAGTCGGGATTGGGGTCGGCCTTGGCGAAGAAGTCCACGTCGACGCCGTTGGGAATGACCACCGCGTCGCCGCCGAGGTGCTCGACCAGCGTGCGCCGCGCGTACTCGCTCACCGCGATCCGCGCGCTGATCTTCTCCAGGGCCGGCTGCAGGATCGGGTACGCCGCGATCATCGCCCGGGACCGCGGGTTCGAGGTGTGGAAGGTCGCCACGATCGGCCCCTGCGCCGCCCAGCAGGACAGCAGTCCCAGCGAGGGCGCGGCCGGCTCGTGGATGTGGATCACATCGAAGGTGCCGTCGTGGAGCCAGCGCCGCACCCGGGCCGCCGACAGGAAGCCGAAGTTCAGCCGGGCCACCGAGCCGTTGTACGGAACCGGCACCGCCCGCCCCGCCGAGACCACGTACGGCGGCAGCGGGGTGTCGTCGTCCGCCGGGGCGAGCACCGACACCTCGTGGCCGAGGCGGATCAGGTGCTCCGCCAGGTCCCGGATGTGGAACTGGACGCCACCCGGCACGTCCCACGAGTACGGGCACACGATGCCGATCTTCACTACGGGCGCTCCTCCAGGTCGTCCAGCCACAGCCGCTGCAGCATGTGCCAGTCCTCCGGGTGCTCGGCGATGCCCCAGGCGAAGACGTCCGCCACCGCCTGGGTCATGACGGCGGTCTTCTCGGTCCGGGTGCCGGTCTTCGGCACCTCGACCTCGGGGTGGATCCGGCCGTACATCTTCGGCGTGTCGCCGTAGTGCAGGGTGGCCGGGAGCAGGACCGCGCCGGTCTGCTGGGCCAGCAGCGCCGGCCCGGCGGGCATGCGGGCCGTGGAGCCGAAGAAGTCCACCTCGACGCCGGAGGCCGACAGGTCCCGGTCCGCGACCAGGCAGACCATGCCGCCGGAGCGCAGCCGGCGGGCGAGAGTGCCGAAGGCGGCGCCGCCGCTGTGCGGCAGGACCTCCATGCCCAGGCTCTCCCGGTAGGCCACGAACCGGTCGTAGAGGCTCTCGGGCTTGAGCCGCTCGGCGACCGTGGTGAACGGCGCCTTCATGTGCCCGATGGCCCAGGCCCCGGCGAGGTCCCAGTTGGCGAGGTGCGGCAGGGCCACGATGACCCCGCGCCCGGAGTCGAGGGCCTCGCGCAGCAGGTGCTCGTCCGTGAACTCGACGTCCGTGCTGAAGCGCTCCGGGTCCATGGTCGGCAGCCGGAAGGACTCCATCCAGTACCGCATGTACGAGCGCATGCCCGCCTGCGACAGCTCGCGCAGCCGCTCGGGACCGGCGTCGGGCACCACCCGGGCCAGATTCGACTCCAGCCGCAGCACGCTCTTGCCGCGCCGCTTCCACGCGAAGTCGGCGATCCGCCGGCCGAGGGCCACGGCGGCCGGTTCGGGCAGCTTGTTCACCCCGGCCCAGCCGAGCCCGTAGAGCCCGTCGACCAGCTTGTCCTGCGTGGCACCCATCAGGCCGCCCCGCCCTCGGCGGCGGCCGCCGCGGCGTCGGCCTCGGCCGACTCGCGGCGCACGGTGACCACCCGCTGGATCAGGGTGACGAGCGAGCCCACCGCCACGATCCACAGGGCGATCGGCAGCAGCACGCCGATCCAGGACGGCACCCCGAAGGTCTGCAGGCCGGACAGACCGGCCGCGACCAGCGAGATCACCAGGCGCTCGGCCCGCTCGATGAGCCCGTTGACGGCCACGGGCAGCCCGATCGACTCGCCGCGCGCCTTGGTGTAGGAGACCACCTGGCCGCTGGCCAGGCAGAAGATCGCCACCGCGCAGAGCGCGTTGTCGTTCCCGCTGCCCGCGTACCAGAGCGCGAGGCCGCCGAAGATCGCCGCGTCGGCGACCCGGTCGAGGGTGGAGTCGAGGAAGGCTCCCCACCGGCTGGAGACCCCGGCCTGGCGGGCCATGTTCCCGTCCACCAGGTCGGAGAAGACGAAGAGGGTGATGGTGATGGTGCCCCAGAAGAACTCGCCGCGGGGGAAGAACCACAGCGCTCCGGCCACCACTCCGGCCGTGCCGATCAGGGTGACCGCGTCCGGGCTCACCCCCCGCCGGAGCAGAAATGCGGCGAATGGCGTGAGAACACGCGTGAAGAATGCACGCGCGTACTTGTTCAGCATGGCCTTCCCGGAGGGTCGCTGGGCCGCACGGCCACCACGGCCACCGGCTGGCCCATCGTAGCCAGCGCACCACCGCGCGGACGCCGCGCACCCACCGGTTCGTGCCACGTAAGACGTACTTCACGCCATCGACCGGCTCCGGTGGGCCCAGGGGGCGTCTGCGGGTACGCCCCCGCTACGACGTATGGACGTGGTGTGACACCAGTGCAAAGCTCGAAGAATCCCGCATTCCTCCCCACTGGGGCGGCCGGGAGACCGATCCGGACACCGATCCACCCACCACCCGACCCTCCTCACCGTCACCACCGGGAGGCATGAGCACCATGGGAGCCACATCACACCAAGCCGGAGCCGCCGGCAGGGCACTGACGGCCGACCGCCCCTCTTCCATCCGGAATGTCGTGCTGGTCGGCCACAGCGGATCCGGCAAGACCACACTGGTCGAAGCGCTCGCCCTGGCCTCGGGAGCGGTCAACCGGGCCGGCCGGGTCGAGGACGGCGCGACCGTCTCCGACTACGACGAGATCGAGCACCGCCGACAGCGCTCCGTCCAGCTGTCCCTCGTCCCCGTCGAATGGGGCGGAATCAAGATCAACATCCTGGACACCCCCGGATACGCCGACTTCGTCGGAGAGCTCAGGGCCGGTCTGCGCGCCGCGGACGCGGCCCTTTTCGTCGTCTCGGCCTCGGACGGGATCGACGGCGCCACCCGCATGGTCTGGGACGAGTGCGAGGCCGTCGGCATGCCCCGCGCCATCGTCGTGACCCACCTGGAGGCCGCCCGCTCCGACTACACGCAGATGACGACCGTCTGCGGCGAGATCTTCGGCGCCGACGACCCCGACGCGGTCATCCCGCTCTACCTCCCCCTGCACGGCCCGGCCGGCCCCGACGGGCACGCCCCCGTCACCGGCCTGCTCGGCCTGCTCTCCCGGCGCGTCTACGAGTACTCCTCGGGCGAGCGCGTGGAGCGCGAGCCCGACCCCGCCGAGCTCTCCCTGATCACCGACGCCCGCGCCCGGCTCATCGAGGGGATCATCGCCGAGAGCGAGGACGAGTCCCTCATGGACCGCTACCTCGGCGGCGAGGAGATCGACGTCAAGACCCTCGTCGACGACCTGGAGCGGGCGGTGGCGCGCGGCACCTTCCACCCCGTCCTGATGGCCGCCCCCGCCACCGACGGCGCCCGCCAGGGCCTGGGCACCGTGGAACTCCTCGAACTGGTCACCGGCGGCTTCCCCACCCCCCTGGAACGCGCCGCCGTCAGCGTCACCCGCCCCGACGGCTCCGCCCGTCCCGCGGTCACCTGCGATCCCGACGGCTCCCTCGTCGCCGAGGTCGTCAAGACCTCCTCCGACCCCTACGTCGGCCGCGTCTCCCTCGTACGCGTCTTCTCCGGCACCCTGAAGGCCGAGGAGACCGTCCACGTCAGCGGGCACGGCCTCGCCGAGCGCGGGCACGAGGACCACGATGTCGACGAGCGGATCGGCGCCCTCTCCTCCCCCTTCGGCAAACAGCAGCGCGTCCTCACCCGGTGCATCGCCGGCGACCTCGCCTGCGTCGCCAAACTCACCCGCGCGGAGACCGGCGACACCCTCTCCGCCAAGGACGACCCGCTCCTCATGGAGCCCTGGACCATGCCCGACCCCCTGCTCCCCCTCGCCATCGAGGCGCACAGCAAGGCCGACGAGGACAAGCTCTCCCAGGGCCTGGCCCGGCTCGTCGCCGAGGACCCCACCATGCGGCTGGAGCAGAACCCGCACACCCACCAGGTCGTCCTGTGGTGCCTGGGCGAGGCCCACCAGGACGTCGCCCTGGAACGGCTGCGCAGCCGCTACGGCGTCCAGGTGGACCCGGTTGCGCACAAGGTGAGCCTGCGCGAGACCTTCGGCGCCAAGGCCGCCGGACGCGGCCGGCACGTCAAACAGTCCGGCGGGCACGGCCAGTTCGCGATCTGCGAGATCGAGGTGGAGCCGCTCCCGCCGGGCAGCGGCATCGAGTTCGTCGACAAGGTGGTCGGCGGGGCCGTGCCCCGCCAGTTCATCCCGTCCGTGGAGAAGGGCGTACGGGCGCAGGCCGCCCGCGGGGTCGCCGCCGGCTACCCGCTGGTCGACGTCCGCATCACCCTCCTCGACGGCAAGGCGCACTCGGTGGACTCCTCCGACGCCGCTTTCCAGACCGCCGGGGCCCTCGCGCTGCGCGAGGCCGCCGCCGAGGCCCGGATCGACCTGCTCGAACCGGTCGCCGAACTCGCCGTCCTCGTTCCGGACGAGTACGTGGGCCCGGTCATGAGCGACCTGGCGGGCCGCCGGGGCCGCGTCGTCGGCACCGACCAGGCGGCTGCCGGGCGCACTCGGATCCGTGCCGAGGTCCCGGAGATCGAGATCGGCCGCTACGCCGTGGAGCTGCGCTCCGTCTCGCACGGCACCGGCCGCTTCGCCCGGGCGTACGCCCGCCACGAACCGATGCCGCCGCAGATCGCGGAAAAGGTGCGCGAACAGTCCTAGAAGGGAATCCGTTCGATAGGACACCGGGTCGGCCGCCCACCCAACCCGCTTGCGGTGGGCGGCATTTCCCTGTCCCATGACCATGGGGCGAGATCCGCCGATAGGCTCTTCGGCGCACCGAAAAAGCACGAACGCACAGCGATGGGGGCAGCGGTGGCGGACGACGGTTTCGACTTCAGGCCCGGAGCGCAGGTCCCGCTGCAGGGTGGCGGCGGGCAGACGGCGGCGACCAACGCCCTCGCCTCGGCCGCGTACCGGGACGGCGGCAAGGACTCCAAACTCGAGGCGATACTCGGCGCCAACAACGAGAACCACCCGGCCACGGTCAAGCCCCCGAAGATCTCCCTCTTCGAGCCCAGCCTCGGCGAGGCCTTCTGCCGGGCCGTGGAGGCCCGCGCCCTCGGTCCCGGCCGCAAGCCCCTGATCCAGTCCTTCGGCGGCGATCCGCAGACGGTCGTGGAGCACTGCCTGGCGGCCTCGCACATCCGCAAGGAGCGCGACCGCAGGCTCCGGCTGATCATGCTGGTCTGCGGGGTGCTGTTCCTGCCCGGCCTGCTGCTGTGGCTGGGCCTGTTCCAGCTCCGCAAGTCCCTGTCCTCCAGGGAGGGCCGGGGCAGTTCCTGGATCGGCACCGTGCTCCTGGTCGGCGTCGGCGTCGTGGTGGCCGTCCTGATGTTCCGGCTGCCGCTCACAGGCTTCCTCGGCCTCTACGCCCGCGGCATGATCATCGCCCCGGCCCTGGGCTGGCTGCTCGCCCGCCGCACCTGCGAGGCCACCGCCAGGGACCTGCGCGCCCGCTGGGACGGGCTGCTGTCGGGCGGCGGGGTCGGCGCCAAGATCCCGGAAGCCGTGCCCGGCAACCCCGACGAGAAGGCGCGCGAGGACCTGCGCCACCAGCTCGCCAAACTGACCGCGGAGAACCGGAGCAATCAGGTCTTCTACGCGGGCCCCAAGGGCATCCTCGGCATGGGCACCCGCTGGGGCAGCTGGCAGATGGCCGAGGAGCTGGCCCCCAAGAGCGAGGGGATGGAGATCCACCCCTTCCGCAGCTGGGACGTCGTACGGGGGATCGACGCCCAGCTGCGCAAGCTGGAGCGCGGCCCCCTGCACACCGGCGGCTTCCCGACCGCCGCGATCCAGCACTGGATCGTCACCCCGATCGGCGAGGGCGCGGGCGAGGTCGCCCGCCCCACCGGCGAGAACATGGACGCCTTCCTCATCAAGCCGCACGAGATCACCCGGATCTGCAACGAGCAGCAGTTCAGCGCCGGGAACCGGCACTACCTGGGCATCCAGTACCCCCTCTGGGACGGCCAGCTGGTCATCAACATGCTGGTCACGGTCACCGTGCTCTACAAGACGCTGCGCGTGGACGTCACCGCGCACGCCCTGGGCCCCGTACACGGCCTGTTCACCAGCAAGTCCAAGGCCCCGACCGTGGAAGTGCCCAAGAGCATCCGCTTCTGGGAGATGGTCGAGCGCCCGCTGCCGCTGGTGGACGTGCAGGAGGTGGTGCGCCTCGCCGTGCGGGCCCCGCTGACCTGGTACCCGCCGCTCCTGGAGTTCTTCGGCGGCAAGCTGGTCCTGCCCGAGCCCTTCGGCCTGCGCCACGTCTGGGCGAGCTCGATGTGGCGGCACCGGTTCATGGCGGACGACGCCCTGCGCACGGTGGCCCCGGTACTGCGGTCCATCCACGCGGCGACCTTCAAGGTGCTGGAGGAGAACGGCGTCGACACCGACCGCTTCACCAACCGCTCCTCGATCATGAGCGGGCTCATCCAGGAGCCCTCCCCGCGCAAGGCCGACGTCTACGACGCGTAGGGGCGCGTGGGTAGGCTGGAACGACGGCCGAGGAGGGACCATGACCGAGCGCAAGCCGCCGGGCGTCAGCTTCGAGTCCTGGGTGGACCGGCAGATCCGGGGCCTCCGAGCGGGGCGAGTTCGAGAACCTGCCGGGCTGGGGAAAGCCGCTGGCCTCACTGGACGCGCCCTATGACGAGCAGTGGTGGATCAAGGGCAAGATGCACCGCGAGGGCTTCGCCGTCCTGCCTCCGGCGCTCGCGCTGCGCAAGGAGGCCGAGGACGCAGTGGAGAAGGTCCGGGCGGCCCGCTCCGAACGCCGGGTACGTGCCGTCCTCGCGGAGATCAACGAGAAGATCGGCGCGGCCCTGCGCATGCCCCCGCCGGGCCCGCTCCTGGGACTGACGGAGTTCGACGTCGAGGCCGAGGTGGAGGCCTGGCGCAGCACCCGCCCGGGCGGGGCGGGGGCGGGCGGGGCCGGGGCGGACCGGAGCTAGCCCACCGGCCACGCGTCGGCGAGCATCTGGCGGGTGTCCGCGAGGAGTTGGGGCAGGACCTTGGTGTGGCCCACGACCGGCATGAAGTTCGTGTCCCCGCCCCAGCGGGGCACGATGTGCTGGTGCAGGTGCGCGGCGATGCCGGCGCCGGCGGCCGCGCCCTGGTTCATGCCGATGTTGAACCCGTGCGCCCCCGAGGCCTTGCGCAGTGCGACCATCGCCCGCTTGGTGAGGTCGGCGAGCTCGGCCGTCTCCGGCCCGTCCAGCTCCGTGTAGTCGGCGACGTGCCGGTACGGGACGACCATCAGGTGGCCGCCGTTGTACGGGTAGAGGTTCAGCACCGCGTACACGTGCCGGCCGCGGGCGACGACCAGGCCGTCCTGGTCCGACATCTCCGGAATCCCGCAGAAGGGACAGCCGTCCCCGGCCTCCGGGCCGGTCGGCTTGTTCTCCCCCTGGATGTAGGCCATCCGGTGGGGCGTCCACAGACGCTGGAACGCGTCCTGCGTGCCCACACCGATCTGCTGCTCCGGCTGAGTCGTCATGGCGGCAAGCATATGACCTCGGCTTCGCGTACGAGGAGGGCCCCCGGGAAGTGATCACTTCCCGGGGGCCCTCCTGGACGGATCCGGCCGGATCAGACCTGGACGCGGTCCGCGACGACCTTGGCCAGCTTGGCCAGCGCCTCGTCCTTGGCGATGCCGTTCTCCTGCGAACCGTCGCGGTAGCGGAAGGAGACGGTGCCCGCGGCCATGTCCTCGTCACCGACGATGATCATGAACGGCACCTTGAGCTTCTGGTGGTTGCGGATCTTCTTCTGCATGCGGTCGGAGGAGGCGTCCACCTCGACCCGCAGACCCTGCTTCTTCGCCACCGCGGCGAACTCCCGCAGGTACTCGACGTGCCCGTCGCCGATCGGGATGCCCACCGCCTGGACCGGGGCCAGCCACGGCGGCATGGCTCCCGCGTAGTGCTCCAGCAGCACGGCGAAGAACCGCTCGATCGAGCCGAACAGCGCGCGGTGGATCATGACCGGACGCTGGCGCGAGCCGTCCGGGGCGGTGTACTCGAGGTTGAAGCGCTCCGGCAGGTTGAAGTCGAGCTGCACGGTCGACATCTGCCAGGTGCGGCCGATGGCGTCCTTGCACTGGACCGAGATCTTCGGACCGTAGAAGGCGGCGCCGCCCGGGTCCGGGACCAGCGGGAGGCCCTGCTTCTCGGCGACCTGCGCGAGGACCGCGGTCGCCTCCTCCCACGCCTCGTCCGAGCCGACGAACTTCTCCGGGTCCTTGGTGGACAGCTCCAGGTAGAAGTCGGTCAGGCCGTAGTCGCGCAGCAGGTTGAGCACGAAGGTGAGGGTCGTGTCGAGCTCCTCCGCCATCTGCTCACGGGTGCAGTAGATGTGCGCGTCGTCCTGGGTGAAGCCGCGGGCGCGGGTCAGGCCGTGGACCACACCGGACTTCTCGTACCGGTACACGGTGCCGAACTCGAAGAGGCGCAGGGGCAGTTCACGGTAGGAGCGGCCGCGCGCGTCGAAGATCAGGTTGTGCATCGGGCAGTTCATGGGCTTGAGGTAGTAGTCGGTACCACCGTCGAGCTGCATGGGGGGGTACATGCCCTCCGCGTACCAGTCCAGGTGGCCGCTCTTCTCGAAGAGGGCGCCCTTGGTGGCGTGCGGGGAGTAGACGAACTCGTAGCCCTCCTCCTCGTGCCGCTTGCGCGAGTAGTCCTCCATCACCCGGCGGATGATGCCGCCGCGCGGGTGGAAGACGGCGAGGCCGGAGCCGATCTCGTCCGGGATGGAGAAGAGGTCGAGCTCGTTGCCGAGCTTGCGGTGGTCGCGCTTCTCGGCCTCGGCGAGGAAGTCGAGGTGGGCCTTCAGCTCTTCCTTCGACGGCCACGCGGTGCCGTAGATGCGCTGGAGCATCGGGTTCTTCTCGCTGCCGCGCCAGTAGGCGGCCGCGTTGCGCATGAGCTTGAACGCGGGGATGTTCCGGGTGGTGGGCAGGTGGGGACCGCGGCAGAGGTCCTTCCAGCACAGGTCGCCGGTCTTCGCGTCCAGGTTGTCGTAGATGGTCAGCTCGCCGCCGCCCACCTCGACGTTCGCGCCGTCGTCGGTGGAGGCGGAGCCCTTGATCCCGATGAGCTCCAGCTTGTAGGGCTCGTCGGCGAGCTCCTCGCGGGCCGCCTCGTCGGTGACCACGCGGCGGGAGAACCGCTGCCCGCGCTTCTGGATCTCCTGCATCTTCTTCTCGATGGCCTTCAGGTCCTCCGGGGTGAAGGGCCGGGCCACGTCGAAGTCGTAGTAGAAGCCGTTCTGGACCGGCGGGCCGATGCCGAGCTTGGCCTCGGGGAACAGCTCCTGCACGGCCTGCGCCATGACGTGCGCGGTCGAGTGGCGCAGGATGTTCAGGCCGTCCTCGGAGGAGATCTCCACCGGCTCGACGGTCTCGCCGTCCTTCACCTCGTACGCGAGGTCCTTGAGCTCGCCCGCGATGCGCGCGGCGACGATGGTGCGCTCGCCGGCGAAGAGCTCAGCCGCCGTAGTGCCCGTGGCCACCACGCGCTCGTCCCGCTCGGAATCGCGTTGGATGATCACACGGACGTCTGACACCGGTCTCTCCTGACCCAGGGGATGCGCGGGCGAACGCCGCGCGCCTGAATCGTACCGAGCGGAGTGGCCGCGCCGCTAAACGGTTACCGCCCGGGCCGGCCCGGACCCGCTCGGCGGGCCCCCCCGCCCCACCCGAAGCTCGGCGGTGTGCGCCGGTAACGTGGCGCGGTATGCAGATACGCCCGCTGGACCTCACCGACGATGCCACCGCGACGGCCGTGCACCGGATCGGGCGGGCCGCGTACGGCGTGGAGGCCGCACTGATCGGCTTCGACGGCATCCCGGCACTGGGTGAGAGCCTCGCCGACCTGCGGAGCACGGACCTGAACTGGGTGGGTGCCTTCTCCGGGAGCGGCGAGCTGGCCGGCTTCCTCGCGTGGGAGGAGGGTGCGCGGATCAGCATCGACCGGCTGTGCGTGGATCCGGGGTGGTTCCGGCGGGGTGTCGGCTCGCTGCTGCTGCGCCATGCCCTGGCGGAAGTGTTCCCGGGGCGCGCCGTCCGGGTCACGACCGGCGCCGCCAACGCTCCGGCGGTGACCCTCTACGAACGGGTGGGCTTCACCCGCGGTCCGGACTTCTCCCCCGTCCCGGGGCTGACCATGGCTTCCTTCGGCCGGGCCGCCGGGAACACCCCGTGCGATGGTGGAAGGGGATCTTCCGACCTGGCATGAGGTGACACCCATGAGAGTGACCCGGAAGGCGGCCGCCCTGGGCGCCGCGACGGCCCTGCTTGCGGGCGGGATGCTCCTCGCCGCCCCCGCGGCGGCGGCGCCTGCCGCCGCGTGCACCGGGGACCAGCTCTCCGCCACCGGCGCCGACCGGACGGGCTCCGAGCGGGTGCGGTTCACGGTGGTCAACCAGGGCCCGGCGTGCGAACTGCGGGGCTTCCCGACGGTGGCGCTCTCGGGCCAGGGCTCCCCGGACCGGAACGCTCCGCTGCGCGTCGTCCCGCGCGGCGGGGCCCGGCCGGTGCTGCTGGCCCAGGGCGGGTCCGCGTCGACGGTCCTGACCTTCACCCCGGTCCTCGGCGAGGCGGACGGCTACTGCGCCTCCGGCGCCGAACCGACCACCGCCCCCTCCCTGGTGGTGGGCATCGCGGGCATGGGCTTCCAGGTCGCGCCGTCCGACGGCGGCCAGTTCGCCCTCTGCGGCACCACGGTCCGCGCCACCGCCTTCCGCTAGTCGTCGCAGGGGAGGGCGTCCTCGGGGTCGAAGGACGCGTCCAGGGACTTCATCAGCCGGTCCCGCTCGACCTCGTCCATCGGTACGGGTGCCACGTCCGCGGCGTCGGACAGCCTCCGGAAGCCGCCCCGTCGTTGGAGCCGGCCGGTGACCCGGACCGGCAGGCCCACCAGGTGGGCGTGGCCGGCGATGCGGTACGCCTCCTCGTCGAGCGCCGCCCGGACGTACGGGACCTCCGCCCCGGCCAGCACCCGTAGCCGTACCGTTCCCCCTCCCCCGGCCGCCTTGCGCCGCATCCGCACCACGGCCCCCGCGAGCCGGACCGGTACGGCCGGTTCCGCGCGGGTGTAGCGGGCCGCGGCCTCCCGCAGTACGGGGAGGTCGCCCGGGGAGAAGTCCACCGGTTCGGGGCGGGCCGCGCAGCCCGCCGGGACCCCGGCCGCGGGAGCCCAGGCCAGGGCGATGCGGGCGCCTTCCGAGCCCCGGACCAGGGAGATGAGCGCCTCGGCCAGTTCCCGGCTGACCCCGGCGGCCACCGCCGCGTCGAAGGCTTCCATGCCGCCGGTGGCCCGCCGGTAGTCCACTGCCTCGCGGGCCGCGTGCAGGGCGTGGTGGAGCCGGGTCACGGGTCCCCGGCCGCCGTCCACGGGGACGTACGCGCTCAGTCGGCGCCCGCCCGGGGAGGGGCCCACCAGGACGCCGTCCAGGGTGTGTTCGGCCTGCGCCTGGTGCCGGGCCCCGTAGTAGCCGGCCCGGGCCCGGTCGGCGAGGGCCCCCGCGATCAGCAGCCGGCGGGCGGCGGAGCGCAGCTGTTCCTGCACGGGCCAGGCGGCCTCGCCCCGGAATCCGTGGGGCCCCTCCGGGATCTCCCGCTCCCAGCGGATCTCGTCGCTGGGCACGCTCAGCCCGAGGAGCACCTCGCGCGCCGAGGGCAGTTGGCCGTGGGCGAGGGCGGTGAGTGCCTCCTCCAGCAGGTCCGCGCAGTCGGGGAAGGTGCGGCTCTCGGGGACGAGCAGGCTGGTGCCCGAACGCCCCGGCGGGGTCCAGCGCCCGTACCTCCCGGCCGCGCCGCCGCGCCGCAGCCAGCCGTGCCGCTGCAGCAGCGCCCCCAGTACCTGCGGGTCGACCTGCGCGGGATCGGGACCGCTCGGGGTGTACTGCGGGGACGGGAGCGGTTCGAGGTGCGGTGAGTGCAGGTTCATCAGGGTGTCCCTCCCGACCCGACCCGGGTCATGATCTCGCACAGCGCACGGTCGTCGAAGATCCGCGTGGTGGGGATCCGTACGGTGGTGCGGCGCCGGCCGGTCACGGGGTGCCCGGCGAGGTTGGTCCAGTAGCAGCAGTGCCTCAGGTCGAGCCGGTCGTGTCCGGCGGCGAGCCACTGGTCGCGCTCCCTCGGTACGAGCATCACGACGAGGATCTTGTGCACGGCGACGGGCGACCGGGCCAGCTTCACCAGGTGTTCGTTGTCGAGGGTGAAGGCGAAGGTGGCCCCGGCCGGCCGCGGCGGTATCTGGTAGGTCGCCTTGAGCTGCACCTTGATGGTGACCTCGTCGTCGACGACGTGGTCGGGCGCTCCGTGGGAGACGTGCCAGTCGATGCCGTTGTCGGGGAAGGGTTGCGAGAGCGAGCAGCCGGCGGCGGCCGCGACGGCGTGCAGGTATCCCACCTGGAGGGTCTCCATGCAGGCGGTGGTGGCGAGTGTGCCGCGCAGGGATGCGGTCCGCGGACCTGCCCCCTCCTGCAGCACCCCGCCCGGTTCGGGCTGTGTGAGCGCCATGGCCGGCTCCCCATGCCTTGCGGGCTCTACCGCGTGCGGTGCTGGGTGACGACCGGTCATGTGTACGGCCCCCCACTGAAGTTGTCTCCGCACCCGACTGCCCGCAAACGGCGTACGGGGCAAACAGCCCGGGTATCACCGATGCGGCGGGGCTGGAGTGTTCAGGAAGCTCCATCCGCCGCTCGGGGACGAGGAGTTCGCCATGACACGCTGGTACGAGGGCCCGCTGGCCGCATTCGACACGGAGACCACCGGGGTGGACGTCGAGCAGGACCGGATCGTGTCCGCCGCGCTCATCGTCCAGGAGTGTGCGGGCGGCCGGGTCCGCACCACGCGCTGGCTGGTCAATCCCGGCGTTCCGGTGCCCGCGGGCGCCACGGAAGTGCACGGGCTGACCGACGAGCACCTGCAGCGCCACGGGCGCTGGCCGGCGCCGGTGGTGGAGGAGATAGCCCGGTCGCTCGGGGAGCAGCAGGTGGCGGGCCGGCCGGTGGTGGTGATGAACGCGCCGTTCGATCTGACGCTGCTGGACCGGGAGTTGCGCCGGCACCGGGCGTCCTCGCTGTCGCGCTACCTGGAGAACCGGCCGCTGACGGTGCTGGATCCGCGGGTGCTGGACAAGCATTTGGACCGGTACCGCAAGGGTCGCAGGACGCTGACGGACCTGTGCGCGCACTACGGGATCGAGCTGGAGGGCGCGCACGAGGCGGCGGCGGACGCGATGGCCTCGCTGGAGCTGGTGCGGGCGGTGGGGCGCCGGTTCGCGCCCCGGCTGGAGCGGCTGACCCCGGCCGAACTGCACACGCTGCAGGCCGTGTGGCACGCGGCGCAGGCGCGCGGTCTGCAGGCGTGGTTCGCCCGGCAGGGGACTCCGGAGGCCGTGGATCCGCACTGGCCGCTGCGGCCGGACCTGTCGACGGCCGCGTAGGCCGGGCCGGGTGGGTCCTGTGGGGGCCCCGGGAAGGGCTCGGGGAGGGCCCCGAACATGCGGAAGGCCGGTCCGTCTGTGACGGACCGGCCTGTCCCGGTGGGCGATACTGGGATCGAACCAGTGACCCCTTCGGTGTGAACGAAGTGCTCTCCCGCTGAGCTAATCGCCCGGGAACGGATTGAACAATACAGAAGGCTCGGGGCTGGTTCAAACCGCTTCTCCCGAGCCGCCCCGCCGGGCACACCTCACGTACCTACTCAGGGCACATCTGAGTACCCACACCCATGTCCTGACTGCGTGACCGCCGCCACACTCCGGATATGAACACCCCTCTGCCGCCCGCCGAAGAGCTGGCGCTCATCGACCGCGAGCTGGCTCAACTCGATGCCCGGCGGTTGTATCTGCTGGGCCGCCGCGACTGGCTGCTGCGGCTCCTGCGGCAGCCCGGCGGCGCGCCCGCCCCGATCCGCTGGGGACCTGCCGCGCCCGCCGGGCCCACGAAGGAGGCTTCGGCCCCGAGCGCGCAGAACGTGCTGCTGACCCTGGGTGCGGTGCTGCTGGCCGTAGCCGCCCTCGCGTTCACGCTGGTCAGCTGGGGGTCCATGGGGATCGCCGGCCGCTCGGCGGTGCTGGCCGCGGTGACGGCGGCGGCGCTGGGCGCGCCCGTGCTGCTGCTGCGCCGCGGGCTGCGGTCGACGGCGGAGTCGGTTGCCGCGGTGGGGCTGCTGCTGACGGTGCTCGACGCGTACGCGCTGTACGCGGTCGGTATGCCGGACCTCGACGGCACGGGCTACGCGGCGGGTGCGGCCGCGGTGCTGGCGGCGGTGTGGGCCGGGTACGGCTCGGGGCTGCGGACGCTGCGGATCCCGCTGCCGGCGGCGGTGCTGGCGGCGCAGCTCCCGCTGCCGCTGGCGGCGCTGGCCGTGCGGCCGGACCCGTTGCCGCTGGGCTGGGCGCTGCTGGCGACGGCCGTGCTGGACGCGGCGCTCGCCCTGCGGGTCAGGTGGGCGGTGGTTCCCGCCGCCGTGACGGCGTCCGGGGCGCTGCTGATCGGGGTGGCCCAGTCCTGGTCGGCGGGGTCCGCGGGGGCGGCGCTGGCCCCGGCCGCGCTGCTGCTGGCGGGCGCGGCCCTCGGTGTGGCCGCGGCCTGGCGCGAGCCCCGCGCCTCGGCGGCGGCGCTGGTGGGCGCGCTGGCCGCGGTGGTCGCCCTGGGCGGACCGGCCCGGCCGGGTCTGGCCCCGGGCTGGGCGGCGCTGGTGCACCTGCTGCTGGCGCTGCCGCTGCTGGCGGCGGTACGGAGCTCCGCGCTGCCGGCGGCGGTACGGCGCGGCCTGGCCCGGGCGGGCGCGGCGGTCGTGGCCCTGGTGGCGGTGGCGGCGGTTTCCGCGGTGGTTCCGATGCTGGCGGCCCGGCTGCGGGTGCTGGGCGAGGTGTGGGCGGGGACGACCCCGGGGCGGGATCCGTACGCGCCGGGGGCGGCGGTCACGCTGGCCCTGCTGATCTCGGCGGGGGCTGCCTGGTGGCTCTCGCGGGCTCTGTCGCGGCCGGAGCCTTTGGTGGTGGCGGTGGTCCTGGGCTGGGCGGGGCTGTTCTCGGCCCCGACGGTGCTCGGTTTCCCGGTGGCGGCGGTGTTCGCCGCGCAGCTCGCGGTGTCGGGCGCGGTGGGCGTCCTCGCCCTGCGCTCCCCGACGCGCGGGGTGCGAATCGCGGCGGCGGTGTGTGCGCTGGCCGGCGCCGCGAACGTGTCCCTGGGCGCGCTGGACGGCCGGACGGCGACCTTCGCGGTGTGGGGGCTGCTGGGCGCGGGCTGCGCGGCGGGAGCGGCGTACGGGCCCGCTCCGATGCCGGTGCGCTCCACGGCGGCCGTGTGCGCGGTCGGGTACGCCACGGGCCTGCTGGTGGCGGTGGGCGCGGTGTCGGACCTGGAGGTGGTCCGGTGGGCGCTGCCGGTGCTCGCGGTCCCGGCGCTGGCGGCGGCCCTCGGGCCGCGGCTGGGCGGGGTCCGGCTGCCCGTGGAGATCGCCTCGGCAGCGGCGGGCGTCCTGGCGCTGGGCCTGTCGGCCGGGCGGGCCGACACCCTGGCCCTGGTCCTGGCGCTGGCCGGGGTGGTCTGCGCGGGGGCGGCGGTGCGGCCCGAGCGACGGGTGCTGGGCTGGGCGGCCGGGGCGCTGTTCGCGGCGGCGACCTGGGTCCGGCTGGCCGAGGCGGGGGTGACCGCACCGGAGGCCTACACGCTGCCGGTGACGGTGCCCGCCCTGGTGGTGGGTCTGCTGCGGCGCCGCCGGGACCCGCAGGCCTCGTCCTGGACGGCGTACGGCCCGGGACTCGCGGCGACGCTGCTGCCGAGCCTGCTCGCGGCCTGGGGCGACCCGGGCTGGATGCGCCCGTTGCTGCTGGGGGCGGCCGCACTGGCCGTGACCCTGGCCGGCGCGCGGTGGCGGCTGCAGGCCCCGCTCCTGCTGGGCGGCGCGGTGCTGGCGGCGGTGGCGCTGCACGAGCTGGCCCCGTACGTGGTGCAGGTCGCGGGCGCGCTCCCGCGCTGGGTGCCGCCGGCCCTGGCGGGCCTGCTGCTGCTGGCGGTGGGGGCGACGTACGAGCGCCGGCTGCGCGACGCCCGCCGCCTGCGGGCCGCGATCGCCCGGCTGCGGTGAGTGAAACGCCAGAGGCCCGGAGACGGTGAAGTCTCCGGGCCTCTGGTCCGGGTGGGCGATACTGGGTTCGAACCAGTGACCCCTTCGGTGTGAACGAAGTGCTCTCCCACTGAGCTAATCGCCCGGACGCACCGCAAACATTACCGCATGTCAGCGGTGCTTCCTGACCATCACTGGTCCTTGAGGTCCCAGGGCAGGACGAGCCCGTACTTCCACAGGTAGAAGCCGATCAGCGCGCCCGCGATGACGAGGCCCGCGCTGGTCAGGATGATGTTGCGGCGGCGGACCTTCGGGTCGAGAGCCTTCTGCGCGGCCTCGGTGACTTTCCGCTTCGTCCAGCGCAGCACGAGGTGGGCCCAGGCGAACTCGGTGGCCCAGATCGCCAGGCCGGCGAAGATCGCGACCCAGCCGGGGCCGGGCAGCACGAGCATCGCGACGCCGGCGGCGATCACCGCGAGGCCGATGATGAAGACGCCGACCTGCCAGCTCAGGTGCAGGCTTTTGTTCGACTTGATGAAGGCCGGAGCCTTCGACACGTGCGGCGTCTGCGCGCCGGGCTCCGCGGTGGCCTCCGAGGAGGCGGCCGTGGTGGATTCCGGCGTGGATTCGTCAGCGGCGGACCCGTGGGTGCCGCGGTCACTCCCCGTATTCATGGACCCGAATCTACCCGAGCTCGATGCACACGTGAATGCAGGTTTGGATCCGCCGTCCGAGGGACCCAGAGGTCCGCAAAACGGTCAGAGGGGTTTACAACGGCACCGTAGGTGGCATGTCGATTTCGCCGACGTGCGAATCCCCGAGCGCACACTGAGCGAAAGGCCCTGGCGCTTATGAACACCACGGTCAGCTGCGAGCTGCACCTGCGCCTCGTTGTGTCGAGCGAGTCCTCACTGCCTGTTCCCGCGGGCCTGCGGTATGACACGGCCGACCCCTACGCCGTGCACGCCACCTTCCACACCGGCGCCGAGGAAACGGTCGAATGGGTATTCGCCCGCGACCTCCTCGCGGAGGGCCTCCACCGGCCCACCGGTACCGGCGACGTCCGCGTCTGGCCGTCCCGCAGCCACGGTCAGGGCGTCGTCTGCATCGCCCTGAGCTCACCGGAGGGAGAAGCACTGCTCGAAGCACCCGCCCGAGCACTCGAGTCGTTCCTCAAGCGGACGGACGCCGCGGTCCCACCCGGGACCGAGCACCGGCACTTCGACCTCGACAAGGAGCTCTCCCACATCCTGGCCGAAAGCTGAGCCAGGCCCACAGCCGCTCGACACCGTCCGACTCGGGGCGACGGTGCGGAGCGGCCGACAGCCACATACGGCAGTGCCGGCGCTGTTCCCGCGGAAGCCACCCGCGAGGACGGCGCCGGTGTGCTTCGGCGGGACCCGCTATTGTCGGGCGGCAGCGGCGGCGCCTCCCGTCGCCGCAGGCCCGGCCTCTCAGGGAGACCCCGTGCAGATCCCCCACGACACCCGTCGCGCGCTCGACGTCGTCGTCGCGCTGGTGAACACCGCGGCCGAGGCGGACCAGCCCGACGGGCTCTCGGACATCGGAACGCTGCGCGGATTCGTCCAGGAGTACTCGATCAGCGACGTCGGCGAGCTCAGCGCCCGCGACCTGGCCGGGGTCCGGACCGTGCGAGGCAAGTTCGCCCAGGTCTTCGCCTCGCCGAACCCGCGTGCGGCCTCCGTACTGATCAACGAGCTCGTGGCCACGGCCGGCACCACCCCGCAGCTGACCGACCACGACGGCTACGACTGGCACGTGCACTACTTCGCGCCGGGCGCGTCGGTGGGCGACCACCTGGCGGCCGACGGCGGCATGGCGCTGGCCTTCATCGTGGTCTCCGGCGAACAGGAACGGCTGCGGCGCTGTGAGGCCCCGGACTGCCGGCGGGCCTTCGTGGACCTGTCCCGCAACCGCTCCCGGCGCTACTGCGACAGCCGGACCTGCGGGAACCGGCTGCACGTGGCGGCGTACCGGGCCCGGCGCAAGGAGGCCGACGCGGAGGCGTCAGAGCAGGAAGAGATCGTGCACCGCGGCGAGCAGCAGCAGGATGCCGATCACCGCCAGGAAGATCATCAGGGGCGGTTGGGATAGCGCGAAGAGACAGCCTCGCGGCTCCTCCACAACGGGGGCGGGTACCGGCGGCTCACCGTGCGATGTCTCGAACATGTCGGGCCGATGATGGCGCAGCGCACCACGGACCGCCCCTCAACACGCCAACATCCGCGCGGGAGTTCGCTCGATCTTGTGGACGAGGGATGTCCGGCGGGGCCGGGCCGGGTCAGATCCCGTGCTTCTTGAGGATGGCCTCGATGTCGGAGAAGTCGTCGGCGGGGGCGGCGGACTGCGGCCGGGCGCCGGTGCCGGCGGCGCCCAGGGACGGTGCGGAGGCGGTTGGGGCGACGGCCTCGCCGACCGGGCTCCCCTTGACCTTCTTCGCGGGCTTGCCGGACTTCACGGGCTTCTCGGAGGCGCCGGCGCCGCGGCGCTCGACGGCCCGGGTGGTCATGAAGAGCAGCCAGGACAGCCCCAGCAGCCCGAACCCGGCCCAGACGGTCGGGTTGAAGACCATCCCGGACACCCACTCCACGAAGCCCGTCATCACCAGGGCGACCGGCACCAGCGCGTACGCGGCGATCCGCGTGGCGGCGAGGAAGCGCTTGCGGTAGGCGGTCACCGCGGCGAGGCCCAGGCCCGCCGCTGACACCGCGGAGCAAATGGTCTCGGCAAGCATGCGGTCCTCCGGACTCTCGGCGGGTCGGCGATCTGTCCCTGTCCATCCTGCACCGACCGCCGTCGCGGCGGCCAGGTCCGCAGCCGCCCCCGGACGGATCTCCGGGACATCTCCGGGTCGCGCCTCCTCCCTGGGTCCCGGTCGCGGTCCTGGTCGAGACCCTGGTCGAGGTCTCGGTCGAGGTCCTGGTCGAGGTCCTGGTCGAGGTCCTCGAGGTCCCGGTCGGTGGGGCGGGCGGGGGCTGGGAGACTGTCCGTATGACCGATTCCGTGATCCTCGACGTCTGGTGCGAACTGCAGTGCCCGGACTGCCACCGCGCCCTGGACGACGTACGCGCCCTGCGGGCCCGCTACGGCGACCGGCTGGACATCCGGCTGCGCCACTTCCCGCTGGAGAAGCACAAGCACGCCTTCGCCGCGGCCCAGGCCGCCGAGGAGGCCGTGGAGCAGGGCCTCGGCTGGCCCTACACGGAAGCCGTACTGGCGCGGACCGCCCAGCTGGCCGAGCGCGGCGAGCCGGTCCTGCTGGACGTGGCGCGTGAACTGGGCCTCGACGTCGAGGAGTTCGACACGGCGCTGATCGACGGCCGGCACATCCTGATCGTCGACGCCGACCAGGCCGAGGGCAAGGCCATCGGCGTGACCGGCACCCCGACATACGTGATCGACGGACAGCGGCTCGACGGCGGCAAGAGCCAGGACGGCCTGCGCGCCCGCATCGAGGAGATCGCCGACCGCCTGCTGTCGGACGGCGCCCGGCCGGCCTGATCCCTAGATCAGGTCCTTGGCGAAGTTGAAGTTCGTGGGCCGGTAGCCGAGGGACCGGTACAGCCGCAGGGCCGGGGTGTTCCCGGCAAAGACCTGGAGCGCCAGCAGGCGGTGCCCCTCGGCGAGGGCCGCGCGCTCGGCGAGCAGCATCAGGTCGCGGCCGTGCCCGCGGCCCCGGTGCTCGGCCCGGACCTCGATGTCGTAGATGTACGAACCCTCCGCGCGCGGCGCGAGCCACACATGGCCGACGGGCACACCGGCCGCCTCCAGGACGACGAAGGTCGCTCCCGGGGTCGCCAGTCCCCCGGGCAGCTGGCTCTCGTGGTCGGCCACCGACTTGGCGCGGGCGGCCTCGGCGGACATGCCGCGGCTGCTCCAGTTCGCGGCGTAGGCGTCGACGGCCCCCGCGTGCCAGACCTCGTACTCGGCGTCCGTCATGGGCCGCCCCCGGACCCCCTCGGGGAGCGCGGGCGGCTCGGCCGGCAGGTCCTTGGCCATGTTGCGGCTGTACTCGGCGTACCCGAGGGCCTCGGCCATGCACAGGCCGCCCTCCGATTCCGCCGGAACCGACACGCGCACCCTGCGGCAGCCCCAGCCGCGCAGCACCTCCTCGGCGGCGAGCGCGGCCACGGTGGCCCTCCCCCGCCGCCGGTCCCCCTCCTCGACGTCCAGGTCGCGGATCTCCCCGACCGTCGGCCCGAAGGGGGTGTCGGACGCGAGCAGCAGGGCGCCGACCCGTCTGCTGTTGACCCGGATCTCGTACGGGCGCGACCGCGCCCCGGCCGTCGTCTGCTGGAGCGGCCCGGACGGCCGCAGGGTGGTGGTCATCCCTTGAGTTCTACCCGTCCCGCGGACGCCGCGACAGTCCTCCTGTGGACGTACGGTCCGGCCTACGGGTCGACGTCCGCGCCCGCCTTCACCTCGAAGATCCTCATCACCTCGGCCGTGACCGGTCCGGGGGCGGTCCCCAGCTCGCGGTCGTCGATCCGCAGCACCGCCTGGGCGTCGCGCAGCGAGGAGGTCACGAAGACCTCCTCGGCCCGCTCCAGCACGTCGAAGGGCAGGTCGCTCTCCTTGGCACCGGCCCATTCGACGACCAGGGCCCGGGTGATGCCGGCCAGGCAGCCGGAGGCCGGCGGCGGGGTGTGCAGTTCGCCGTCGAGGACGACGAAGACGTTGGAGCCGGTGCCCTCGCAGAGCCGGCCGAGGGTGTTCGCGAGGAGCGCCTCGGAGGCGCCGGCCCGGTGGGCGGCAGCGAGGGCGACCACGTTCTCGGCGTACGAGGTGGTCTTCAGCCCGGCCACGGCCGAGCGCTCGTTGCGGACCCAGGGCACGGTGGCCACGGCTGTGGTGTCCGGGCGGCGGGCGGACTCCGCGACGGCGGCGATCAGGGTGGTGCCGGCGTCCCCGCGGTCGGAGCCGAGCGGGGAGACCCCGCCGGTGTAGGTGACGCGCAGCCGTCCGTGCTCCACCGGGTTGGCCTCGAGGACGGCGGCGCAGGCGCGGCGGACCTCGTCGAGGTCGGGGTCCGGCAGGCCCAGGCCCCGGGCCGAGCGGGTGAGCCGTTCCAGGTGGCGGGTGAGCGCGAAGGCGCGACCGCGCTCCGCCTTCAGCGTCTCGAAGACGCCGTCACCCACGGTCAGGCCGTGGTCGAGGACGGACACCTTCGCGTTGTCCACCTCGGTCAGGGCTCCGTCGAGCCAGATTCTCATCGTGCGGTCCTTCCGATCGTGCCGTTCGTCCCCTGGATACCGCTGACCTCGTGACCGGTGGCCACCCGCAGCAGGCGGGCGGCCTTCAGCTCGGTCTCCGCCCACTCCCGGTCGGGGTCGGAGCCCCAGGTGATGCCGGCGCCGGTGCCGAAGAGGAGGCGGGGTCCGCCGGCGGTCTCGCGGTCGATCCAGAAGGTACGGATGCCGACGGCGAGCTCGGCGGTGCCCCGGTCGGCGTCGACCCAGCCGATGCCTCCGCAGTAGGGGCCGCGCGGGGCGGTCTCCAGGGTCTCGATGATCCGCAGTGCGGAGGACTTGGGCGCGCCGGTGACGGATCCGGGCGGGAAGGTGGCGGCGAGCAGCTCGGGCCAGCCGGCCCCGTCGGCGAGCTCGCCGCTGACGACGGAGACGAGGTGCACCAGTCCCGGGTGCTCCTCGACGGCGCACAGCTCGGGGACGGCGACGGAGCCCGTCGCGCAGACCCGGCCGAGGTCGTTGCGCACGAGGTCCACGATCATCACGTTCTCGGCGTGGTCCTTGGGCAGCAGGTCGTGGACGGTGCGGCCGGTGCCCTTGATGGGGCCGGACTCGACGTGCCGGCCGGCCCGGCGCAGGTACAGCTCGGGCGAGGCGGTGGCGATCTCGACTCCGTACGCGGCGAGGCGAATCGTTCCTGCGAAGGGTGCCGGGTTGCCGCGCGCGAGGAGCGCGGTGAGCGCGTCGACGTCGGCGCGGTCCGGGTCGGGCAGCGGCGCGGACATCACCCGGCAGAGGTTGGCCTGATAGACCTCACCTGCGGCGATGTACTCGCGGACCCGCCGTACGCCGGCCACGTACGCGGCCCGGTCGAGCGAGGAGGTCCACCGGTCGGGGTCGGGTCCGCGCCAGGCGCCGGGGACGGGGGCGGGTACCGGCTCACGGCGTACGTCACCGAAGCGCGCGCAGACGAGCCGCCCCTCGAAGTCGGCGGACACGGCCCAGAAGCCGGTGGAGTCGAGAGCGGCGGGATCGCTGGTGACATCCCGGAGATCGGTCGCGAGGAGGCCGCCGAAGCGGGCCAAGGGGGGCAGGTCGTGCACGGCTGCGAGTCTATGACCGGTGACGACGCGGCGCCGGTGCGGTGACGGACGGGTGACCCGTGGTGATCGAGCGGCAGCACGCTGCGGAAACGCGTTTTTGAGCTGGCCCGGGAATCCGCTAGAGTTCAACACGTCGCCAGGGAGCGAAGGGGCAAAACCCCGGAGCGAACACGGTGACCTGCGGACGTAGCTCAGTTGGTAGAGCACCACCTTGCCAAGGTGGATGTCGCGAGTTCGAGTCTCGTCGTCCGCTCGAAGTGGGGGATCTTCCCGAGAATCCCTGCAGCTCCATGGTGGAGTGGCCGAGAGGCGAGGCAACGGCCTGCAAAGCCGTCTACACGGGTTCAAATCCCGTCTCCACCTCCAAGGACGATTAGCTCAGCGGGAGAGCGCTTCCCTGACACGGAAGAGGTCACTGGTTCAATCCCAGTATCGTCCACTGATCCGCAAGGATCCCCGCGCGATTAGCTCAGCGGGAGAGCGCTTCCCTGACACGGAAGAGGTCACTGGTTCAATCCCAGTATCGCGCACGCAGCACCTGTACGACCTGCGGCTTTCGAGCCGCAGAGCCCGCGCGATTAGCTCAGCGGGAGAGCGCTTCCCTGACACGGAAGAGGTCACTGGTTCAATCCCAGTATCGCGCACCGCACGAAAGCCCCGGCCGTTCTCACGGTCGGGGCTTTCGCGTTGCCCCGCCCGGGTGGGCCGAGGGCCAGGAGTCGGGCGCGCGGCGTCGCCGGCATCGGAACGCGTGGTGCACAGGGGCATGAAAAAGGGTGCTGCCCGTCCGACTCCCCAGTCGTACGGGCAGCACCCTTCACCTGCCGTCCGTCCGCCTCTCCCCCGTCCCCACGGGGTTCGACAGGCCGATGTCCCGGTCCGGGCCGCTCTCCCGGACCTGGGGCGCCGCTCAGCGCCCCAGCATCAGGCCTACGGACGACGCCTGTGCCGCCAGCTGATCGAAGCCTCCGAAGAGGAAGAGCAGCAGGGCAGCCAGGGGGAGCACCATGGCCGCGGCCACCAGTGGGTGGCGGGTGCCGGACTCGTGGCCGTTGAACGCGAATGCCTTGCGTCCTTGCCGTGCGATGTCCGCCATGGTCCTCTCCCTGTCGTCTGGCAGCGGCGGGCTCGTGACCTCGGGGGACGAGTGCGCCACCCGCCGCTTGTCTTCAACCCTAGGCGGGCGGGCGGCCCCTGGCCTCATGCCCTCGTACCCATTGCCGGGCCTCCAGGAGGATGACGGGGCCTCTCCCGTGTACTCCCCTGGGTGGAGACCGCTCCCCCGCAGTGAGGGTCTTCCCGGAGGGGATGACCGGAGGGTAGTGACTTCGCTCACTTCCGTCACTCCCTGTCGTCGCGTGTCCGGGCACCCGCCGCCGACAAGATCCACTCGGTCGTGCGCCCCGTACGGGCACGCCGCAACCCGCCCGGACCACCACCGGAGCGCCAACCCCCTTGGGGAAAAGGCCGCTTGGACGTGCGGAGCACCCCGGACGCACCCCCGGACGGCGGCGCCGACGCTCTCTCAAGTGTGCTGTGCCGCACTGACAATCGAATCCTCCGGCGAGGGCGCGGCCTCTGAGCACGCATGCCGGATGGTCCGTAAGCTGTGCCAGGTCAACAGGACGACCGGTCAGCGGGGTGGACATGGCGATGATGCGGCTCCGGCGCGAGGACCCGCGTGTCGTCGGCTCGTTCAGACTGCACCGGCGGCTCGGCGCCGGCGGCATGGGCGTGGTCTACCTGGGATCGGACCGGCGCGGACAGCGCGTCGCCCTCAAGGTCATCCGGCCGGATCTGGCCGAGGACCAGGAGTTCCGCTCGCGGTTCGCCCGCGAGGTGTCCGCCGCCCGGCGGATCCGCGGCGGCTGCACCGCCCGCCTGGTCGCGGCGGACCTGGAGGCCGAGCGGCCCTGGTTCGCGACGCAGTACGTACCCGGTCCCTCGCTGCACGACAAGGTGGCCGAGGAAGGCCCCCTGACGGCCGCCCAGATCGCTGCCGTGGGCGCCGCGCTCTCCGAGGGCCTGGTCGCCGTCCACGAGGCCGGGGTCGTCCACCGGGACCTCAAGCCGTCCAACATCCTCCTGTCGCCCAAGGGCCCCCGGATCATCGACTTCGGGATCGCCTGGGCCACCGGGGCGAGCACCCTCACCCATGTGGGTACGGCCGTCGGCTCCCCCGGCTTCCTCGCGCCCGAGCAGGTGCGCGGCGCCGCGGTCACCCCGGCCACCGACGTCTTCGCCCTCGGCGCCACCCTGGCCTATGCGGCCACGGCCGACTCGCCCTTCGGGCACGGCAGTTCCGAGGTCATGCTGTACCGCGTCGTGCACGAGGAGCCGCACCTGCAGGGCGTCCCGGACGCGCTGGCGCCCCTGGTGCGGGCCTGCCTGGCCAAGGACCCCGAGGAGCGGCCCAGCACGCTCCAGCTGTCGATGCGGCTCAAGGAGATCGCGGCCCGCGAGGCGCAGGGGCTCTCCGACGGGCGCCCGCCGGCCCAGCGGGCCCGGGCCGAGCGGCCGACGGGACGGCTCCCCGAGGCCGAGCGGATCGGCGGGGCGCAGGAGTACCCCGGCCGGCGTACGGAGCGTCGTACGGGCGGCGGCACCGCGCCCCGGCCCCCGGGCGGGTCCCCGAGCGGTCCGCACTCGCGGCCCTCGTCCTCCCGCAACCCGCAGCAACCCGGTGGCCCGACGTCCCGGCCGACCTCGGGTCGTACAGGCGGCCGCCCGGCCCCCAGGACCACGGGGACGGGACGGCGGCCCTCACGGCCGGACCCGAAGCTGATGCGGCAGCGGCTGATCGTGTTCATCGTGGTGACGCTGATCGTCGCGCTGGGCATCGCGGCGGCCCAGAGGCTGTAGCGGGCCCTACTGCGCGGCGCGCCCCTGGGCCACCGCGTAGAAGGAGACCGCGGCGGCGGCCCCCACGTTCAGCGAGTCCACGCCGTGCGCCATCGGGATCCGCACCCACTCGTCGGCGGCGACCAGCGCCGGCGTGGACAGCCCGTCGCCCTCGGCGCCGAGCATCAGCGCGACCCGTTCGAGGGACTGCGGCGCGGCCACGTCGATGGGTGTGGCCTTCTCGTGCGGGGTGAGGGCGAGCAGCTTGAAGCCCGCCTCGCGCACCGAGTCCAGGCTCTTGGGCCAGGCCTCCAGACGGGCGTAGGGGACGGAGAACACCGCACCCATGGAGACCTTCACCGAGCGGCGGTAGAGCGGGTCCGCGCAGTCCGGGGACAGCAGCACCGCGTCCATGCCGAGCGCGGCGGCGCTGCGGAAGATCGCCCCGATGTTGGTGTGGTCGTTGACCGCCTCCATCACGACCACCCGGCGGGCCGTGGAGAGCAGGTCCTCGGCGGTCGGCAGCGGCTTGCGCTGCATGGAGGCCAGGGCCCCGCGGTGCACGTGGTAACCGGTCACGCGCTCGGCGAGCTCGGGGCTCACCGCGTAGACGGGCGCCGGGAGTTCGTCGATGACGTCGCGCATGACGTCGACCCACTTGGCGGAGAGCAGCATCGAGCGCATCTCGTACCCGGCGTCCTTGGCACGTCTGATGACCTTCTCGCCCTCCGCGATGAAAAGGCCTTCCGCGGGCTCGCGCCTGCGCCGGAGTTCGACGTCGGTCAGGCCCGTGTAGTCGCGCAGGCGCGGGTCGTCGGGGTCCTCGACGGTGATGAGATCAGCCACAGGGTGATACTGCCTTGTCCTGGGTACGGTGCCAACGGCCTGTCAGGCGCCGGCGGTGGGAACGTCCTGGCTTCCGACGCGGACGACCTCACCGATGACGATGACGGCCGGCGGACGGACCGCTTCGGCGCGCACGGTCTCGCCGACCGTGGCCAGGGTGGCGTCCACCCGGCGCTGGGTGGCGGTGGTGCCCTCCTGGATCACCGCGACGGGGGTCTGCGCGGGTCGGCCGTGGCGCACCAGCGCCTCGGCGATGAGGCCGATCTTGTCGACACCCATCAGGATCACCAGGGTGCCGGTGAGCTTGGCGAGGGAGGCCCAGTCCACGAGCGAGCGCGGGTCGTCGGGGCCGACGTGACCGCTGACCACGGTGAACTCGTGCGCCACACCACGGTGGGTGACCGGGATGCCGACGGCGCCGGGCACCGAGATGGAGCTGGAGATGCCGGGGACGACGGTGCAGGGGATACCGGCCTCGGCGAGGGCCTGGAGCTCCTCCATGCCGCGGCCGAAGACGTACGGGTCCCCGCCCTTGAGCCGGACCACTGCCTTGCCGGCCTTGGCGTGCTCGATCAGGGCGTTGTTGATGGCCTCCTGGGCCATGAACCGGCCGTACGGGATCTTCGCGGCGTCGATGACCTCGACGTGCGGGGGGAGCTCGTCGAGCAGGTCACGGGGGCCGAGCCGGTCGGCGATGACCACGTCGGCCTCGGCGAGGAGGCGGCGGCCGCGCACGGTGATCAGGTCCGGGTCGCCCGGACCGCCGCCGACGAGCGCCACGCCGGGCGTGGCCTTGTGGCGGTGGGAGGGAGCGGTGAGGGTGCCGTCGCGCAGGCCCTCGACGACGGCGTCGCGGACGGCCGCGGAGCGGCGCGGGTCGTTGCCGGTCAGCACGGCGACGGTGACGCCCTCGATCCGGCCGGTCGCGGGGGTCCAGGCGGTGGCGGCGGAGGCGTCGTCGGCGCGGACGCACCAGACGCGCTCGCGCTCGGCCTCGGCGGAGGCGCGCTCGTTGTCCTCGCGGTTCTGCGTGGCGATGAGCGCGTACCAGGCGTCGGCGAGGTCGCCGTCCTGATAGCGGCGGCGCTCCCAGCGGATCTCGCCGGTCTCGGCCATGGCGTCCACGGACGGGGTGGCGGAGGGCGAGATGAGCAGGACGTCGGCGCCGGCCGCGATGAGCGCGGGGAGGCGGCGCTGGGCGACCTGGCCACCGCCGATGACGACGACGCGGCGGCCCGCGAGGCGGAGTCCTACGGGGTAGGCGGGGGTGTCGGCCATGGCGGTGCGGCTCCTGGGGGCGGCGTTGCTCGTGCGTGCCGCTGCGGCGCTGGAGCGGCGGTGTACTGACGTGCGGATATACCGTGCGGGTCCACCATACGACTCGGGTCGTCCCGGAGTACGGACGGGGCGGCGGCTGCGGCTCGTGGAACGGGGCTCCGCCCCGGACCCCGCGCCTCAAACGCCGGCGAGGCTGGAGGGGCGAGCCGGAGCCGCCCGAACCCCGGACCGGTCGCGGTGCGGACCGGCGGGGCTGGAGGGGCAGGCGTACGCGGTCCGAGGCCCGGACCGGGGCCGCCGGGCGACCCCGCCCGGGTACGACTACTTCTCCGTCACGCCCGCCGAGTCGAAGGTGGCGACCTCGTGCATCGCGCGGGCCGCGCTCTGGACCAGGGGGAGGGCGAGCAGGGCGCCCGTGCCCTCGCCGAGGCGGAGGTCCAGGTCGATCAGCGGGCGCAGGCCCAGCTTGTTGAGCGCCGCGACGTGGCCCGGCTCGGCGCTGCGGTGGCCCGCGATGCAAGCCGACAGCGACTCGGGGGCGATGGCGCGGGCCACCAGGGCGGCGGCGCCGGCGCTGACGCCGTCCAGGATCACCGGGGTGCGGAGCGAGGCGCCGCCGAGGAGGAGGCCGACGATCGCCGCGTGCTCCAGCCCGCCGATCGCCGCGAGGACGCCGATCGGGTCCGCCGGGTCCGGCTGGTGGAGCTCCAGGGCGCGCCGGACGACCTCGACCTTGCGGGCGTGCGTCTCGTCGTTGATGCCCGTGCCGCGGCCGGTGACATCGGAGGGGTCTACCCCGGTGAAGACCGAGATGAGGGCCGCGGAGACCGTGGTGTTCGCGATGCCCATCTCACCCGTGAGCAGGGCCTTGTTGCCCGCCGCCACCAGGTCGCGGGCGGTTTCGATGCCCACCTCGATGGCCGCGATCGCTTCCTCGCGGGTCATGGCGGGGCCGGTGGAGAGGTCGGCGGTGCCCGGGCGGACCTTGCGCGGGAGCAGGCCCGGGGTGGCCGGGAGGTCGCCCGCGACGCCGACGTCGATCACGCAGACCTCGGCGCCGACCTGGTTGGCGAAGGCGTTGCAGACCGCTCCGCCGCCCAGGAAGTTGGCCACCATCTGGGTCGTGACCTCCTGCGGCCACGGGGTGACGCCCTGGGCGTGCACGCCGTGGTCACCGGCGAAGATCGCGACCGCGGCCGGCTCCGGGATCGGCGGCGGGCAGACCCGCGACAGGCCGCTGAGCTGGGCGGAGATGATCTCCAGCATGCCCAGGGCGCCTGCGGGCTTCGTCATGCGCTTCTGCCGCTCCCAGGCCTCGCCGAGCGCCTTCGCGTCGAGCGGGCGGATGCTGGCGACGGTCTCGGAGAGCAGGTCGTGCGGCTCCTCGCCGGGCAGTGCGCGGCGGCCGTAGGTCTCCTCGTGGACCACCCAGGAGAGCGGGCGGCGCTGCGACCAGCCGGCCTGGGCCAGCTCGGGCTCCTCGGGGAACTCGTCCACGTAGCCCACGCAGAGGTAGGCGACGACTTCGAGGTGTTCGGGGAGACCGAGCTCGCGGACCATCTCGCGCTCGTCGAAGAAGCTGACCCAGCCGACGCCGAGGCCTTCGGCGCGCGCGGCGAGCCAGAGGTTCTCGACGGCGAGGGCCGAGGAGTACGGGGCCATCTGCGGCTGGGTGTGCCGGCCGAGGGTGTGGCGCCCGCCCCGGGTGGGATCGGCGGTGACGACGATGTTCACCGGGGTGTCGAGGATGGCCTCGATCTTGAGTTCCTTGAACTGCTTCGCGCGGCCCTTGGGCAGCGACTTGGCGTAGGCCTCGCGCTGGCGCTGGGCGAGCTCGTGCATCGTCCGGCGGGTCTCGGCGGAGCGGATGACGACGAAGTCCCAGGGCTGCGAGTGGCCGACGCTGGGCGCGGTGTGGGCCGCCTCCAGGACGCGGAGCAGCACCTCGTGCGGGATCGGGTCGGTACGGAAGCCCTTGCGGATGTCCCGGCGCTCGCGCATGACGCGCAGGATGGCCTCCCGCTCGGCCTCGGCGTAGCCGGGGGCCGCCTCGCCCGCGGCGGGGGCGTCCGCGGCGGGCTCGGCCCGGTCGGCGGGCTCGACCTCGGGCAGGGCCTCGGGCTGCTCCGCCCGGACCGGCTCCGGGGCGGCCTCGGGGTGGATCTCGAGGGGCGCTTCCACCGGCTCCGGCCGGACGGTCTGCGGCCGGACGGTCTGCGGCCGGACGGGCTGGACCGGCTCGGCCACGGCGGCCGGGGCTGCGAGCACCGGCTCGGGCTGTGCTCGGACCGGCTCCGGCGCGGCTTCGGGCTGGACGGGCTGGACGGCCTCCGGCTGCACCGGGACGGGCTCCTGCTCCGCCGGGGCCGCGAGCGCCGGCTCGGGCTGCGCCAGGGCCGGCTCCTGCGCGGCTTCGGACTGCGCGGGCCGGACGGCCTCCGGCCGCACCGGAACGGGCTCCGGCTCGGCGGGGGCGGCAGCGACGGGCTCGGGAGCCTCGGGTGCGGCCTCGGCCGGTACCCCCGGCTGGACCGGCTCGGCGGCGACCGGCAAGGCGGCGACCGACAAGGACTCGGCGGGGAGCACCTCGGCGGCCGGCAGCTCGGGGGATTCGGCAGCCGCGGCGGGCTCCTCGGCCGGGTCGACCTCCGTCGGTGCGGGGTGTGCGGGCTGTGCGGGCTGCATCACCGTTTCTGCGGCGACGGCCACCGGCTGCGGCTCCACGGGCTGCGCCGCGGCCTCGGCGGGGGCCTCCACAGGGGCCGCGGCGGGCTCCGCCGCGGGCTCGGGCTCCGCCACCGGCTCGGGGGTCCACGGGGCCCCGGCCTGCGGCGGGATCTCGCCGGGCTGGGCCGCGGCGACCGGGGCGGCCTCCGCGCTCGGGATGTCCAGGTACTCGGGTCCGGTGGTCGGGGGGCCTGCCTGGCGCAGCGGGACGGGCATCACCGGGGTGCCCACGGCGGCCATCGGCGCGGCCGGGGCGGGCGCCGCGGCGGGACCGCGGTCCGCGAGGGACCGTACGACGCCGCCGTTGGCCTCGGGCATGGGCGGGCCCATGTGCAGCGGGCGCCGGACGGGGGCCGCGGGGGCCACCGGGGCGACGGGGGCCGCCGGCGGCGGGACGACGAGCCCGCCGAGGTCGAGCGCGCCGGAGTCCCGGCCGCCCGTCTCGTGCGCGCCCGCGCTGTAGCCGCCGTCGGGGAACACCGGCGGGGGGAAGTCGGTGTACGAGGCCGGGGCCTCGGGGTAGGAGGGCTCCGAGCCGTAGGCCGGGTCCGTGTACATCTGCGGGCCATCGAGGTGGGACGGGGTGGGGAAGGCGGGGGCCTGCGGGACGACCTGCGGGTCGCTCCAGGCGCCCTGGCCGCTCGGCATCAGCAGCAGTTCCTCGTCCTCCGGCTCGGCCGGGTTGTCCATGAGGTCCTGGAACGCGTAGCCAGCGGGGATCGGTGCCGGGATCTGGACCGGAGCGGGGACGCCCTGCTGATCCACCATGCCCGCATTGTCCGGGAAACCCTCGCCCGGGACCTGGCCGGTGTCAGTCATGCTTACCCCTCGCCCATCGGTGTTGCCTCTTCGATCGCCCGGTCGCCCACGGGGCCGCCGAGCGGTTTTGCCTGCGGGGTTGCGGTGCGACGAGTTCGTCTCGCATACGCCCGCACGACAACCAGTAAGCATTGTCGCGCCCGTCGACGATCGTGGCGGCCATAACCGTCACGGTCCTCTGTGGACTGCGCCACGTCGCGCGTCCGGACGGTGTCGCGATGCCCGAATCGTCCGAGGCAGTACGACGATCGGCCAGCCTACCCCGGCCCTCGTCTCAGCGCGTTACGGGGCGTTCGGCTGCCAGGAGGAACACCACGGAACGGTCCTGTTCGGCCCAGGTCCGGGGGTCCAGGGCGACGGACTGGAGCAGCGCGCACTCGACGGCGTAACCGTGTTCGGTCAGCGCCCTGCCGATCGCCTCCGCCTCGTCGCGGGTGGAGGCGTGGCTGACGATCCGTTCGGGGCGGCGTTCGGCCACGGCCGCGACGACCGCGGCGCCGCCGCCACCGACGCGGACGACATCGGGCTCGGGCAGGTTCTCCAGTACGTGCGGTGCGCGACCGGCGACGACCTGGAGCTGCACTCCCCGCGTACGGGCGGCGGCAGTTACGCGGTCGCAGGCGGCCGGGTCGGCGTCCACGGCGATGACGGCGGCGCCGAGGGCGGCCGCGTCCACGGCCAGGCCGCCGGATCCGGCGCCGATGTCCCAGACCAGGTCCCCGGTACGCGGGCCGAGGCGGGCCAGTTGGGCCGCGCGCAGCTGGGTGGACCCGCCCTCGCCGGTGTCCTCGTCGGGCCGGGGCGCGGCCCAGCCGCGGTCGGCCGGGCGGGCGGCGCTCTGGCCGAGGAGCCAGCCGGTGTCGGCGGGTACCGGTCCCCCGCCGCCGATGACGATGACGACGTTCGGGTCGCGCCAGCTGTGGTCGGCGGCCGTGTCGGAGGTGAGGACGCTCACCTGCTCGCGGTCCGTGCCGAGTTCCTCGCAGACGACGAAGGTGCGGTGAACTCCTTCGAGGAGCAGGGCGAGTTCGGCGGGGCCGGCGCCGGGTGAGGTGAGGACGGCGACCTTGGCGTGGGCGCGGCAGACGTTGACAGCTCGGCGCAGGGTCCGGGGGTGGGCCACGACGACCTGGGCGTCGTCCCAGGGCATGCCGGCGCGGGCGAAGGCGGCGGCCACGGAGGAGACGGCCGGGACGACCTCCACCTCCAGGCCGTGCTCCGGGGCGCGCAGGGTGCGTACGACGCCGAAGAAGCCGGGGTCGCCGTCGGCGAGGACCACCGCCGTACCGCGGTGGCCGGCGATGCGGCGCGCGGCGAGGCCGGGGCTGCCCAGGCGGATGCGTTCGGCGGTGGGCGGCACTTCGGGAAGGGCGAGGTGGTGGGCGGCGCCGGCCACGAGGGTGGCGGCGGAGAGCGCGGACCGGGCGCCCGCGGTCAGGGGGGAACCGTCCCAGCCGATCACCGTGACCCGGTCGGCCATCGTCGTCTGTCTCCTGGTCTGGCGGGGGGGGGCACCTCCCAGCGGTAGCTGGGGGAGGGCGAGGCTTCGTCCGGGGCGGGCACGGTGAGACTACCTGCTCATCGGTTCATTTCCAGTCGGCGCCGACGCGGTAGCCGCTCGCGTCGGCCCGCTGCGGGAAGGCGGAGCCGCGGGCGTATCCGTCGTAGCTGTCGAAGCTGTCGTACCCGTCGTAGCCGTCGCTCTCGTCGAGGTCCTCGGGGACCAGGCTCCAGACGATGAGGTCGGTCCGGGTGTCGCCCCAGCCGCCGTCGGGGGTCTGCGTACGCACTATCCACGCGTTGCGCAGAACGCCCTCGCTGATGCAGCCGATCTTCTGGGCCACCTGCTGCGAGGCGGTGTTGTCGGCGGCGGTGCGCAGTTCGAGCCGCTCGAACCCCTGGTCGCGGAAGAGCCATTGGGCGACGGCGAGGACGGATTCGCTGGCGTAGCCCTCGCCGCGGGCCCAGGGGGCGGTGACGTAGCCGACCTCGGTGGCGCGGGTGCGCCAGTCGGTGCCCTGCAGGTGCACGAGGCCGACGAGGCGCTGGGTGAGGAACTCGGTGACGGCGAAGACGATGCCGCGGCCCTCGGTGCGCTCCGCGTGGGAGTGCCGGGTGGCCCAGGCGTGCGCTTCGGCGGGGGTGTAGGGGTGGGGCGCACCGGTCCAGGCGATCACGTGCTCGTCGTTCATCATCTCGGTGAGCGCGGTGACGTCCTCTTCCTCGAAGGGGCGCAGCACCAGCCGGTCCGTGCTGATGGTGACGTCCGGGAAGGTGGTAGTCATGCGCAGCTCCATGCCTGAGACCGTGGTGCGACCGTGTTGCGATGCGACCGCGGTGCGGGACCGATCGTGCGGGACCTGCGTGCGGGTCGTAGGCCACAGCATGCAGCATCGACCGGTTGATGTGCAGGGCCGGGTTGCCCGGAAGCGGGCAGAGCTCGGCCCCGCGCGCCGTCAGGGGCGTGCGGGGCCGAGATGCATGACCGGCCGGGGTGGAACCGGGTCAGGGGAAGCGGTTCGGGAGGAACCGGTTCAGGAGGAAGCGGTTCAGGAGGCCGGGGTGCCGAAGGCCGGGACGACCGAGCCCTGGTACTTCTCCTCGATGAACTTCTTGACCTCGTCGGAGTTCAGGAGCTTGGCGAGCTTCTGGATCCGCGGGTCGTTCTGGCTGCCGTCCTTGACCGCGAGGAAGTTGGCGTAGGGGTTGCCCTCGGCCTTCTCCAGGGCCAGCGCGTCCTTGACGGGCGACAGCTTGGCCTCGAGGGCGTAGTTGCCGTTGATGATGGCGGCGTCCACGTCGTTCAGGGCGCGCGGGACCGTGGCGGCCTCCAGCTCCTTGAACTCCAGGCCCTTCTTGTCGGTGATGTCGGACAGCTTGGCGCTGGTGCCGACACCCTCCTTGAGGGTGATCAGGTTGTTCGCGGCGAGCAGCTGGAGCGCGCGGCCCTCGTTGGTGGTGTCGTTGGGGACGGCGATGGTCTGGCCGGCCTTGATGTCACCGATGGCCTTGATCTTCTTGGAGTAGAGACCGAGGGGCTCCAGGTGCACGTTCACGACGGGCACGACGTGCGTGTTGTTCTTCTTGTTGAAGTCGTCGAGGTAGGGCTTGTGCTGGAAGTAGTTGCCGGCGACCTGGCCCTGCTCGGTGGCGGTGTTCGGCAGGACGTAGTCCGTGAACTCCTTGACCTCCAGCTTGAGGCCTTCCTTGGCCGCGAGCTTGTCCTTGACGAAGTTCAGGATGTCGGCGTGCGGGCTCGGGGAGGCCGCTATGACGAGGGGCTTGCTCTCGTCGGTCTTGCCGCCGTCGGCCTTGGCGGAGGACGGGTCCGAGGAGCTGCCGCAGGCGGTGAGGCCGAGGGCGAGCGCGGTGGCCGAGGCGGCGAGGGCGGTGAGCTTGATGTTCTTACGCACGAAGAGTGCCTTTCTTGCTGAACAAGTGCTGATGACTTGCTGGTGGCGGCCCAAGCACGACAAGTGCGGGCTCTGTGAGGGGTGGAAAGTCTTTTCAGGCGGTCCGGCCGCGGCGGGCGAGGAGCCGGACCACGCCGTCGCCGAGCAGCTGGATCACCGTGACGAGGACGACCAGGACCACGACAGTGGCGATCATGAAGCCGGTCTCGAAGCGCTGGAAGCCGTAGGTGATGGCCTTGGAGCCGAGTCCTTCGCCGCCGACGGCGCCGGCCATGGCCGAATAGCCGACGAGGGTGATGACAGTGGTGGTGACACCGGCGACCAGGGAGGGCAGGGCCTGCGGGAGGAGCACCTTGCCCACGAGGGTCGGGATGCCGCCGCCCATGGACTCGACGGCCTCGATCAGGCCGTGGTCCACCTCGCGGACGGCGGTCTCGACGAGGCGCGCGAAGAAGGGGACGGCGCCGATGGCGAGCGGGACGATCATGGCGGTGGGGCCGATGAACGTTCCGACGACCGCGGTGGTGACCGGGATCAGGAAGATCAGCAGGATGATGAACGGCAGCGAGCGGCCCAGGTTCACGATCACGCCGAGAACCTTGTTGAGGGGCTGGTTCTGCAGGAGGCCGCCCTTGTCGGTGAGGACCAGCAGAATGCCGATGGGCAGGCCGCCGAGCACGGTCACCAGGGTGGACCACAGCACCATGTAGAGGGTGTCGTAGGTGCCCTGGGTGAGCAGGGGCTGCATTTCGGACCAGGTCACTTGGCACCATCCTTGACCAGCGCGGCGAATTCGGCGTCGGCGTCCACGTCGCCCTCGACGATGTCGACCTGGAGGCCCTGCTCGCGCAGGAAGCCGACCGGCACGACGTTGTCCTCGTAGCCACCGGGCAGTTCGATGCGCATGCGCCCGATCTGCCGGCCGGCGACGGTGTCCATCGCGGCGCCGAGGATCGAGATGTCGATGTTGTACGTGCGCGAGAGCTGCGAGATGACCGGTCGGACGGCCGCTTCGCCGTGGAAGGTGACGTCGACGACCGTGCGGTCGGGGCCGGTGGCGGTACCGGTGACCGGGAAGAGTTCCCCGGCGAGCTCGGAGCCGGGGGTGGCCAGCAGCTCGGCGACGGTGCCGGACTCGATGATCCGGCCGTTCTTCATCAGGGCGGCCGAGTCGCAGACGGACTTGACCACGTCCATCTCGTGCGTGATCAGCAGCACGGTGAGGCCGAGCTGCTGGTTGAGGTCACGCAGCAGCTGGAGGATGGAGCGGGTGGTCTCCGGGTCCAGGGCGCTGGTGGCCTCGTCGGAGAGCAGCACCTTGGGGTCGCCGGCCAGGGCGCGGGCGATGCCGACGCGCTGCTTCTGGCCACCGGAGAGCTGGGTCGGGTACGCCTTGGCCTTGTCGGCGAGGCCGACCAGGTCGAGGAGTTCGGCGGCCTTGCGGGAGCGCTCGCGGCCGGAGATCCCGAGGATCTCCAGGGGCAGCTCCACGTTGGCCTGGACGGTGCGCGAGGACAGCAGGTTGAAGTGCTGGAAGACCATGCCGATGCGGCTGCGGGCCTCGCGGAGTTCCTTGCCGGCGCGGCGGCCGCGGCCGGCGAGGGCGGTGAGGTCGACGCCGTCGACGGTCACCGTGCCGGCGGTGGGGCGTTCCAGCAGGTTGACGCAGCGGATCAGGGAGGACTTGCCCGCGCCGCTCTGGCCGATGACTCCGTAGACCTCGCCCTCGCGGACGTGTAGATCGACGCCGTCCAGGGCGGTGACCTCACGGCCACGGGACTGGTAGACCTTCGTGAGGCCCGATGTGGTGATCACAGGATTTCCGTCGCTGTCGAGTGCGCGACGCAGCGGGGTGCCGGCACGGGGCAAACAATCTGGGGACGCGATACGGGACGAACCGTCAGAAAACGATGACATCGACACGTGCGCGGGGCAGGAACGAGCCGTGCTGTTCCTCAGGGGACGAAGCACGGGCGCGTCTGGTCTCGCTTCGGGGCGCGAGGCTCAGGAAGGGGCCCTCAGAAGGCGCACATTCGACACATACAACGAGCACCGGGCGTCATCGTCGCCTCGGTCGCAAGGGTGCGGCTGCTCGTCGTGGTCATGGGCCCCAGTAAACCAGACCTCTCCCCTGACCGATCAACGGCGTCCGAATAGCGGACGCATTTCGACCGCATACCGGACAGCACCGGGTGCGGCCTCCCCTCTGCGTCAGGCCCGCATCGCGGCGCTGACCTGCACCGACAAGGCCATCGGAGCCCGTGCGGCCGGAGCTGTCCGAGGTGCGGCGAGAGGGTCTGCTGTGGTCAAGACCACGGTGGGAGACAGGGGCGCGCGCTTCGGGTCTTTCGGCCCGTAATACCCTCGCTGCATGCTCGACGCCCTGACGGTCGCCATCGGCGTGGCCGCACTCGCCCTCGCCGCCTGGTGCGGCCACGCCGCATGGCGGGACCAGCCGACCAAGGACTGGCACTTCATCGGGATGGCCGTCGTGACCGTGCTGGTCCTGGCGCAGCTGGTGATCGGCCTGGTGAAGCTGGCCCAGGGCGAGAAGCCCGACGAGGGCACGGTGATCTTCGTGGCCTACCTGGTGGGCGCGTTCGCCGCGGTGCCGGCCGCGGGCATGCTCTCGCTGACCGAGCGGACCAAGTGGGGATCGGTGACGGTGGCCGCCGGCGCCGTCGTACTCGCCGTCCTCGAGGTACGGCTCTACGACATCTGGGGAACCACCGGTGCCTGACGCTGACACGACGACCGACGCGACGGGTCCCGCGCCCGCCGGGCGCAAGCGGCTGGTCTCCGGGCCCGGGCTGCTGCTGGTGTGGCTGTACGGGGTGATGGTGGTGGGCGCGGTCTCCCGGTCCGCCTACCAGATCTCCACCGAGTTCGACCGGGCGCCGCTGGCGTACTCCCTGTCCGCCGTGGCCGCGCTGGCCTACGCCTTCATCACGTACTCACTGGTCCGTGGCGGGGAGACGGCCCGCAAGGCGGCGCTGGTCTGCTGCGCCGCCGAGCTGGCCGGAGTGCTGGCCGTGGGGACCTGGACGGTGCTGCGGCCCGAGTCCTTCCCCGACACGACCGTGTGGTCCCAGTTCGGGATGGGATACCTGTTCATCCCGGTGATCCTGCCGATCACCGGGATGCTCTGGCTGCGCAAGCGCTGAGGGTCCGCGCGGCGAGGGCCGCGCGCTACGCGCTGACCGCGAAGTCGGTCGGGTCCTTGGCTTCCTTCTCCAGGATCACCAGTTGGACGCCGTCGGAGGCCGTGCGGCCGCCGACCTGCACGTAGCCGGCCTTGCGGTAGAGGCGCAGGTTGGATTCGCTCTTGTGCCCGGTGTGCAGGCGGAAGCGGTGGGTGGTGCCGGGGCTCGCCAGGGCCTCCTCGACCGCGCGCAGCAGGCGCGCGCCGAGGCCGTGACCCTGCAGACGCGGGTGCACGCAGAGCTTGGCGATCTTGGCGGTGCCGTCCTCGTCGACATTGCCGCGCACGGTCCCGACGATCTCGTCTCCGAGCCGGGCCACCAGGACGGTGTCCGTCGCCAGCTCCCCCTTGAGGGAGTCCAGGGACTGGGTGAGCGGCTGGATGAGGTAGTTGCCGTACAGCTCGGCCTCGCGCTGGAAGGCCAGGTACTGCAGTTTGAAGATCTGCTCAGCGTCCTCGGCTGCCGCCGCCGAAATGGTCACGCTCATGCCCATGTGCGCATGCCTCCAGCTCACCTGGTAGCCCGTTGGTCTACCGCTCCTTTCCCCGCAGGCCAGGAGCCGCAACCTCTGCAGCCAGCATTCTGCGCAGACATCCCAGGCAACGGGAACGGACGGGCCCCAAACTTCCTTGTGAGATACCCAACTCTCCTGCGATTTCACGGTAAGTGAGGTCTCTGGGCGAAAGAAGTGCCCTCATCAGCTCCGGACAGCGTCCGGGCAACCGGGCGACCGCCGATCGGAGTGCCCGGTTCTCCTCGCCGTGCAGGAGGGCGTCTTCCGGTTCGGCCCGGGTGGCCGTGCCGGCCGGTGGCCCGCTGTCCGCGGAGTGCCGGCGGCGGCTGTCCGGGGGGCGACGACGCTCGTCGTACGGGACCTCCCGCCTCGCCCGGCGCCGGGCGAGGCGCGCCTCCGCCCGGACCGCGCGGCGCAGCCAGCGCGCCGGCTCCGCGGGCTCGGCCGGATCGGGGGCGTGGCGGCCGCTCTCCAGCAGCCTGACCCAGACGGCTTGTTCCAGGTCGGCCGCGTCCACTCCGGTGCCCGGGGCCTCCGCGGCCGCCTCGGCGGAGAGCAGCGGGCCGAGCTTGTCGAGGTATTCAGCCTTCAACAGGTCCATGCCGGGCGGGACGAGTGGGTCGGGCCCGGCGGTTTCCCCGCCGGGCCCGGCCCACTCGTACGGGAAGCGGCGTTCAGCGGTTGACGGGGCGTCGGCCCGGGCGGAAGGCCTCGGCCGCGAGCAGTCCGGTGTCCGGGTTGTCGGTGAAGATTCCGTCGATGCCCTGTTCGAAGTAGGTCCGGAAGGCGGCGAGGGCGTCCCCGTAGGCGGTGGGGTCGGTCCCCTTGCGGTACTCGGCGGGCAGGAAGCTGTTCTCGTTGCGCGCGGTGTAGGGGTGCAGCAGCAGGCCGCGGGCGTGCGCGTCCTTCACCAGGGTGGTCGGGGCGCCGAGCTTTCCGGCCGCGTCGCGCGGCAGGATCAGGTCCATGGTCGGGCCGATGCCCTGGGCGAAGCCGGCGATCCACTTCAGCCCTTCGGGCTTCACCAGGTCCGCGACCGTACGCGGGTCCTTGGCCACTTCGAAGTCCCAGGGGCGGGTGCCCGCGGCGGAGAGCAGGACCACGCGGGGCGCGGAGACCAGCCGGGAGAGCCGCTGGATGCTGGAGGGCTCGAAGGACTGGAGGAAGACCGCGGCGCCGCGGCCGTCGCGCCCGTAGCGGCGCAGCAGCTTGGCGAGGGGCTCCTCCAGGCCGAGGCCCAGGGCCCGGAAGTAGCTGGGGTGCTTGGTCTCGGCGTGCAGCCACACCCGCCTGCCGCGTCGCTTGCCCTCGCGGTCGGCCCAGCGGAGCACCTCTTCGAAGGTGGGCACGGCCCACTGGCCGTCGTAGAGCGTGTTGCGCTGGCGGACGGCGGGGATGCGCTCCTTCGCGCGCAGGGTCCGCAGCTCGGCCAGGGTGAAGTCCTCGGTGAACCAGCCGGTGACGGAGACGCCGTCGACGGACTTGGTGGTGCGCCGCGAGGCGAACCCGGGGTGATCGGCGACGTCGGTGGTCCCGCCGATCTCGTTCTCGTGGCGGCAGACCAGCTGACCGTCCTTGGTCGGGACCAGGTCCTGCTCGACGACGTCCGCGCCCAGGTCGAGGGCGAGCTGATAGGAGCCGAGGGTGTGCTCCGGCCGGTAGCCGCTGGCTCCGCGATGGCCGATGACCGTCGGGTACGGGAGGTCCCGGTAGCCTCCGTCGCCGTACCCGTCGCCGTACCCGTCGCCCGCGGCGGCCGCGGATCCCGCCGTGAGTCCGGTGATGCCGGTGCCCGCCGCCAGGACGGCTGCCCCCAGGACCGTGCGCCGTGCTGCCCCACCCTGCTTCATGAGTGCCACTCCTCGTCGTGAACGCCGTGTCGCGGCCCGCGAACGGCGTGCCGATGGTAGGCAAAGGGGGGTGACCGAGGAGGATGCGTCGACGGCACATCCGGGGAACTTGGCGCAAACAAGCGTCAACAATGCGTATCCGACACGTGAACCCGATGTGCGCGCGGAGCTGACCCGCGAGTATCGTCCTCACCTGCGCTACCGCCACCGGGTCGGTGCGCGAACCGCTTTTCGATGCCGGAGGGCCCCACGTTGTTCCGTACGAAGCTCATCAAAGCCACTGTCGGACCGGTCATGCGCATGATGTTCCGTACCCGCGTGGAGGGCATCGAGAACATCCCCGGCTCCGGTCCGGTGATCCTCGCGGGCAACCACCTCACCTTCATCGACTCCATGATCCTGCCGCTGGTGTGCGACCGTACGGTCCACTTCATCGGCAAGGACGAGTACGTGACCGGCAAGGGGATCAAGGGCCGCGCCATGGCCTGGTTCTTCACCGGCTCCGGCATGATCCCCGTCGACCGCGACGGTGCGAACGGCGGTGTCGCGGCCCTGATGACCGGCCGCCGCATCCTCGAAGAGGGGAAGATCTTCGGGATCTACCCCGAGGGCACCCGCTCCCCCGACGGCCGGCTCTACCGCGGCCGCACCGGCATCGCCCGCCTGACACTGATGACCGGCGCCCCCGTGGTGCCGTTCGCGATGATCGGCACCGACAAGCTCCAGCCCGGCGGCTCCGGCATGCCGCGCCCGGGCCGGGTCACCGTCCGCTTCGGCGAGCCGATGGAGTTCTCCCGCTACGAGGGCATGGACCGCGACCGCTACGTGCTGCGCGCCGTCACCGACTCGGTGATGGCCGAGGTCATGCGCCTCTCGGGCCAGGAGTACGTGGACATGTACGCGACCAAGGCGAAGGCCGCGTAGCACTCCCCTACTGACGCTGGAGGGAGCGGCTGACGCCGGCTGCCGTGGTCGTGGCGAGGATCCATCCGGTCACGATCAGCAGGTACGACAGCCACTGGTGCCAGCCGCCCGGGGCGAAGGCCGCCTCCTGGCCGAAGCTGACGATCGGGACCATCAGGTCGATCGTGTAGAAGACCGCGTTGAATTCCGGCGCCTCCCCCGCCTTCAGGGCGCGCGGCGGGTCGATCCCGTAGGCGATCGACCCCGTCAGTAACAGCGCGAGCAGCCAGCCCGCCGCGCGCAGCGGCCGGAAGCCGTAGCCGACGGTGGCGTCCTGGAGCAGCCCCCACGCGCGGGCGGCCCGGGGCAGGGTGTGCCGGTGCCGCCGCAGTTTCGCGAGCTGGACGGTCCGGGCCGCGGCCTCGTCGCCCGCCGTACGGTAGGCCGCCGCGAGCTGCTCGTAGGCGTAGGTGAGGTATCCGGACTCCTCCCGCTCCAGAGCGGGCAGCCGCTGCTCGGCGGGGAGGTGCGGGGCGAGGGTGCGGTAGGTGAGGCCGTCGATGGCGATCCGCTCGGGCCAGGTCTGCGGTTCGATGTGGAGCAGATCGAGGGTGGAGCGGCGCAGGTTCACATCGCCCTGGATCTGGTCGCACCGGCGCAGCCACAGCTCGCCGATGGTGCAGCTGGAGGCGCGCAGGGCGGTCCTGTCCGGGTTGACGAGGTCGGCACGGCTGAGGTTGGCCTGACCCGGTATCCGGGAGCCGGTGAGGTTGACCATGCCCCGGGCCTTCAGCCGGTGCGCGCGCAGGTCGGTGCCGACGGTCAGGTTCTCGGCGTGCAGGGCGATGGCGCCGGGCGCGAGCAGCTGGGCCCGGTCGAGCTGGACCTGGCCGCCGACCGTGGCTCCGTTGAGGCGGAGCTGGCCGTGCACGGTCAGGTCGTTCGCGATGATGTCGGTGTCGACCTCGATGTGGTTGAGCTGGAGCGGCGGCTCGTCCGCCTCCTCGCCGCTCGTGGGGCCGATCACCGCTCCCTGGAGGAAGAGCCCCCCGGCTATTTTGGCGCCCTGCAGCCGCACGGGGCCGGTGATCCGGCAGCAGGAGAGCCGCAGGACCACCTCGACGCGCACCGTGGAGGCGGTCAGGCCGGGCAGCGTGGAGTAGCCGAGGACCAGGGCGCGCAACTGGGCCCCGTAGATCAGGGGCTTGCGCTCGAACCAGCAGTCGCGCAGCCGGATGGGGTGGTCGATGACGGCGTAGCGCAGGTCGAGTTTGCCCACGATCTTCGCGCCCTTGAGCTTGAGCCCGGGGATTCGGCCCTGCACGGTGGGGCAGGCTCCCAGCAGGATGGCCCGCAGCACCTCGGCGCGCAGGGCGCGGTCCGGGCCCCAGTCGGCTCCGTCGACGGAGCTGTCCTCGGGCGTGGCACGGAAGTCGACCCCGTCGCCGCGCGGGAAGGCTTCCCAGACTCGGCGTTCCGCCGGGGTCAGGTCGTTGATCTCCATCGCCGGGATGGTGTCCCGCGGTTCCACACACTGTCAACTCTGGCCGGAACACCATCCTTCGGCGGGACGTCAGTGCTCGACGCCCTCCTGGAGCCTCTGGCCCTTCAGCAGGAACCAGGCGGCCACGGCGGTGGCCAGCAGCACGGCCGCGCCGACGCCGGAGGCGAGCCGCAGCCCGTCCACGAAGGCGTCCTGGGCGGCGCCCACCATCACCTGGGCGGTGTGCGGGTCGAGCGCCTTGGCGGCCTCGACGGCCCCGCCGAGGGATTCGTGCGCGGCGTCGGCGACCGGGCCCGCCACGGAGGCCGGGGCGGTGAAGCTCTGGTAGACGCCGGTGACGATGGAGCCGAGCAGGGCGATGCCGAGGGCGGCGCCGAGTTCGTACGCCGTCTCGGAGACGGCGGAGGCCGAACCGGCCTGTTCCTTGGGCACGCTGGAGAGGATGACGTCGGCGGTCACGGTGAAGGAGAAGCCGGCGCCGAGGCCCACGACGAGCAGGGCCGCGCCGAGCAGCGGGTAGCCGCTCTCCTTGTGGATCACTGTCAGCACGGCGAGGGCCAGGCCGATGGCGCCGAGGCCGCCCGCCACGATGCTCCGTACCGAGTACCGGCGGGCGTACCTGCCCGCGATCAGGCCGGTGACCACCGCGCCGATGGCGGCGGGCAGTTCGGCGAGACCGGCCTCCAGCGGATCGCGGCCCTGGACGAGCTGCAGGAACTGGGAGAGGAAGAAGACCAGTCCGGAGAGGCCGAAGACGGTGAGCAGGTCGGCGAGGACCGCGCCGGAGAAGCCGCGGTGCTTGAAGAGCCGCATGTCGAGCAGCGGCGACGGCAGGCTGAACTGGCGGCGTACGAAGGCGTACAGCGCGCCGGCGCCGAGTGTCGCGGTGGCCGCGACCTCCCAGGTGATGCCGTGCGTGGCGAGTTCCTTGACGGCGTAGACCACGCTGATCACGCCGACGAGGGAGAGGCCGACGCTGACGAGGTCCCAGGGACCGGCGACCGGGTTCTTGGATTCGGGAAGCAGCTTGATTCCGACGACGACCAGGGCGATCATCACGGGGAGGTTGATCAGGAAGACCGAACCCCACCAGAAGTGCTGGAGCAGGGCTCCGCCGACGACCGGGCCGACGGCCGCGCCGGCCGAGGCGGTGGCGCCCCAGATGCCGATCGCGAGGCTGCGCTCCTTGGGGTCGTGGAAGATGTTGCGGATCAGCGCGAGGGTGGACGGCATCAGGGTGGCACCGGCCACGCCGAGCAGGGACCGGGCGACGATCATCATCTCGGGGCTGGTCGCGTAGGCGTTGAGCACGGACACCGCGCCGAATGCGGCGGCGCCGGTGAGCAGGAGCTTCTTGCGGCCTATTCGGTCACCGAGGCTGCCCATGGACACCAGCAGTCCGGCGATGACGAAGGAGTAGATGTCGCCGATCCAGAGCAGCTGGGTGCCGGACGGCTTGAGGTCCTCGGAGAGTGCGGGGGTGGCGAGGCCGAGTACGGTCGCGTCGACGGCGACCAGCAGCACCGCGAGCACCAGCACGCTCAGGGCGAGCCAGCGGCCGCGGCTCTTGGTCTCCGTCCCGATCGGGCTGTTCAGCTGCTGGGTCGTGCTCATTTCTCCACACTCCGTCTGGCGCCACCGAGCAACAGCTCGATGATCATGTACTGGAAGTCCTTGGCCGCGACCCGGCCGTCCATGACGGCCCAGGCGCAGGTACCGACGAGGCCGTAGAGGGCCTCGGTGAGCCATGCGGGGCTCAGGTCGATCCGGATGTCGCCCTCTTCCTGGCCGCGCCGGAAGAGCGCGCCGACGCGGGCGTCGAGCCGGGCCCACCCCTCATGGACCTCTTCGCCCTCGAACAGCTGGTTCTCGGTGACGAGGAAGGCCAGCAGCTGGGCGTTGGGCTCGGCCTCGGCGACGAGGCGCCGCAGCGCGTCCACCGCCGTTCCTTCGTCGAGGCGGGCGTTGTCGAAGGCCACCTCGAACTCCCGGATGCCGAGTTCCTCGAGGGCCCGTACGAGGGCGTCGCGCCCGGCGAAGTGCCGGTGGAGCGTCGCGCGGCCGATTCCGGCGGCGCGGGCGACCTCGTCCATCGTCGCGGTCGACTTGCGGGAAAGCAGGGCGGCCGCATCGCGGAGCACCTGGTCACGATCCATGGCCATGAGACAAGCATACCCCGAATGAGACGCCATTGTCTCATTCAGTCGAAAAATAGGCGGCCCGAGGGCAGCCGGAACGGAATCCTGCCGAAATGAAGCCACTGCTGCTGATCGACGTCGACGGCCCGCTTAACCCCTACGCGGCCAAGCCCCAGCGCCGCCCCGAGGGGTACGTCACCCACCGGATGCGCCCGACCGGCTGGACGGAGGCGGAGCGGGCCAAGCCGCTGCGGGTGTGGCTGAATCCCGGCCACGGGGCGGAGCTGCTCGCCCTCGCCGACGCCTACGAGCTGGTCTGGGCCACCACATGGAAGGACGAGGCCAATGAGTGGATAGGCCCGCACCTGGGGCTGCCGGGGCTCCCCTTCATCGACTGGCCGGTGATGCACGGCCGGGCCCCGCGCGGCACGTTCTGGAAGACCCAGTACATCCTCGACTACGCGGGCGCGCGGCCCTTCGCATGGATCGACGACGACATCACGGCCATGGACCGCGAGTACGTCGATCAGCGCCACCCGGCACGGACCCTGCTGCTGCGCATCGATGAGCAGATCGGGCTGGTCCGCGAGGATTTCGACACTCTGGCCACATGGGTCGCACCGCATTCCAATGAACACGGATAGTGATTTGATCATGACTACCCGTGTTCGCCGGGCTGGCACTGACGGTCGGCGGTGTCGTCGCCGTGTCCTCCGCAGCGGCCGAACCGGGTCGGGCACGGCAGGCCGCGGCGACCACCACCGCCCGGGCCAAGGTCAGTGCGAACGGCACGGTACTGGGCGGCTCCGGCATCACCGGGATCAACAGGTTCGGCATCGGCCGCTACAACATCAGCACCGCCGCCAACCTCGCCGAGTGCGCCCTGCTGGGCACGATCAACACCAACGGCGGGAGCGACCCCGGCCCGGGAAGCTCATCCATCCTGGTCGGCAAGGTGAACGCGACCACCCTCTTCATCCGTACCGCGACCCCGTCCCAGCCCGGCAGCCCCGCCGTGGACAGCGACCGGCCGTTCTCGGTCACCGTCGTCTGCTGATCCCGCACACGCCGCAGGGGCGGTGGGAGCCGGCACCGGCTCCCACCGCCCCTGCGGGCACGGCGGACTACTGCTTGTGGGCCGCCCACGCGTGCTGGATGACCAGGTCGGCCTTCAGTTCGGTGAGCTGGATCGCGACCGCCGACGGGGCGGTGCCGCCGCGGCCGTCGCGCGAAGCCAGGGCGCCCTTGACGTTGAGGACCGACCGGACCTGCGGGGTCAGGTGCTCGGAGATCTTCACGAACTGCTCGTCCGTCAACTGGTCGAGCTCGATGCCCTCCCCCTCGCAGACCTTGACGCACTCGCCGGCCACCTCGTGCGCCACCCGGAACGGCACACCCTGCTTGACCAGCCATTCGGCGATGTCGGTGGCGAGCGAGAAGCCCGCCGGGGCCAGCTCCTCCATCCGCTCCCGGTTGACCGTGAGGGTCGCCATCATGCCGGTGAAGGCCGGCAGCAGGACCTCGAGGGTGTCGCAGGAGTCGAAGACCGGCTCCTTGTCCTCCTGGAGGTCCCGGTTGTACGCCAGGGGCAGCGCCTTGAGGGTCGCGAGCAGGCCCGTCAGGTTGCCGATGAGCCGGCCGGACTTGCCGCGTGCCAGCTCCGCGATGTCCGGGTTCTTCTTCTGCGGCATGATCGACGACCCGGTCGAGAAGGCGTCGTGCAGGGTCACGAAGGAGAACTCCTTCGTGTTCCAGATGATGATCTCCTCCGCGATCCGGGACAGGTTGATCCCGATCATCGCGGTGATGAAGGCGAACTCGGCCACGAAGTCACGCGAGGCCGTGCCGTCGATCGAGTTGCCGACCGAGCCCCGCTCGAAGCCGAGGTCGGCCGCGACCTGCTCCGGGTCCAGGCCCAACGAGGAGCCGGCCAGGGCGCCCGAACCGTACGGGGAGACCGCGGTCCGGGTGTCCCACTGCCGCAGCCGCTCCGCGTCCCGGGACAGGGACTGCACATGGGCGAGGACGTGGTGGGCGAAGAGCACCGGCTGCGCGTGCTGGAGGTGGGTCCGGCCCGGCATCGCCACGTCGTGGTGGGTCTCGGCGAGGCCGACCAGCGCGTCCTGGAGGTCCGCGATCAGGCCGCCGATGATCCGGCCGTGGTCGCGCAGGTACATCCGGAAGAGGGTGGCCACCTGGTCGTTGCGGGACCGGCCGGCGCGCAGCTTGCCGCCGAGTTCGGCGCCGAGCCGCTCCAGCAGGCCGCGCTCCAGGGCCGTGTGCACGTCCTCGTCGGCGACGGTGCCGGTGAAGGAGCCGTCGGCGACATCGGCCTCCAGCCGGTCCAGTCCGGCGATCATGCGGTCCAGCTCTTCGGCCGTGAGCAGGCCGGCCTTGTGGAGCACGCGGGCGTGGGCGCGGGAGCCCGCGATGTCGTACGGCGCGAGACGCCAGTCGAAGTGGACCGACGCCGACAGCAGGGCCAGCGCCTCCGACGGACCGTCGGCGAACCGGCCGCCCCAGAGCCGGACGTCACCCTTGTTGCTGCTCACCACTACTGCTCCTCAAGGCTTCGGATGTACAACCGCCTCCCCGCCGCGGAGGTAACGGGGAGGCGGTCCGGACTGCGGGTCGATCAGGCGAGGTCGCGGCGGGCCGCGATCTTCGAGGAGAGACCGAAGATCTCGATGAAACCCTGGGCCTTGGACTGGTCGAAGGTGTCGCCCGAGTCGTAGGTCGCGAGGTTGAAGTCGTAGAGCGACTCGTCCGACTTACGGCCGGTGACGACGGCGCGGCCGCCGTGCAGGGTCATCCGGATGTCACCGGTGACGTGCTGGTTGGCCTCGTTGATGAAGCCGTCCAGCGCCCGCTTGAGCGGGGAGAACCACAGACCGTCGTAGACCATCTCGCCCCAGCGCTGCTCGACCTGCCGCTTGTAGCGGGCCAGCTCGCGCTCGACGGTGACGTTCTCCAGCTCCTGGTGGGCCGTGATCAGCGCGATCGCGCCCGGGGCCTCGTACACCTCACGGGACTTGATGCCCACGAGGCGGTCCTCGACGATGTCGATCCGGCCGATGCCGTGGGCTCCGGCGCGGTCGTTGAGCTGCTGGATCGCCTGGAGCACCGTGACGGGCTTGCCGTCGATGGCGACCGGGACACCCTCCTTGAAGGAGATGACGACCTCGTCGGCCTCGCGCGGCAGGGCCGGGTTCGAGGTGTACTCGTAGATGTCCTCGATCGGGGCGTTCCAGATGTCCTCCAGGAAGCCCGTCTCGACGGCGCGTCCGAAGACGTTCTGGTCGATGGAGTACGGGGACTTCTTGGTGGTGGCGATCGGGAGCTGCTTCTCTTCGCAGAACGCGATCGCCTTGTCCCGGGTCATCGCGTAGTCGCGGACCGGGGCGATGCACTTGAGGTCCGGGGCGAGGGCGACGATGCCCGCCTCGAAGCGGACCTGGTCGTTGCCCTTGCCGGTGCAGCCGTGGGCGACGGTCGTGGCGCCGTGCTTCTTGGCGGCGGCGACGAGGTGCTTGACGATGGCCGGCCGGGAGAGCGCCGAGACCAGCGGGTACCGGTCCATGTAGAGGGCGTTGGCCTTGATCGCCGGAAGGCAGTACTCGTTGGCGAACTCGTCCGAGGCGTCGGCGACCTCGGCCTCGACCGCACCGCAGTCGAGCGCGCGCTTGCGGATGACGTCCAGGTCCTCGCCGCCCTGGCCGACGTCCACGGCGACGGCGATGACCTCGGCGCCCGTCTCCTCGGCGATCCAGCCGATGGCGACGGAGGTGTCCAGGCCGCCCGAGTAGGCGAGTACGACGCGCTCGGTCACGGGTTTCTCCTTACGGTGCATTCAACGACAGGCATAACTATGCACTACTCCGTATGTTTCGTCAATCGACTCGGAGGGTGCTGCCCGCGCGCACCCCGCCTGGCGATCCTGACCTGCGGATATATGGGAGGCGGGTCGGCAGCCCGACTGCCTACGATCAGCCTCGACCACCACAGGGGAGGACGTATGGACACGGACACGAAGACCCGGCTCCCTTCACAGGGGAGCCCGGCGGCCGAGTGGATCGCCTTCGACCACGCGGTCCGGCGAACCACCCACTGGTCGTATACGAGCCCCCTCGAAACGCCGGAGGCCGTGCGGCTGTGCCACGCCAACGGCCGGACCCGCGAGGCGGCCCTGCGGGATCCGATGCCGCTGCTGCTGGAACTCGTCGCGATCCGGTGCGCGGACTGGGTGCCCGCGGTCCGAGAGCAGGCCCGGCGGGTCCTGGCCGCGGCCCTCGGCCGGGACCCCGCGGGCACCCTGCGGCGACTGACCCCGCTCGTCATGCGGCTCGGCCGGCGCGAGCAGGGCGCGTGGGTGCTGGAGCACTTCGAAGCCGTACTGAACGAGGACCGCGCCCTGCTCGGCGAGCTGCGCGAAAGCGCGGACCCGCCGACCCGGCGGTTCGCCGCGCGGCTGACCCTCGATGCCGGACTGCTGGACGTACGGGAGCTGGCCCGGCTGGCCGCCCACGAAGCGGATCCGCCGACGGGCCGGCTGTGGACGGACGCGGCGTTGGCCGCCCTGGCCGCCAACGGCCCGGACGACGAGGCGGTCGACGAGGCGGTCGACGAGGCGGTCGACGAGGCGGTCGACGAGGCGGTCGACGAGGCGGTCGACGAGGCGGTCGACGAGGCGGTCGACACCCTCCTCGGCGGGCGCGGCTCGATGGTGCGCGCCGCCGGGGTCACCGCCCTGCGCGGGGCCGGCCGGGCCGCCGAGGCCGCCGGCCACCTCGCCGACCGCTCCGCAATGGTCCGGGCCTGCGCCCGCCGGCTGGCCCGCCAGGCCGGCGGCGACCCGTACCGACTGTGCCGCGAGGCGCTGGCCGACCCCGCCAAGGTGAGCCCGTACGCGGTGACCGGCTTCGCGGAGTGCGCGCGCCGCGAGGACGCACCGGCGCTGCGCGCGCTGCTGGAGCACCCCGCCGGTCGGGTGCGGGCCGCCGCCGTGGGCGGGCTGCGGCTACTGGACGTCACGGACATCGCGCTGCTGCGGCCGCTGCTGGACGACCCGTCACCCGCGGTGGCCCGTGAGGTCGCCCGGAGCCTGAGCGCCTCCGCCGGACTGCTGCCCGCCGACTGGCTGGCGGCCCGTATCGCGCCCGAGCGGCCGTCACACACCCGCCGGGCCGCCCACCGGCTGCTGTTCGCCCGGGGCGGGGTCGCCGGACTGCGCGCCTCCGTACACCTGCTGGCGGACCACGACCCGGCCCTGCGCACGATCGCCGCGCAGCGGATCCGGAGCATGTGGTCCCCGTACCGGCCGCCGAACCTGCCGGAGCGGGACCCTGAGGTCGGCGCCCTGCTGGACCGGTGCTCGCACCTGTTCAGCGACTACGTCATGGGCCGGATGCGCTCCCGGCTCGGGCTTCCGGCCGGATCCGCCCCGGAAGGCGAATACTGAACCCATGGGAAAGCTCTACGAACGCATAGACGGCCGGCTGCGCAAGTTCATCGAGGAGCAGCCGATCTTCTTCACCGCGACCGCCCCGCTCACGGGTGACGGTCATGTCAACCTGTCCCCCAAGGGCCGCGCCGGAACGCTCGTCGTCATCGACGAGCAGACCCTGGCCTACCTGGACTTCGGGGGCAGCGGCGCCGAGACCATCGCCCACGTCCGGGAGAACGGCCGGATCACCCTGATGTGGTGCGCGTTCTCCGGGCCGCCCAACATCGTGCGCATCCACGGCGAGGGCGAGGCGGTCTTCCGCGACGATCCCCGCTGGGGCGAACTGATCGCCCTGTTCGGCGAGGCCGACGGGCCCTCGGCGCGCGCGGTCATCCTGGTACACGCCCGCCGGATCGCGGATGTCTGCGGGTACGCCGTCCCCCTGATGGAGTACCAGGGCGAGCGGACGCTGCACGCGGAGTACTTCGGCCGCAAGACGGACGAGGAGTTCGCCGCGTACTGCGAGAAGAAGGAGTTCATCGGATCGAGCGTCGACGGCCTGCCTGCGCTGCCGTTGCCCCTTCCGCCCCGTACCGTCTGACATGTGCTGCGTACCGCTGTAGTCACCGTCTCACTGATCGTCACGACCCTGCTCCCGCAGGGCCCCTCGTCCGAGCCCCTGCCCGACCGCCTCGCCGACACCGGCGGCGGAAGCCAGCTCATCACCGCTGTCGCGCCCGAGCCCGGATCCACCACCGGCCGGGTGATCTGGTGGGAGCGGTGGGCCGGGCGCTGGCACCGGTCCGGGAGCGCGCCCGCCCGTTTCGGCGCGAACGGCCTCACCGAGGGCGCGACGCGGACCCAGGGCACCAACACCACGCCCACGGGCCTGTACGAACTCCCCTACGCCTTCGGGATCCGGCGGGCGCCGGCCGGCACGGGCCCCGCGTACCGACGGGTGGGCGCCGACTCCTGGTGGTGCCAGGACAACGCCTCCGCCCAGTACAACCGCTGGGTCGAGCCGCTGCCCGCGGACTGCGCGCCGGGCGAGGCCGAGCACCTGGTGACGTACGAGAAGCAGTACGCGCACGCGCTGGTCATCGCCTTCAACTACGACCGGCCCGTGCGCGGCCGGGGCGCCGGGATCTTCCTGCACGTCAACGGCAAGGGGGCGACGGCCGGTTGCGTGTCCGTGCCCGAGCGGGCGATGCGGGCGATCCTGCGCTGGGCGGACCCGTCCCGCCGTCCGCACATCGCGATCGGCACGGAGTCCGGGGACCTGGCCGTGACCCGGTACTGAGCGGGGGCCGGCACGCACGGTCCCCGGACTCCGGGCCGGGGGACGGTCTAGCTCTCCTTCTGCGCCAGGCGCAGCAGGTGATCGGCGAGGGCCTGGCCGCCCGCCGGGTCCCGGCTGATCAGCATCAGCGTGTCGTCGCCCGCGATCGTGCCGAGGATCGCGCGCAGCTCGGCCTGGTCGATCGCCGAGGCGAGGAACTGCGCCGCGCCCGGCGGGGTGCGCAGGACCACGAGGTTCGCGGAGGCCTCCGCCGAGATCAGCAGCTCCCCGGAGAGGCGCCGCATGCGCTCCTCCTTCGCGGACTCGCCGAGGGGAGCCTGCGGGGTGCGGAAGCCGCCCTCGCTGGGTACCGCGTAGATCAGCTCGCCGCCGGTGTTGCGGATCTTCACCGCGCCCAGCTCGTCGAGGTCGCGCGAGAGCGTCGCCTGCGTGACGCTCAGCCCGTCGTCGGCGAGCAGCTTGGCCAGCTGGCTCTGGGAGCGGACCGGCTGCCGGTTGAGGATGTCCACGATCCGGCGGTGACGCGCGGTGCGGGTCTGCGGGACGGCCTGGCCGCCTTGCTCGTTGTCCTGCGCCTGACTCATCGTCGTCTCATTCTCCGGATCCGTCCCCGCCTGCTGCGTCAAGGATGCCGGGCAGGGCCCGGACGAACGCGTCCGCCTCGGCCTCGGTGAGTACGTACGGGGGCATCAGCCGTACGACGTCGGGGGCGGGCGCGTTGACCAGGAAGCCGGCGTCCTGAGCCGCCTGCTGCACCTGGGCGGCGAGCGGCTCGGTCAGCACGATACCCAGCAGTAGGCCCGAGCCCCGGACGTGGGAGACCAGGGCGTGGCCCGTGCTCTCGATCCCGGTGCGCAGCCGCTCGCCCCGGGCCTTGACCTGGTCGAGCAGCCCGCCCGTGGCGATCGTGTCGATGACGGCGAGGCCGGCGGCGCAGGCGACCGGGTTCCCGCCGAAGGTGGTGCCGTGCTGGCCCGGCCGGAGCAGGTCGCCGACGGGGCCGAAGGCGACCACCGCACCGATGGGCAGTCCGCCGCCCAGCCCCTTGGCGAGGGTGACGATATCGGGCTCGACGTCCTCGTGGGCCTGGTGCTCGAACCACTGGCCGCACCGGCCGATGCCGGTCTGGACCTCGTCGAGGACGAGGAGGGTGCCGGTGGCGCGGGTGATCTCGCGGGCGGCCGTCAGATAGCCGGCGGGGGGCACGACGACGCCGTTCTCGCCCTGGATGGGCTCGATGACGACGAGCGCGGTCTCCTCGGTGACGGCGGCCCGCAGGGCCTCCACGTCACCGAACGGGACGTGCGTGACATCGCCCGGCAGCGGCCGGAAGGGCTCCTGCTTCTTCGGCTGCCCGGTGAGCGCGAGGGCGCCCATGGTCCGGCCGTGGAAGCCGCCGTCGGTCGCGACCATGTGGGTCCGCCCGGTCAGCCGGCCGATCTTGAAGGCGGCTTCGATGGACTCGGCGCCCGAGTTGCAGAAGAAGACCTTGCCGGGGCGGCCGAACAGCTGGAGCAGCCGCTCGCCGAGCGCGACGACCGGCTCGGAGATGAAGAGGTTGGAGACGTGGCCGAGCGTGGAGATCTGCTCGGTCACGGCGGCCACGATCGCCGGGTGGGCGTGGCCGAGGGCGTTGACCGCGATGCCGCCGACGAAGTCGGTGTACTGCTTGCCGTCGGCGTCCCAGACCTGGGCGCCCTCGCCGCGTACGAGCGCCACCGCGGGGGTGCCGTAGTTGTCGGTCAGCGCGCCCTGCCAGCGAGCTCCGTACTCCTGGTTGCCGGTGCCCTTCGTCATTCTGCTCCCCCTGACTGGTGGTCGGGCACAACCATCGTGCCGATGCCGGAGTCCGTGAAGATCTCCAGCAGGATCGAGTGCTCGACCCGTCCGTCCAGCACACGGGCGGTGTTCACGCCGTTGCGCACGGCGTGCAGGCAGCCCTCCATCTTGGGCACCATGCCGCTGGACAGTTCGGGCAGCAGCTTCTCCAGCTCACTGACGGTGAGCTTGCTGATGACCTCGTCGCTGTTCGGCCAGTCCGCGTACAGCCCCTCGACGTCGGTGAGCACCATCAGCGTCTCGGCGCCGAGCGCGGCGGCGAGCGCCGCGGCCGCGGTGTCGGCGTTGACGTTGTAGACGTGGTGGTCGTCGGCGCTGCCCGCGATGGAGGAGATGACCGGGATCCGGCCGTCCTCCAGCAGGGCCTCGATCGCGCCGGTGTCGATGGAGGTGATCTCCCCGACCCGGCCGATGTCGATGACCTCGCCGTCGATCTCCGGGCTGTGCTTGGTCGCGATGATGGTGCGCGCGTCCTCGCCGGTCATACCGACGGCGAGCGGCCCGTGCTGGTTGAGCAGTCCGACCAGCTCGCGCTGGACGTGGCCCGCCAGCACCATCCGTACGACGTCCATGGCCTCCGGGGTCGTCACGCGCAGCCCGGCCTTGAACTCGCTGACCAGGCCCTGCTTGTCGAGCTGGGCGTTGATCTGCGGGCCGCCGCCGTGCACGACGACCGGCTTGAGGCCGGCCTGCCGCAGGAAGACCACGTCCTGGGCGAAGGCCGCCTTGAGGTCCTCGTCGATCATGGCGTTGCCGCCGAACTTGATGACGACGACCTTGCCGTTGTGGCGGGTGAGCCACGGCAGCGCCTCGATGAGGATCTGCGCCTTGGGCAGGGCGGTGTGCTTGCGGGCGGTGCCGCCGGCGGTGCCGGGCTGGCCGGCCTTCTCGTCGCTCATGAGGAGTACGCGCTGTTCTCGTGGACGTAGTCGGCGGTCAGGTCGTTGGCCCAGATGACGGCCGATTCGCTGCCGTTGGAGAGGTCGGCGGTGATGCGCACCTCGCGGTCCTTCATCGAGACCAGGTCGCGGTCCTCGCCCACCGATCCGTTCCTGCAGACCCAGACGCCGTTGATGGCGACATTCAGCCGGTCCGGGTCGAAGCCGGCCTTGGTGGTGCCGATCGCGGAGAGCACCCGGCCCCAGTTCGGGTCCTCGCCGTGGACGGCGCACTTGAGCAGGTTGTTCCGGGCGATGGAGCGGCCGACCTCGACCGCGTCGTCCTCGCTGGCCGCGCCGATGACCTCGATGCGGATGTCCTTGCTGGCGCCCTCGGCGTCGCCGATGAGCTGGCGGGCCAGGTCGTCGCAGACCTTACGCACGGCCTCGGCGAAGTCCTCGTACGCCGGCACCTGGCCGGAGGCTCCGGAGGCGAGCAGCAGCACCGTGTCGTTGGTGGACATGCAGCCGTCGGAGTCGACCCGGTCGAAGGTGGTGCGGGTGGCGGCCCGCAGCGCCTTGTCGAGGGTGGCGCTGTCCAGGTCCGCGTCGGTGGTGATGACGACGAGCATGGTGGCGAGCCCCGGGGCGAGCATGCCCGCGCCCTTGGCCATGCCGCCGACGGTCCAGCCGGCCTGGGAGACGGTGGCCGTCTTGTGGACGGTGTCGGTGGTCTTGATGGCGATGGCGGCGGCCTCGCCGCCGTCCTCGGACAGGGCTGCGGCCGCGCTCTCGATGCCGGGGAGCAGCTTGTCCATGGGGAGCGGGACGCCGATCAGGCCGGTGGAGGCGACCGCGATCTCGCCGGCGTTGAATTCGCCGCCGAGGACCCGCGCGGCCTTCTCCGCGGTGGCGTGGGTGTCCTGGAAGCCCTTGGGGCCGGTGCAGGCGTTGGCGCCGCCGGAGTTGAGGACGACCGCGCTGACGGCGGCGCCCCGCAGGACCTGCTCGGACCAGTGCACGGGTGCGGCCTTGACGCGGTTGGAGGTGAAGACGCCCGCCGCGGCCAGACGCGGCCCGTTGTTGACCACCAGGGCCAGGTCGGGGTTGCCGTTGGCCTTGATTCCGGCGGCGATGCCGGCTGCCGTGAATCCCTGTGCTGCCGTGACACTCACGGTGCGACTCCGATCGTGGAAAGTCCCAGGCTCTCGTGAAGCCCCAAGGCGATGTTCATGCTCTGCACCGCGCCGCCGGCGGTGCCCTTGGTCAGGTTGTCGATGGCGCTGACGGCGATGATCCGGCGGGCGGACTCGTCGTAGGCGACCTGGACGTGGACGGCGTTGGAACCGTGGACGGACTTGGTGGACGGCATCCGGCCCTCGGGCAGCAGGTGGACGAAGGGCTCGTCGGCGTAGGCCTTCTCGTAGGCGGCGCGCAGCGATTCGGCGGTGGTGCCGGGGAGCGCCTTGGCCGAGCACGTGGCGAGGATGCCGCGGGCCATGGGCACGAGGGTCGGCGTGAAGGAGACGGAGACCCGCTCTCCCGCGAGCGGGCTCAGGTTCTGGACCATCTCGGGCGTGTGGCGGTGTCCGCCGCCGACGCCGTAGGGGGTCACCGAGCCCATCACTTCGGCGCCGAGCAGGTGCGGCTTGAGGGCCTTGCCCGCGCCCGAGGTGCCGGTGGCGGCGACGATCACGGCCTCGGGCTCGGCGAGGCCGCCCTGGTAGGCGGGGAAGAGCGCGAGGGTGACGGCGGTGGGGAAGCAGCCGGGGACGGCGATGCGCTTGGTCCCTGCCAGTGCCTCGCGTGCGCCGGGCAGTTCGGGGAGCCCGTAGGGCCAGGTGCCGGCGTGCGGGGCGCCGTAGAAGGCGTCCCAGTCGGCGGAGTCCTCGAGCCGGTGGTCGGCGCCCATGTCGACGACGAGGACCTGGTCGCCGAGCTGGGCGGCGACGGCGGCGGACTGGCCGTGCGGCAGGGCGAGGAAGACCACATCGTGGCCGGCGAGGACCTCGGGAGTGGTGGCCTCCAGGGTGCGACCCGCCAGCGGTACGAGGTGGGGTTGCAGGGAACCGAGGAGCTGTCCGGCGTTGGAGTTGCCCGTCAGGGCGCCGATCTCCACCTCGGGGTGCGAGAGCAGGAGGCGCAGGGCTTCTCCACCCGCGTACCCGCTCGCTCCGGCCACCGCTACACGTACCACCATCGGACCCTCCTCATCGATGGCATGACTATACGTACTTACGCACGTTTATGCAATGTCCGGAGTCTCGACAGGAGGGGTGCGCGCAAGGGGCGGACGACTGCGGCGCCCCTGGAAGATGTCTAGCAGGAAAGCCCGCGCCCCGCGGGCGATTCGGACGCCCGCTTCGATATGCGGGCGCCTGCTTCGATATGCGGGCGACGGGCGGAGTGCCGCCGGGCCTCGGCGGTGCGTCCCGTCGACGAGACGGACCTGTGGCCGCTTCTACTCCGGGGCCTGCAGGGACAGGTGCCAGCTGCCGGACCAGCCGGTCAGGGTCATCGTCGACAGCGGCCGGACGTCCACGTTCCAATAGGTCAGCGGGGGCGCCTTCAGGGCGTACACCAGGGCCGCCCGGACCACCGAGGGCTCCGCCACCGCCACGATCGCGCCGCCGTCGTCGGCGGGGCGGGTGTCCAGCCAGCCGCCGATCCGGGAGATGAAGGCGAGCAGGGACTCGCCGCCGTGCGGGGCGGACCGCGGATCGCTGAGCCACAGGTCCACCGCCCCGGGCTCGTGGGCGGTCACCTCGGCCAGGGTCAGCCCCCGCCAGCGGCCCATGTCGCACTCGCGCAGCGCGGGCTGCGCCAGGGGCGCGTACCCGAGGGCCTCGCCCGTGGCACGGCTGCGCGGTGTCGGAGAGCAGTAGCGCAGCTCGGCCGCGCCCAGGGGTACGAGGCCCCGGGCGGCGGACTCGACCGAGCGCCAGCCGGCCCCGTCCAGCGGGCGGTCGTCGTCGAAGCGCTCGGCGAGCAGCGCGGAGCTACGGGCTGCGGCAACGAGCGAAACCCGAACATGCATGCGGCGATGGTGAGCCGCGTACCGCCTGCGGTCAAGCGTCCGGACCGAGGCCCTCCGCCAGGCCGGTGCGCAGCCGCTGGACCGCCTCGACCAGTTCGCCGGGGCCTGCGACCCCGGCGAAGCTCAGCCGGACGTGCGGTCCCGGGGGTTCGGCGCAGAAGTACGGGCGGCCCGGGGCCACCGCCACCCCGGCGCGCAGGGCCGACGCCGCGAAGGCCGTGTCGTCGCCGCCGCCGGCCGCCCGTACCCACAACTGGTATCCGCCGGACGGCAGATGCGGCAGCTCCAGGGTGGGCAGCTCCCGCCGCAGCGCGCCAGCGAGCACGTCGCGGCGGTGGCGCAGCTCGGCGGCCACCGTCCGCAGGTGGCGCGGCCAGGCCGGTGCGCCGACCAGTTCGAGGGCGGCTTCCTGGAGGGGCCGGGGCACGAAGAAGCTGTCCACGATCTGGATGGCACGCAGCCGGTCGACCACCGGGCCCCGAGCGGCCAGGGCGCCGACCCGCAGGCTGGGCGAGGTGGACTTGGTCAGTGACCGGACGTGCACCACCACCCCGTCCGCGTCCTCGGCGGCCAGGGTCGCAGGCAGCGGACCCGCGTCCTCGTGGGCCAGGGCCCGGGCGTAGTCGTCCTCGACCACGAAGGCCCCGGCGGCCCGCGCGATGCGCAGCACCTCGGCCCGCCGCCCCGGAGCCAGTACGGCCCCGGTCGGGTTCTGGAACAGCGGCTGGCATACGAACACCCGCGCCCCGGTCGCCTCGAAGGCGGCGGCCAGCAGCTCCGGCCGGACCCCCTCGGCGTCCACCGGTACCGGCACGGGCCGGCACCCGGAGGCCCGGGCGATGGCGAGCAGCCCGGGGTAGGTCGGGGACTCGACGAGGATCGGCGCCCCGGGCGGGGCGAGCGCCCGCAGGGCGGTGGCCAGCGCGCTCTGCCCGCCCGCGGTGACCAGCACGTCGGCGGCGACGAGCGCGCCGCCGATCTCCCGGGCGAACCAGTCGCGCAGTTCGGGGAGCCCCTCCAGGGGCGGCCGCCCCCAGGCTCCGGGCCGCCGCCCGGCCCGGGCCAGCGCGGCAGCCATGGCCCGCTCGGGCTGGAGGGAGGGGTGCAGATAGCCGCTGTTGAGCTCGATCACCCCGGGCGGCGGCGCGGCCAGCGAACCCAGGACTCCGGTGGCGTCGACGGAGCGCGGGACGATGTCCCCGGCCCCCTCGGCGCTGAGGGCGACCTCCTGCCAGGAGGTGTCGCCGGCCGCGGGGGCCGCCGTACGGGGGGCCGCGCGGAAGACTCCCGCGCCGGGCCGGGTGAGAACGAGGCCCTCGGCGGCGAGCTGGGCGAGGGCCCGGGAGACGGTGACCGGGCTGACCCGATAGCGCTCCACCAGGGCCCGGCTCGACGGGAGCTTTCCACCTACCGAGTAGCGGTCGAGCTCGGACCGCAGGGATTCAGCCAGCTCCGCCACACTGCTACGCTCATACATGACAGCACAGAATAGCGCTACTCTCCCGACCACGATAGCGGTCAACAACCCGGTGCGCCGGGGCACCGCTCTCGCCCTGCTCGGCGTCGTCGCCTTCTCGCTGACCTTCCCCGCCACCGCATGGGGTCTGGAGAGCTTCGGCCCGTGGTCCCTGGTCGCGCTGCGCAGTGCCCTCGCCGCCGCCATCGCCGGCGTCTTCCTGCTGGCCCGGCGGGTACCGCTGCCCGCCCGCGAGCACTGGGCGGGCCTCGCCGTGGTCGCCGCCGGGGTGGTCGTCGGGTTCCCGATGCTGACCACCCTCGCGCTGACGACCTCCACGACCTCGCACGCCGCCGTGGTGGTCGGCCTGCTGCCGCTCACCACCGCCGCCCTGTCCGCGCTGCGCACCGGGGTCCGCCCCTCGCGCGCCTTCTGGGCCGCGGCCCTCGCCGGGGCCGCCGTCGTACTCGCCTTCACCCTCGCGCAGAGCGGGGGCGCCCTCTCCGCCGGCGACGCCTACCTGTTCGGCGCCCTGCTGGTGTGCGCCGCCGGGTACACCGAGGGCGGCCGCCTCGCCCGGGTGCTGCCCGGCTGGCAGGTGATCGGCTGGGCGCTGGTCCTGTGCCTGCCGCTCAGCCTGGCGGGCTCCGCGATCGGGCTCGCGTACGAGCCGGTGCACCTCAGCGGCCACGGGCTCGCCGGGCTGGTCTGGGCCGCGGCCGGCTCCACCTTCCTCGGCCTGTACGTCTGGTACCGGGGCATGGCCGAGATCGGGGCACCGAGGGCCAGCCAGCTGCAGCTCGCGCAGCCGCTGCTGACCCTCGTCTGGTCGGTGGCCCTGCTGGGCGAGCACCTGTCCCCGGCCGCACCGGCCGCCGCCTGTGCGGTACTCGTCTGCATCGCCGTCACCCAACGGGTCAAATAGCCGCACGACGACCTAAACTGCTAGCACCGGATCGGACCGCCACCGAGGAGGTCAGTTATGCGCGCGACCGAGGGCGACCAGCTGGTGCAGCACGGCAGGATCGTCGGGCAACAGGACAAGGTGGGCGAGATCACCCAGGTTCTGGGCGAGAACGGAACCCCCCCGTACCGGGTCCGCTTCCAGGACGGACACGAGGCACTGATGGCTCCCGGACCCGACTGCACGGTCCGCCACCCGTCAGAACCCGCTCACTGAATCAGCGCGGGGACGCCGCCGACCGGTAGTGGTCGGCGACCACCCGGGCCATCGCCCCGTTGGGGTCCGCGACCACCTGCTTCGCGGAGAAGTAGGCGTGGCCGCGGACCTCCGGGTACCCGCGGGCGAACCGCAGGTGCTTCGACAGCTCCCCGGGATCGCGCCAGGCCTCGGTGGGGCTGTCGGCGTCGCAGCGGTACAGCGCCTCCCCCACGTACAGGTCCACCTCCGTACCGGCGACGGTCCGCGCCCACCAGGGCACGACGTCGGCGTAGTCGGCGGTCGGGTGCCCGATGTGCCAGTACGCCTGCGGCACGATGTAGTCGATCCAGCCCTCCTTGACCCACTTGCGGGTGTCCGCGTAGAGGTCGTCGTAGGTCCCGAGGCCCGCACGGGTCGGCGAACCGGCCGGGTCCCGGTCGGAGTTGCGCCAGACGGCGAACGGGCTGATCCCGAACCGGGGCGCCGGCCGGAGCGCCCGCAGCCGTACGGACATCTCGCGGACCAGGGTGTCGATGTTCGCGCGGCGCCAGGCGGCGCGCGAGGCGAAATCCGTCCCGTACTCCTCGAAGGCTTCGTCGTCGTCGAAGTACTCCCCCTCCGCCGGGTACGGGTAGAAGTAGTCGTCCCAGTGCACCGCGTCCAGCGGGTAGCGGGAGACGGCGTCGAACATGGCGTCCTGGACGAAGCGCCGCACCTCCGGCAGGCCCGGGTTGTAGTAGAGCTTGCCGCCGTACTCCACCGTCCAGCCGGGGTTGCGCCGCGCCGGGTGCGTGGACACCAGGCGGTCGAGGTCGGTGTGGTTGGCCACGCGGAACGGGTTGAACCAGGCGTGCAGCTCCAGCCCGCGGGCGTGCGCCTCCTTGACCGCCGTACCCAGCGGGTCCCAGCCCGGATCCACCCCCTGCTTCCCGGTCAGCCACTGGGACCAGGGCTCCAGCTTCGAGGGCCAGAACGCGTCCGCCGCCGGCCGCACCTGGAGGATCACCGCGCCGAGGCTCCGCCCGACGGCGGCGTCGAGCAGACCGAGCAGCTCCGTGCGCTGCCGCGCGGCGGAGAGACCGCTCTCGGAGGGCCAGTCCACATTGGACACGGAGGCGATCCACATGCCGCGGAAATCGACGGCTCCGGCCCGGTCCGGCTTCTTCGTGCGCCGGGCCGCCGCCTGCGCGGGCGGGCCCGTCGTGGCGGCGGCGATCACCCCCAGGGCTCCGGCCAGCAGCGCCCGTCGACCGATGTACGCCATGTGACATCTCCACTTCACTGAGTGACATTGCAGGATGTCAGCTCAGCATGCCCGCCCCGGCCCGCCGCCCGGCGCAAGGTCGGGAGTAACGTCGGGGGGCGTGGCGGGCGCCGGAATCGTACGGGGGACCCGCCCACGGATGAGCTGCGAAAGGCACGAAGTGACTGACCTCCCTTCCGACATCACACGGGTCGGCGTAGTGGGCTGTGGCCAGATGGGCGCGGGTATCGCCGAGGTGTGCGCCCGCAGTGGCCTTGAGGTCAAGGTCGCCGAGACCACCGGCGAAGCCCTGGAGATCGGCCGTACCCGGCTGCACAACTCCCTGACCAAGGCCGCCGAACGCGGCAAGATCAGCGAGGAGGAGCGGGACGCCACCCTGGCCCGCCTCACCTTCACCACCGACCTCGGCGAGTTCGCCGACCGCGACCTCGTCATCGAGGCCGTCGTCGAGAACGAGCAGGTCAAGACGGAGATCTTCCAGGTCCTCGACCAGGTGATCACCCGCCCGGACGCGATCCTGGCCTCCAACACCTCCTCGATCCCGCTGGTCAAGCTGGCCGTCGCGACCTCGCGCCCCGACCAGGTCATCGGCATCCACTTCTTCAACCCGGCCCCGGTGCAGCAGCTGGTCGAGCTGATCCCGGCGCTGACCACGGGCGAGGAGACGATCAAGCGCTCCGAGGCCCTGGTGCGGGACGTGCTGGGCAAGCACGCCATCCGCGCCCAGGACCGGTCGGGCTTCGTGGTGAACGCGCTGCTCATCCCGTACCTGCTGTCCGCGATCCGGATGTTCGAGTCGGGCATCGCGAGCCGCGAGGACATCGACAACGGGATGGAGCTGGGCTGCGCCCACCCGATGGGCCCGCTGAAGCTGGCGGACCTGATCGGCCTGGACACGGTGGCCTCGGTGGCGGACTCGATGTACGCGGAGTTCAAGGAGCCGCTGTACGCCGCTCCCCCGCTGCTGCAGCGCATGGTCGACGCCGGCCGTCTGGGACGCAAGTCGGGCGCGGGCTTCTACCCGTACGGCTGATCCCTACGGCTGTCCCAGCCGCAGGTGGTGCAGCAGGAGCAGCCCGGCCGCCATGTTGGCGGCCGGGATCTCCCCGCGCGCGATCATGTCCGGCACGAGTTTGAGCGGGACCCACTCCCGGCGCGAGGACTCGAAATCGTCCTCGGGATGGCCGATGTGGGTGGCTCCGTCCGCCCAGTAGAGGTGGTGGCGGGCATCGGTCAGCCCGTTGGACGGCTCGACGGTCATCAGGTGGTGGAGCGGGCCGGGCCGCCAGCCCGACTCCTCCTCCATCTCGCGGGCCGCCGCGACCGCGATGTCCTCGCCGTCCTCGACCACCCCGGCGGGCAGTTCCCAGCCCCAGCTGTCGGTGATGAAGCGGTGCCGCCAGAGCAGCAGCACCTCATTGGCCTCGTTGACGGCCGTGGCGACGGCGACCGGACGCAGCCGGATCACGAAGTGGTCCAGGTGCCGGCCGTCGGGGAGTTCCACATCGGCGAGGTTCACGTCGAACCAACGGTTCTTGTACACAGTCTGCTCACTCAGGTTCATCCACTGCACGGCAGTGCCACCTTCCTTTCGAGTAGGTGGCACTCATGGCAGCAGCTGACCGGTCACAGCGGAACGCGCAGCGCCCCGTCGATGAGCCGCGCGGTCTCTTCCGCGCCCGTACAACCGCTGGTCAGAAGCTGTTCGCGGACCGTCCGCAGCCGGTCGCGCAGCCGCAGCGACTCCATGCCCCTGGCCCGCTCGGTCATCTCGGCCGCGGACGCCGCGGCCCGGTCCGCCTCCCCCTGGCGCAGCTGGATCTCGCACAGCATCGCCAGCCGGTGCACCCGGCCGCGGTCGTGCGCGGGGGTGCCGACGGCGGCGGTCGCCTGGATCCGCGCGGCTTCCAGATCGCCCAGGCTGAGCAGCGCCTCGGCGACCTGGACGTTGACGAGCCCCGGCTGTACGTAGCCCGTCTCGTCCGGCTCGCTGCCCGGGCGGATCCGCTCGGCGGCCGCCTCCGCCTTGCGGATGCAGGCCAGCGCCGCCCGGGTGTCGCCGAGTTGGGCGTACGCCTTGGCCTGCATGGCGTGGAGGTCCGCGGCCAGCGCCGGTGTGGTGTGCCGCCCGGCGGCGCGCAGCGCGGCCTCGGCGAAGGCGACGGCCTGGCGGTACTCCCTCAGGTGCAGGGACTGGTTGACGATCAGCGCGATGACATAGGCCCCGAGCCCGCGGTCCCCGCTCGCCTTGGCCAGGCGCAGTGCCTGGTGGAAGTAGCGCTGGGCCAGCCCGTGGGCGTCCGAGTCGTAGGCGCAGATCCCCGCCACCGCCACCAGGGACCCCGTGGCCCGGTGCAGCCGGCGGCCGAGGTCGTCGGAGTAGCTCCCGCGCAGCATGGGCGCGGTCTCACTGCCGAGGAAGCGGACGATCCGGTCCCGGGTGGCCAGCCCGCCGGCCCGGCGGTACATCAACTCGTAGTGGGCGCGGGCCGACTTCAGAATCTCGATGTGCTCGGGCCCGATCGGGTTCGGGCCCTCGCGGGAGACATCGGCGTCCTCGGGCGGATTCTCCCATTCCCACACCGGGATCACCGCGGGCGTCCCGGTGACCGCCTCGGCGGCGAGCAGTTGGGGACGGGCCTGGCCGTCGGAACGCCACAGTGCGGCGGCCCGGTCCACGAACCCGCTGAGCGGCGAGGCGTGCAGCGGGACCGGCTGGTCCGCCGCGCCGAGCCCGACGTCGTCCAGCCCGAGGGGCCGTCGCAGCCTGCCGCCGAGCACCTCGCAGATCAGGTCGGGGACCTGGCCCCGGGGCCGCTGGCCCTTCAACCACCGCGTCACGGCGGTGTGTTCGTAGCGCAGGGCGAGTCCGCGGGTGCGGCCTGCCTGGTTCACGTACGCGGCGAGTCCGGCATGGGACATGCCCGCCTCGGCGAGGAGGGCCTCGAGCAGGACATTGGGCTGCATGGGCCGCTCCAAGGGCTCGTCACTCTCAGGCTAGTGGGTGCGTGGTTCACACGGGGTGTGAATCGAGTACGCGCATAAATGCGACGCGCACTCTGCCGCACGGCCCCCCGAAGGCGCTTCACTGAAGAGCCTCGCCAAGAGGTAGCTCGGGTCGTCGGCTCCCCCTCGTACAGTGCGACGACCCGTCACCGCGCCGCCCGTTCTGCTGTCTGCCCGACACTCCATGGCAGGCGGGCGGCGCGTTCCGGCTCCGCCGGCGCCCGGTTGGTCGCCGCGCCCCGGCAGGAACCGAGCCGGACGCGCGCCGAGCCCATCCACCGGGCCCGGCGCGCGGGCCCGGCGCCACGTTCTCACCCGAACGAGTGAGGGCCCCTCCGGTGGTCCGGAGGGGCCCTCACTGACGTACGAAGCGGCTACGCGCCCCGGAGCACCGCCCCGGTCCGCTCACCCGCGAGGGCCACCGCCGCGTCACGCGCGGCCGTGGACTCCTCGGCGGTCAGCGTCCGGTCGGCCGCGCGGAAGCGCAGCGCGTAGGCCAGGGACTTCTTGCCCTCGCCGACCTGCTCACCGGTGAACACGTCGAACAGCCGCAGCGATTCGAGGAGTTCGCCCGCGCCCTTGCGCAGGGCCGCCTCGACCGTGGCCGCCGGGACCGACGCGTCGACGATCAGCGCCACGTCCTGGGTCGCCACCGGGAAGGAGGAGATCCGGGGTGCCTGCAGGGCCTCGCCGCCGGCCGCCGCGAGGCGGTCCAGGTCGAGCTCCATGGCGCTGGTGCGGGCCGGCAGGCCCATCGCCTTGACCACGCGCGGGTGCAGCTCACCGGCATGCCCGATGACGTGCTCGACCCCGCCGACGGTGACGACGAGCTCGGCGCAGCGGCCCGGGTGCCAGGGGCCGTAGCGGCCCTGGCGGACGACCAGCTCGGCGCCCGCCTCGTCGGCGAGCGCGCGGGCGGCCTGGACCGCGTCCGCCCAGTCGGCCGGGCGGCCCTTGCCCCACCAGCCGGCCTGCTCGCGCGCACCGGCCAGCACGACCGCGGCGTACCGCGGCTGCGCGGGCAGGGCCGCGTTCAGGGTGGCGATCTCCTCGTCCGTGGGACGCCGGTCGACGGGCAGCCGTACGGCGACACCCGGCCGGTCGGCGGCACGGAAGACCGAACCGGTCTCGAAGAGCGCGAGGTCGTGGCTGCCCCGGCTGTCGTTGCGGCGCAGCGCGGCGAGCAGACCCGGCAGCAGCGTGGTGCGCAGCGCCGGCTCCTCGTCGGAGATCGGGTTGACCAGCTTGACGACCTGGCGGGCGACATCGTGCGCCGGGAGCTGGAGCTGGTCGAAGACGCCCTCACCGACGAACGGGTAGCTGAGCGCCTCGACGTAGCCCGAACCGGCCAGCGCGCGGCCGACCCGGCGGTGCAGCTGCTGCCGGGCGGTCAGACCGCGGCCGGAGGGAACCTGCGGGAGGGTCGACGGGAGGTTCCCGTAGCCCTCCAGCCGGATGACCTCTTCGGCGAGGTCGTTGGGCTCGGCGAGGTCGGGCCGCCACGACGGGACGGTGACGACGAGCTCGTCCTGGCCGTAGACGTCGCAGCCGATCTCCTGGAGGCGGCGCACGACGGTCTCGCGGCCGTACTCCATGCCCGCGACCCGGTCCGGGTGGTCCGCGCCCATCGCGATGGTGCGCGGGGCGCCCGGGGCGATGATCTGGGTGACGCCGGCCTCGGCGGTGCCGCCCGCGAGCAGCACGAGCAGGTCGACGGTCCGCTGTGCGGCCGCCGCGGCGGCCTGCGGGTCGACGCCCCGCTCGAAGCGCTTGGAGGCCTCCGAGGAGAGCTTCAGGCGGCGGGCGGTGCGCGAGATCGACACGGAGTCGAAGTGCGCGGCCTCGATGACGACGTCCGTGGTCCCCGTGACCTGGCCGGTCGCGCCAGAGGGATCAAAAGGCGTCGTGACGGAGTCGGCGATCTCCGTGTTGGCGCCGCCCATGACACCGGCGAGACCGATCGGTCCGCTGTTGTCGGTGATCACCAGGTCCTCGGCGTCCAGCGTGCGCGTGACGCCGTCGAGGGTGGTGAGCTTCTCGCCCTGCTCGGCACGGCGGACACCGATGGTGCCGTCGATGCTGGAGCGGTCGTAGGCGTGCAGCGGCTGGCCGAGCTCGAGCATCACGTAGTTGGTGATGTCCACGGCGAGCGAGATCGGGCGCATGCCCGCCTTCTGCAGGCGGCGGGTCAGCCAGATCGGGGAGCGCGCGTCGGGGTCGAGACCGGTCACCGTGCGGGCGGTGAAGCGACCGCAGCCGGCCGGGTCGTCGACCTTGACCGGGTAGCCGTACGAGTTCGGCGCGGGCACGTCGAGCAGCGCCGGGTCGCGCAGCGGCAGGCCGTAGGCGGTGGCCGCCTCGCGGGCGACACCGCGCAGGGACATGCAGTAGCCGCGGTCCGGGGTGATGTCGATGTCGAGGACCTCGTCGACGAGCTGGAGCAGCTCGATCGCATCGGTGCCGACCTCGTGCTCGTGCGGCAGCACGATGATGCCGTGCGTGCCGTCGTCGCCCATGCCCAGCTCCTCGCCGGAGCAGATCATGCCGTGCGAGGTGCGGCCGTAGGTCTTGCGCGCGGCGATCGCGAAGTCGCCGGGCAGGACCGCGCCCGGCAGGACCACGACGACCTTGTCGCCGACGGAGAAGTTGCGGGCGCCGCAGACGATCTCCTGCGGCTCGCCGGTGCCGTTGGCCGGGCCGACGTCGACCGTGCAGAAGCGGATCGGCTTGCGGAAGCCCTCCAGCTCCTCGATGGTCAGCACCCGGCCGACGACGAGCGGGCCCTTGAGGCCGCCGCCGAGCTGCTCGACGGTCTCGACCTCGAGGCCGGCGTCGACCAGCTTGGCCGCCACGTCGCGACCGGTTTCACCCGCGGGGAGGTCGACGTACTCCCGCAGCCAGGAAAGCGGGACGCGCATCAGATCTCACTCCCGAACGGCCGGGTGAAGCGAACGTCACCCTCGACCATGTCTCGCATGTCTTCGACGTTGTGGCGGAACATCAGCATCCGTTCGATGCCGAACCCGAAGGCGAACCCGCTGTACTTCTCGGGGTCCACACCGCAGGCGATGAGCACCTTGGGGTTGACCATGCCGCAGCCGCCGAGCTCGATCCAGCCCTCGCTGGAGCAGGTACGGCACGGGCGGTCGGGGTTGCCCACCGACTCGCCGCGGCACACGTAGCACTGCATGTCCATCTCTGCGGACGGCTCGGTGAAGGGGAAGAAGTGCGGGCGCAGCCGCGTGGTGGTGCCCTCGCCGAAGAGCTCCTGGACCATGTGGTCCATGGTGCCCTTGAGGTCCGCCATGGTCAGGCCCTCGTCCACGGCGAGCAGCTCGACCTGGTGGAAGACCGGGGTGTGCGTCGCGTCGAGCTCGTCGGTGCGGTACACCCGGCCCGGGCAGACGATGTAGACGGGCGGCTTGCGCTCCAGCAGCGAGCGCGCCTGCACCGGGGAGGTGTGGGTGCGCAGCACGACACCGGACTCGTCGCCCTCGGTGCCCTCGGGCCCCTGGACGAAGAAGGTGTCCTGCATCTGGCGCGCCGGGTGGTCGGGCGTGAAGTTGAGGGCGTCGAAGTTGAACCACTCCGCCTCCACCTCAGGCCCCTCGGCGACCTCGTACCCCATGCCCACGAAGATGTCCGCGATACGGTCCATCAGCGTGGTCAGGGGGTGCCGGGCGCCGGCGGGGACGCGGTCGTAGGGCAGTGTGACGTCCACGGCCTCCTCGACCAGCACCCGCTCGTCGCGCTCCGCCTCGAGCGCGACCGTGCGGGCCCCGAAGGCCTTGTTCACGGCGCCGCGGGCCTGGCCCACACGCTTGCCCGCCTCGGCCTTGGCCTGCGGGGGCAGCGCGCCGATCTCGCGGTTGGCGAGCGCCAGGGGCGAGCGGTCGCCCATGTGCGCGGTCTTCGCCTCACGCAGCGCGTCGAGGTCGCCGGCGGACGCGAAGGCGGCGAGCGCCTCGTCCCGCATGCGCTCGATCTCTTCCGGTTTCAGTGCCTCGACCTCGACAGGGTCGTACGACTTGTTCGGTGCCGACATCTCTTCCCGTACTTCCGATGGCTGGCTGGTGGGTCCCCGTACGGCGCGATCAGACCGATCGACACAGAGACACAAGGGTGCCAAAGGACGAGTCTAAAGGTCGCTGGGGGTGAAGGAGCCCGTGGGCCGCCTGCCGGGACTCTCTGCAGGGCTACTGCGTGAGGTACGCGGGGGCGCTCACGGGCAGGATAAATCGAAACTCGGCGCCGCCGCCGGGGCCGCGGCCGACCGTGATGGTCCCGCCGTGGGCCTCCACGATGCCCTTGACGATGTACAGGCCCAGGCCGGTGCCGCCGCGCTTGCTCCCCCGCCAGAAGCGGGTGAAGACGCGGCCCATCGACTCCTCGGGGATCCCGGGGCCTTCGTCGGACACGGTGACGGCGGTTCCCTTCTCATGCGGCGACACCCCGATGGTGACCGTTCCCTCTCCGTGGCGCACCGCATTTTCGAGGAGGTTGCCGAGAATCTGGTCGATCTTGTCCGGATCGGCCCACAGATCGGGGAGCGGGCGGCTGACGCTCAGGAGGAACCGCTCGGGTGCCTGCCCGTTCGCGGTGAGCGCCTGCACGTGGCGGCCGACGGCGGTGGCGATGTCCACCGGCTGCCGGCGCACCTCCAGGCGGCCGGAGTCGATGCGGGAGATGTCGAGCAGTTCGGCGATCAGGCGCGTGACCCGGTTGGCGTCGGCGTCGACGGTCTCCAGCATCAGGCGCTTCTGGTCGTCCGTGAACCGCTCCCACTTGGCGAGCAGGGTGGCCGTGAACCCCTTGACCGAGGTCAGCGGGGAGCGCAGCTCGTGGGCGACGGTGGCGATCAGCTCGGCGTGGCTGCGCTCGGTGCGGCGGCGGGCCTCGGTACCGCGCAGGGTGACCACGAGGCGGCGCACCGGGCCGGTGGGGTGCGTACGGATGTAGCTGGCGGAGACCAGCACCTCGCGGCCGCCCGGGAGCAGCAGGTTCCGCTCGGGCTGTCCGCGACGGGTGGCGAGGCCCCCGTACGGGTCGGTCAGCGCCCACCAGCGGCGGCCTTCGAGGTCCTCCAGCGGGAGCGCCCGGTCGATGCGCGTGCCGAGCGCCTGGGCGGGGTCGGTCGCCGTCATCCGGGCGGCGGCCCGGTTGAAGCAGATCACCCGCCCGGTGTCGTCGGCCACGACCAGCCCGTCGGGCAGGGTGTCGGGGTCGATCCCGAAGCCGGGACCCTCTGCGGCGAAGTCCCCGCCGCCCGCGACCGCCCCGCGGGACCCGGCCTGTGGAGGCACGGCGCGCAGGGCTTCGGAAGCGAGCGCCGCGGGCAGTGCGGGCGCGCCGTCGGCGGGCCCGGCCGTACGGACGGAGGGCCCGCCCTGCACCGGCGCACCGGCCGTCGTAGCGGCCCCCGGCGAACTGTTCGTACCGACGGTCATGTCCCCGTACCCCACATCTCCGAGTAGCGCAGTGGGCCCCCGGGCCGCCACATTACTAGCTGGGGGTCACGGAGCGGCACCCTCCGGGCGCCCGCTGTGCACGGGCGGACGCGTAGAGGCACACGGCGGCGGCCGTCGCCAGGTTCAGACTCTCGGCCTTTCCGTGGATCGGGACCCGTACGACGGCGTCCGCGAGGGCCCTGGTCTCCTCCGGCAGGCCCCAGGCCTCATTGCCGAAGACCCAGGCGGAGGGCCCGCCCATGGTGCCCGCGTCCAGTTCGCAGTCGAGGTCGTCCTCGCCCGCGCCGTCGGCCGCCAGGATCCGTACGCCGGCGGCCCGCAGGCCCTCGACGGCCTGCTCCACCGGAACGCCGACGGCGACCGGGAGATGGAAGAGGGAGCCCACGGAGGCCCGTACGGACTTGGGGTTGTAGAGGTCCACCGAGGCGTCGGTCAGCACCACCGCGTCGGCGCCGGCGGCGTCCGCGCAGCGCAGCACCGTACCGGCGTTGCCGGGGTCGCGGACGTGCGCGAGAACGGCGACCAGCTTGGGCTCGGCCCTCAGGATCTCCTCGAAGGGGGAGTCCAGGAAGTGGCAGACGCCGACCAGGCCCTGCGGGGTGACGGTCTGCGAGACCTCGGCCAGCACCTCGTCGGAGGCGTAGTGCACGCGGGCGCCCGCGTCCAGGGCGGCCTGGATGATCTCCGTGTAGCGCTCGGCGGCCTCGACGGTGGCGAACAGCTCGATCAAGGTCGACGCCCCCGTGGGACCGCGGTGCGCGACGGCCTCGCGGACGGCCTGCGGGCCCTCGGCGATGAAGCGGCGCTCCTTGGTGCGGAAGTTGCGCCGCGCCAGTCGCCTGGCGGCGGCCACCCGCGGGGATCGGGGGGAGATCAGCTCGTCGGGGTGACCCATGGTGTGTGCGGTTCTCTCTCGGGGTTCCGGGCGGACGGGGCGGGACGGCAGCGGGCGGCAGCCGGGCGGCGGGGCGGAAAGCACACGGACCCGCAGGCGAATGCCTGCGGGTCCGTGGGGGCCGGCCCTGTGCGAGCCCGGGCCGGCTAGCCCTTAGGCAGCGGCCTTGGGGGCGTTGACGTCGGCCGGAAGGGCCTTCTGCGCGACCTCGACCAGCGCGGCGAACGCGTTGGCGTCGTTGACGGCCAGCTCAGCGAGGATCTTGCGGTCCACCTCGATGTTGGCGGCCTTCAGACCCTGGATGAGGCGGTTGTAGGTCATGCCGTTCTGGCGGGCAGCGGCGTTGATGCGCTGGATCCACAGCTGACGGAAGTCGCCCTTGCGCTTCTTGCGGTCGTTGAAGTTGTAGACCAGCGAGTGGGTGACCTGCTCCTTGGCCTTGCGGTACAGGCGCGAACGCTGACCGCGGTAGCCGGAGGCCGCCTCGAGGATCGCCCGGCGCTTCTTGTGGGCGTTTACTGCCCGCTTGACGCGTGCCACTTTTTAACTCCTTGTAGCGGGGCCGTGGGTGTCTTCACACGGCCCGAATTCGATGGGGTCCCGGTCTTGACGTCCCGCTCCCGAACTGGGGAGCGGAGGACGTCACTTGCCGAGAAGCTTCTTGATCTTCGCGGCGTCGCCGGGGGCCATCTCCGCGGTGCCGGTCAGGCGGCGGGTGACACGGGACGACTTGTGCTCGAGCAGGTGGCGCTTGCCGGCGCGCTCACGGAGCACCTTGCCGGAGCCGGTGATCTTGAAGCGCTTCTTGGAACCGCTGTGCGTCTTGTTCTTCGGCATAGCGCCGTTATCTCCTCGTCGGTGGCGCTCCCGCCGGTCCTGTGGGGACCGGCTGACGGGAGCGTCATGTTGTGTCGGTGATCCGAGACGGGCTGCCTCGGAATCAGGCCTCGGCGTTCGCCTCGTCGGCCGGCGCCTCTTCGGCCGGCGCCTCTTCGGCGGCGGCTTCGGTGGCCTCGGCGGAGGCGACCTCGGTGGTGTCATCGACCTCGACGGCGGCGTCCTCGGAAGGAGCCTCGTCTTCGGTGTGGGCGACACCCTGACGCTCCGCCTTGCGGGCGGCCTGCGCCTCGCGGGCTTCGGCCATCGCCTCGGTCTTCTTCTTGTGCGGACCGAGGACCATGATCATGTTTCGGCCGTCCTGCTTCGGGTTCGACTCGATGAACCCGAGGTCCTCGACGTCCGAAGCGAGACGCTGCAGCAGTCGGTAGCCGAGTTCCGGCCTGGACTGCTCGCGACCACGGAACATGATCGTGATCTTGACCTTGTCGCCCTGCTTGAGGAACCGAACGACGTGACCCTTCTTGGTGTCATAGTCGTGCGGGTCGATCTTCGGCCGGAGCTTCATTTCCTTGATGACCGTGTGCGCCTGGTTCTTGCGCGCCTCACGGGCCTTCATGGCCGACTCGTACTTGAACTTGCCGTAGTCCATGAGCTTGCAGACCGGCGGGCGTGCGGACGCCGCGACCTCGACCAGGTCGAGGTCGTACTCCTGCGCGAGCTCAAGCGCCTTCGCAAGCGGCACGATGCCGACCTGCTCGCCGCTGGGACCGACAAGCCGTACCTCGGGAACGCGAATCCGGTCGTTGATGCGGGGCTCGGTGCTGATGGATCCTCCTCGGTAGCACCACACGACTGCCTGGCAGACAGCCGCTGACGTGTATTTCCGTCAGACCGACCACGGCGGGAGAATGAAAAAAGCCCCGCCGGGCACAGGCAGGGGCTCCAAAACAACCGGAACACCGTCGCGTGCGAACCGCGGGGCGTAAAATCGGGCAGCTTTCCATCGTCCGTACGGAACGATGGATACCGCCTGACCGGTGACCCGCCGCCCCGGAGGGCAGTCAGGTGGGAGAACGGAGCCTCCACTTGTGGGCCGGGCACAGAAGTGTCCGGCCGGTCGAAGTACATACTAGCACCCGTGCCGCAAGCCCGCCGCACGGCATATCGTGGGGCACATGACTGACGCGACACCCCCCACCGAACCCACTGCCGACGGCGCCCCCGACTACGACACCATGACCCGCGACATCGCGGACGTGCCCGCCGTCGAGGTGATCACCACGGTGGCCGTGCACCTGCTGAGCGCCGCGGCGGTCAACCTGGGCCTGGACAAGCCGGACTCCGAGCACAAGGACCTCGACGAGGCCCGCAAGCTGATCACGGCCCTGGCCGGCCTGGTCGCCGCGAGCGCCACCGAGATCAGCTCCTTCCACGCGGCCCCGCTGCGGGACGGCCTCAAGTCGCTCCAGCTGGCCTTCCGCGAGGCCTCGATCGTGCCGGACGAGCCGGGCCAGGGGCCGGGCGAGAAGTTCACGGGTCCCGTCTTCGGCTGATCCGTCCCGCTTCGGCGGCCCCGACGACGACAACGGCCGGCGCACTCCCCGGGGAGTGCGCCGGCCGTTGTCGTACCGGGGACCGCGGACCGTCCGGTCAGCGGGCGAAGAGGGGCTCGCCGGGCGGGGCCGGAGCGTCCGACGGCAGCAGCGCCAGGTCCAGCCCGCGCACCAGCCGGGCCCGCAGGGTGGTGTCCGCCGCCAGCGCCTCGGCGACGCGACGGGCCGCCGCGGGCGCCTGCGCGCCTTCGGCCAGCACGATCGCCAGGGTGCCGTCGCAGTCCGCGCCGCCCGGGCCGAGGTGGGCGCGCAGCACGGCCGGCTCCGCGGACACCGCGGCCCGTACGGCCTCCCGTACGGCGGGATCGGCCAGCGGGCCCGCGTCGGTGCGGCCCTCGGCGAGGGCGAGCAGCGCGGAGCCGGTGAGCTGGTAGGTGACGGGGCCGGCCAGGTCCAGGACCACGGTGTCGGCCTTCTCGTGCGCGGCGGCCGCCAGCGCCTGGTGAAGCGGGACGGCCACCGGCCGGGCCGCGGGGTCCCAGAGCGCGAGCGAGGCGATCGAGGTGAAGGCGGGCAGGGCCCGCCGGTCGCCCGCCCGCAGGGTCGGGACGGCCATGTCACTGGTCTTCTCGCGCTTCAGGCCCGTCTCCGGGTCGGTCTCCACCTCGCCGAGGACCGCGACCACCGGGACCAGCAGACGGGCGCCCTTGAGCGCGGCCAGCACTTCCGGCTCGTTCGCCCGGTCCTCGGACCAGGCGGCCAGGGCCGCGGTCAGCCGGGGATCGGCGGAGCCGTCGTCGTCGGAGAAGCCCGGGTCGGGAATGTTCTTGTTCGCCATGTTCGCCACAGTTACCCGACCCTACTGTGCCGGGTGCGGCGGTTCCTTGAGGGGCCCGCGGTCCCGGCCGCGGGTGACCCGCCGCGGGCGCCGCGCCAGTACGGCGGCCGAGACGAGCAGCACCGCTCCCGCGAGCGCCGCCGCCGGGGCGCCCAGCCGGGCTCCGCGCTCGGGCGGGCGGACCGGTTCGGGACCGGGGCCGAAGTACGTGCTGCCGGCGGCCGCGGGCGCGGGCACCGCGGCCTCCGGGCGCATCGCCTCGGCGGCCTGGAGGGCGGCGACGGGATCGACCAGACCGTACCCGCGGGCGTCGTCGCGCCCGCCGGCCGGGGAGTCGGCGGCGGTCGCCTCCAGCAGCTTCTTGACCTGGGCCGGGGACAGGTCCGGGTGCGCGGCCCGGACGAGTGCCACGGCGCCGGAGACGAAGGCCGCCGCGGCACTGGTGCCCCAGCCCTCGTAGTACGAGCGATCGGGGTCGGCGATCACGACGTCCACGCCGGGGGCGCTGACGGTCGCGTACCAGTTGCGGGTGGAGAACTTGGCCTTCTTGCCGCGGCGGTCGACGGCGGTGACGGCGATGACCCCGGGATAGGCGGCCGGGTAGGAGACGCGGTCGCCGGACTCCCCGCCGTTGCCCGCGGAGGCGACGACTACCACGCCCTTGGCGAGGGCGTACTGGACGGCCTCGTCCTCGCCCGCCTCGTGGTGGGCGGAGTCGCTGTCGTCGCCGAGGGACAGGTTGATCACGTCGGCGCCGTGGTCCGCGGCCCAGCGGATGCCCTCGGCGAGGGCGCCGCCCTTGCTGTCGCGTGCCTTGGCGCGGCCCGGGTCGCCCTCTTCGAGGATCACCCGGACCGGCAGGATCCGTGCCTGCGGGGCGACACCGAGGACGCCCTGGCCGCGACTGGGACCGTGGCCGTGCCCGGCGATGATGCTCGCCATGGCGGTGCCGTGCCGGGCCCAGGCGCGGTCGCCGGGGCCGGCGCCCATGCCGATGAGGTCGGTGCCCGCGAGGACCTGTCCGGCGAGGTCGGGGTGGGATTCGTCGACGCCGGTGTCGAGGACGGCGACGGTCACTCCGTCGCCCCGGGTGGTGCCCCAGGCCTCCTCGGCACGCAGCGAGAGCAGGCCCCACTGTCGGTCGCGGATGGTGTCGGCGGCGGCGGGGGCCGCGGTGGACACCAGGAGGGTCGCTGCGGCGAGCAGGGCGGCGGCCGCCTGCCCGAACGCCCGGTGGATCATCGGGTGGGCTCCGGGGTGCGGGTGGCGTGTGAGGCGGGCGGTGCGGGTGACGCGGGCAGTGCGGGCGGTGCGGCGAGGAAGGCCACGCCGTGCCCGATGCGGTCGGCGACCGCCCGGGCCTCGTGGCCGAGGCCGGCCTGGGCGGCGGCCCCCGTGGCCTCCTTCCTCATCAGGTCCTCGGCGGGGCGGGGGCCGTCCGTGGGGCGACCGTCGGCGAAGGCGGAGACGGCGTAGACGACGACGGGTGCCTCCGCGGGTACGGACACGGCCCAGGCGGCACGCTGTGCGTCGGTGAACCCGTACGCGGGCGGGGCGGGGAACCGGCCCTTGAGGGAGGTCATGGTGCGGGCGTCGGCGGGGGTGAAGACCATGCCGACGGTGACCAGGGAGCTGCGGGTGGCGTCGGTGTAGGTGGCGCGGAGCACGCGGGTGCAGCCGGTGGCGGCCAGCAGGGCCTGCCAGTCGGGGGCGAGGGCGGCCGGGCACTCGGCGTCGGGGGCGAGCGCGATGCGGGTCCAGGTGCGGTTGGCTCCGCCGGGGCCCGCGGAAGGTCCGGTCAGGACGGGCGGGAGGAGGCTGTCGACGGGAGCGGCGCGCCACAGCGACTCGGCCTGGCGGTAGGCGGCGTCGGCGGGGAGGGGACGGCCGGCGGCGCGGTGCTCGACCCAGGTGGTGAGTGCGGCCCCGCCGACGAGGCCGCCGCCGAGCAGTACGCAGAGCGCGGCGGCGAGGACCCGGACGGGGTGGCGGCGCGCGTGCGCGGGCGTGTGGACGGGCTGGGGCGGTTCCGGCTCGCCCGGGATGGCGGTCCGCGGTGTCGTCGTGGTCATCCGGCGGCTCCGCCCCCCGTTCCGTACGGCTGCCTCCCCTTACTCTACGGCGTCACCGCCCCACCCCGAACGCCCGCCTCCGTCCCCACCACACCCCGATCAAGCCCCACCGCACCCCCATCAAGCCCCGCCGCACCCCATCAAGCCCGCCGGCGATTGAGGTGCGGGGTCCGGGGCGCAGCCCCGTTCCCTGAGCCGCATCCGACCCGTCGGCCGCACCACCCCCCGCCCCGCCGGCGATTGGGGCGCGGCACTACCCACCGGTAGAGACCTCTGGCAAGCTGCCGCCCATGAACTCCGCCGCCACCGACCGCGCCCGGTACGACCGGGCGACCGCGCACCTGGACGCGCCGCTGGCCATCGTGGATCTCGACGCCTTCGACGCCAACGCCGACGATCTCGTCCGCCGCGCCGCCGGCAAGCCGGTCCGGGTCGCGAGCAAGTCGGTCCGGTGTCGCGCGCTGCTGGAACGGGTGCTCGCCCGGCCCGGGTTCGCCGGAATCATGTCGTACACGCTCGCCGAGTCGCTCTGGCTGGCCCGGTCCGGGTTCGAGGACGTGCTCCTCGCCTACCCCTCCGCCGACCGGGCCGGCTTCGGCGAGCTGGCGAACGACGCCAAGTTGGCCGGCGCCGTCACGGTGATGGTGGACGACCTCGCGCAGCTGGAGCTGATCGACGCGGCCCGGGACGGCGGCGCCGAGGAGGTCCGGGTGTGCCTGGAACTGGACACGGCCCTGCAACTGCTCGGCGGCCGGGTGCGGATCGGGGCCCGCCGGTCCCCGCTGCGCGAGCCCGCCCAGCTGGCCGCCCTGGCCCGGGCGGTGGCCGCGCGGCCCGGGTTCCGGGTCGTGGGGCTGATGGCGTACGAGGGTCATGTCGCCGGTGTCGGGGACGCGCTGGCCGGTCGGCCGCTGCGGTCCCGGGCGATCCGGTTGATGCAGGGCGCGGCCCGCAAGGAGCTGGCGGCGCGGCGGGCCGAGGTGGTGCGGGCCGTGCGGGCCGTCGTACCGGACCTGGAGTTCGTCAACGGCGGCGGGACCGGCAGCGTGCAGCAGACGGCCGCCGAGGACGCGGTGACCGAGATCGCCGCGGGTTCGGGCCTGTACGTGCCGCGGCTCTTCGACAACTACACGTCGTTCAGCGGGCGTCCGGCGGCCCTGTTCGCCCAGCCGGTGGTGCGCAGGCCCGGGGTGGGGGTGGTGACCGTGCTCGGCGGCGGCTATCCGGCCTCCGGCGCGGCCGGGCCGGACCGGCTGCCGGTTCCGTACCTGCCCGAGGGCTTGCGCTACGACCCCCAGGAGGGGGCGGGCGAGGTGCAGACCCCGCTGCTGGGGAGCCCGGCCGACGATCTGCTGATCGGCGACCGGGTCTGGTTCCGCCATGCGAAGGCGGGCGAGCTGTGCGAGCGGTTCGACACCCTGCACCTGATCGAGGGCGATCGGGTCACCGTCAGCGTGCCGACCTACCGGGGCGAGGGGCAGACTTTCCTCTAGCGCGCGAGGTCGGTGCGCGAAGCCGGTCCACGGAGTCAATACACGGAGTCGCTCTGGTCGGGGACGACGCTGCGGTCTCCCCGCAGGACCGGCCCCTTGGTGCCGTCGTGGTCGACGTAGCCGCTCGTCGCGCACGGGTAGGGGTCCGTCTTCCGCTGCTTCGGTTCGATGAACATGGGGTTGACGATCCAGCGGCCGTCGCTGTTGTCGTACGCCCGGCACATCAGTTCGTTCTTGTTGCGGTTCACGACGAGCCGCAGGGCGGTGGCGTCGCGCAGGAACGAGATGTCGGTGTCGGAGTCCCCTGCGGCGAAGACCTGGCGGCGGGCGGCGGGCTGGACGTTCTCGGCGGCGGCGCCTCGGACGCCGAAGACCTCCTTGTTGATCCAGCAGCGCTTGCCGTCGATGTAGGTGATCATCGTGTCGGCGCCGTCCCGGACGGATCCGCAGCCCTGGAGGTGGGGGGTGAACTTCCCGCCGCGGGTGGTGGTGTTGCGGATGCCGATGACACGGTCGGCCTCGATGCCGACGCCCTGGGCCCAGACCTCGACGACCGGCTGCGGGGAGGCCGAGCTGATCCACACGTCGAAGCCGGCCTTCTTGAGGCCCTTGACCAGGTCCTTCTGCTGTTCGTAGTAGCGGACCCAGCCGGTGGCGGTGGTCGTGGTGCCGACCCGCTGCGTGGCGCCGACGGGTGCGGCGAGGTTCTCGGTGCGGGCGGCGGCGGCGAAGCCGCGGATCTCCCGGGCGGTCCAGCCCTGCATCAGCTGGGGCAGCCAGGAGTACGAGGGTTCGGTGGTGCGGCGGTCCCAGCCGGCGAAGGCGGCGGCGCCGGTGCGGGTCTCGGCAGTGCCGTAGACGGCGTTGATCTCATCCGCACAGGCGGCTCCGGCGGGGGTGCCGGTGGGCAGCGGGGCGCCGGACCGGGCCAGGGCTCCGCAGGCTTCGGCCAGGGCACTGGTCGCGGCGGGGGTGAGGAAGCGGCTGGTGGTGGACCAGTCCCCGGCGGCGGGCTGGCGGATCCGGCCGTGGCGCAGGAGCCAGAACATGGTGGCGTCGCCGACGTCGTTCTTGACGACGGTGTTGTCCCAGTCGAAGACGGCGACGGGCTTGCCGCGGCCGGGCCGGTGGGGGGAGCAGCTGCCGTACCGGTCGATGAGCTCCTGGAGGCGGGCCTGGTTGTCCCCGTACCAGCCGGAGCCGATGGTGACCCGGGGACAGGTCCGGTGCGCTGCCGCGGCCGGCGGGGCCAGTACGAGGCCGGATCCGGTGACCGCCACGAGGGCCAGGGGGGCTGCCCATTTTCTCCGCATGCTGCTCCTTCGAGTTACCTGCATGCCGACCCTTCGAGGATCGGGACAGCCCTGAGGGACCGGCCGGGCACCTCGTGGTGCCCGGCCGGCCGGGGTGCGCCGGTCGCGGGGCCTACAGCGGGGTCACGTACGCGCCGGAGATCCCGCCGTCGACGAGGAAGTCGGTGGCGTTGATGAAGGAGGAGTCGTCGCTGGCGAGGAAGGCCACGGCGGCGGCGATCTCGGTGGGCTCGGCGAAGCGGCCCAGCGGGATGTGGACGAGGCGGCGGGCGGCGCGCTCGGGGTCCTTGGCGAACAGCTCCTGCAGCAGCGGGGTGTTGACGGGCCCCGGGCACAGGGCGTTGACGCGGATGCCCTCGCGGGCGAACTGGACACCGAGCTCGCGGGACATGGCGAGGACGCCGCCCTTGGAGGCCGTGTAGGAGATCTGGGAGGTGGCGGCACCCATGATGGCGACGAAGGAGGCGGTGTTGATGATGGAGCCGCGGCCCTGGCGCTGCATGTAGGGCAGGGCGGCCTTGCAGCACAGGTAGACGGAGGTGAGGTTGACGTCCTGGACGCGCTTCCAGGCCTCCAGGCCCGTGGTCAGGATGGAGTCGTCGTCCGGGGGCGAGATGCCCGCGTTGTTGAAGGCGATGTCCACGGAGCCGTAGGTGTCGAAGGCCGTCTTGAAGAGCGCCTCGACCTCCTCGGGGCTGGTGACGTCGACCTTGACGAAGGTGCCGCCGACCTCCTCGGCCGCGGCCTTGCCGGCGGTCTCGTCGATGTCGCCGCAGACGATGTTGGCGCCCTCGGAGGCGAGGCGGCGGGCGGTGGCGAGGCCGATGCCGCTGCCGGCTCCGGTGATGACGGCGGTACGGCCGACCAGGCGGCGGCAGATGATCTCTTCGTTGGACATGGGGTTCAGGCCTCCGTGCTGATGAAGACGTTCTTGGTCTCGGTGAAAGCGGTGAGGGCGTCGGGTCCGAGCTCGCGGCCGAGCCCGGACTGCTTGTAGCCGCCGAAGGGCGTCCAGTAGCGGACACTGCTGTGCGAGTTGACGGACAGGTTGCCGGCGGCGACGGCGCGCGAGACGCGCAGCGCGCGTCCGATGTCGCGGGTCCACAGGGAGCCGGAGAGGCCGTACTCGGTCGCGTTGGCCAGGCGTACGGCGTCCTCCTCGTCCTCGAAGGGCAGGAGGACGGCGACCGGACCGAAGACCTCCTCTGCGGCGACGGGCGCGGTGGGGGCGACGTCCGTGATGAGGGTGGGCGGGTACCAGAAGCCGGGGCCCTCGGGGGCGGTGCCGCGGACGGCGGTGAGGTCGTCGGTGACGAAGGACCGTACGCGGTCCAGCTGGGTCCGTGAGATCAGCGGGCCCATCTGCGTCTTCTCATCGAGCGGGTCGCCCACGGCGACGGCCGCGATACCGGGGGCGACGAGCTCCAGGAAGCGGTCGTAGACGGAGCGCTGTACGAGGATCCGGGTGCGGGCGCAGCAGTCCTGGCCGGTGTTGTCGAGGAAGGCCATGGGGGCGGCGGCCGCGGCGGCTTCGAGGTCGGCGTCGGCAAAGACGATGTTGGGGCTCTTGCCGCCGAGTTCGAGGGTGACGCGCTTCACCCGGGCGGCGCACTTGGCCATGATCTGCTTGCCGACGCGGGTGGACCCGGTGAAGACGATCTTCGCGACGCCGGGGTGTTCGACGAGCGCGTCGCCCGCCACGTCCCCGTGGCCGGGGAGCACCTGGAAGAGGTGCTCGGGGATCCCGGCTTCGAGGGCGAGTTCGGCGAGGCGCAGCGCAGTGAGCGGGGTGGTCTCGGCGGGCTTGAGGATGACGGCGTTGCCGGCTGCGAGGGCCGGGGCCAGGCCCCAGGCGGCGATCGGCATGGGGAAGTTCCAGGGGGCGATCACGCCGATGACGCCGAGGGGTTCGAGGAAGGTGACGTCGATGCCGCCGGCGACGGGGATCTGGCGGCCGGAGAGTCGTTCCACTCCCCCGGCGGCGAAGTCGAGGAGGTCGCGTACGTTGCCGGCTTCCCAGCGGGCGTTGCCGATGGTGTGGCCGGCTTCGCGGACCTCCAGCCGGGCCAGTTCCTCGATGTGGCCGTCGACGACCGTGGCGAAGCGGCGCAGCAGCCGCGCCCGGTCGGCGGGGGCGGCCGCCGCCCAGGCGCGCTGGGCTGCGGCGGCCCGGGCGACGGCGGCGTCGACGTCGTCCCGTGTGGCGGCCGGGACGACGGCGACAGTTTCCTCGGTGGCCGGATTGAGCACTCTCAGATTCAACGGGGCCGGCGCATCGGACACGTGGTGCCTCACAGTTTCGGTTCGGTGGCGTGCGGTGGCTACAGGCGTTCGAAGGAGCGGCGCAGCTCCCAGTCGGTGACGGCCGAGTCGTAGGCGTCGAGCTCCACGCGGGCCATGTTCCGGTAGTGCGCGACCACTTCGGGGCCGAAGGCGGCCTTGGCGATCTCGCTGTTCTCCCAGAGCTCGGCGGCCTCGCGCAGGGTGGCGGGGACGTGGGCGTAGTCGGCGGTGTACGCGTTGCCGCCGCACGCCTCGGGGAGCTCCAGGCGGTTCTCGATGCCGTAGAGGCCGGCGGCGACCAGGCCGGCCACGGCGAGGTACGGGTTGACGTCGCCGCCGGGGAGGCGGTTCTCGAAGCGCATGGAGCGGCCGTGGCCGACGACGCGCAGCGCGCAGGTCCGGTTGTCCACGCCCCAGGCGACGGCGGTCGGCGCGAAGGATCCCGGCCGGAAACGCTTGTACGAGTTGATGTTGGGGGCGTAGAGAAGGGAGAAGTCGCGCAGTGCGGCCAGCTGGCCGGCCAGGAAGTGCCGCATCACCGGTGACATTCCGCCCGGCCCGTCACCGGCCATCGCGTTGCGTCCGTCGGCGTCGGCCAGCGAGAGGTGGATATGGCAGGAGTTGCCCTCGCGCTCGTCGAACTTGGCCATGAAGGTGAGCGAGACACCTTCCTGGGAGGCGATCTCTTTGGCTCCGGTCTTGTAGACGGAGTGCTGGTCGCAGGTGGTGAGCGCCTCGTCGTAGCGGAAGGCGATCTCGTGCTGGCCGAGGTTGCACTCCCCCTTGGCCGACTCGACGATCAGGCCCGCGGCCTGCATCTCGTTGCGGATCCGGCGCAGCAGGGGTTCGATGCGGCCGGTCCCGAGGACGGAGTAGTCGATGTTGTACTGGTTGGCCGGGGTCAGGTCGCGGTAGCCCGAGTTCCAGGCCTGCTCGTAGGTGTCCTGGAAGACCATGAACTCCAGCTCGGTGCCTACCATCGCGGTGTACCCGGCCTCGGCGAGGCGCTCCAGCTGGCGGCGCAGGATCTGCCGGGGGGCGGCGACGACGGGCGAGCCGTCGTTCCAGGCGAGGTCGGCGAGGAGGAAGGCGCTGCCGGGGTTCCAGGGGATGCGGCGCAGGGTGGCGAGGTCGGGGTGCATGGCGAAGTCGCCGTAGCCCCGGTCCCAGGAGGACATCTCGTAGCCGTCGACCGTGTTCATGTCGGTATCGACGGCGAGGAGGTAGTTGCAGCCCTCGGTACCGTGCTCGAGGACCTCGTCGAGGAAGAACTGTGCGGCGAACCGCTTGCCCTGGAGCCGCCCCTGCATGTCGGGGAAGGCCAGGACGACTGTGTCGATCTCACCACTGGCGACGAGGGAGCGGAGCTCCTCGGGCGCGAGCGGCGGCTTGCGGTCTACCACTGGAATCTCTCCTTCGGTGAGCCGAGGAGCCCTAAGGTATTGAATAGAACCATTGCTTGGGAAGGGGAGGGGCCAAGATGACCGATACGGCGAGCGAGGGCGACGCCCTCGCGCGACTGAATCCCGTGCTGCGCCAGGTGCGGGCGGGCAACGGTTTCGAGGAGGCGCTGGAGCAGATCCTCCAGGTGGTCCGACTGGGCCTGGTGCCGGGCGGGGAGCGCCTGCCGCCCGAGCGCGAGCTGGCGGAGCGGATGGGGATCAGCCGGGTCACCCTGCGCGAGGTGCTGAAGGTGCTGCAGGACCAGGGCCTGGTGGAGGCCCGGCGGGGGCGGTACGGCGGCACGTTCGTGCTGTCCCGCCCCGACACCCCGGCCGGGGGCGCCGAGGAGGAGCTGCGCCGGCGCGTCGCGGGCGTGGACATCGAGGACGCCCTGCGGTTCCGCGAGGTCCTGGAGGTGGGAGCGGCCGGCCTGTGCGCCTCCCAGGGGCTGACCGACGAGGGCACCGAACGCCTGCTGCGCGCCCTGGCCGCCACCCACGACGCCCCGCTCGCCGACTACCGCCGCCAGGACACGCTCTTCCACCTCACCCTGTGCGAGCTGGCCGGATCCGCCACCCTGACGGCCCAGTACGCGGCCGTCCGGGCGAGCGTGAACGACCTGCTGGACTGCATCCCGCTGCTCGTACGCAACCTCGAGCACTCCCAGCAGCAGCACAGCACGCTCGTCGAGGCGGTGCTCGAGGGCGACGCGGCCGGGGCCCGGGAGACCATGCGCGAGCACTGCTGCGGCACGGCGGCGCTGCTGCGGGGCTTCCTGACCTGAGCCGCCGCGGGGCAGCCGAGGAGGGCGGCCGGGAAGGCCGCCGGGAGGGTTTCGTAACTTCTGTTTAACGCAGAGGTCTTGCGCACTCCACTCCACTAAGGCAAAGGTACGCCCCACAACCATTGCCCTGAGGCAGGAGCGCACGATGGCCGACGACATCGAGGCACGGCTGAGCGCCGTACCCGCACCCACCACATCCCCCGACGGCGGGGACGGCCCCGACGAGTACCTGGCGCGCCGGACGCTGCGCCGCGGCAGCGCCGGCTGGCTGCTCCTCACCGGCCTCGGCGTCGCCTACGTCGTCTCCGGGGACTTCTCCGGCTGGAACGTCGGCCTCGACAAGGGCGGTTTCGGCGGTCTCGCCATCGCCACCGTCCTCATGGGCGCGATGTACGCCTGTCTGGTCTTCTCGCTCGCCGAGCTGTCCACGATCCTGCCGACGGCCGGCGGCGGCTACGGCTTCGCCCGCCGCGCGCTGGGCCCGTGGGGCGGCTTCCTCACCGGTACGGCCATCCTCATCGAGTACATCCTGGCCCCGGCCGCGATCGTCATCTTCATCGGCGACTACGTCGAGTCCCTCGGCCTCTTCGGCCTCACCTCCAGCTGGCCGGTCTACCTCGGCTGCTTCGTGATCTTCATCGGCGTCCACCTCTGGGGCGTCGGCGAGGCGCTGCGCTTCAGCCTCGTCGTGACCGCGATCGCCGTCGCCGCGCTGCTGATCTTCGCGGTGGGGGCCCTCACCGAGTTCGACGCCTCCGGCCTCAACGACATCCCGGTCGACGCCGAGGCCTTCGGCTCCAACTCCTGGCTGCCGCTGGGCGTGCTGGGCATCTGGGCGGCGTTCCCCTTCGGCATGTGGTTCTTCCTCGGTGTGGAGGGCGTACCCCTGGCGGCCGAGGAGGCCAAGGACCCGGTCCGCTCCATGCCGAAGGCCCTCTCCATCTCCATGGGCATCCTCGCCCTGCTCGCCCTGATCACCTTCTTCGCCGCGACCGGCGCACAGGGCGCCGATGCCGTCAAGGCCGCCGGCAACCCGCTGGTCGTGGCCCTGGAAGGGGACGGCGGCCCGACCGCGCTGAGCCGCTTCGTGAACTACGCGGGCCTGGCCGGCCTGGTGGCCTCGTTCTTCTCCCTCATCTACGCGGGCTCGCGCCAGCTCTTCGCCCTCTCCCGGGCCGGCTACCTGCCCCGCTTCCTCTCGCTCACCTCGAAGCGCAAGGCCCCGTACCTGGGTCTGATCATTCCCGGCGCCATCGGCTTCGCCCTGGCCGCGGCCACCGGCGACGGGGCCCGCATGCTCAACATCGCGGTGTTCGGCGCCACCATCTCCTACGCCCTGATGGCGCTGTCGCACATCGTGCTGCGCCGCCGGGAGCCGAACCTGGAGCGCCCGTACCGCACCCCGGGCGGCATCCTGACCTCCTCGGTGGCCTTCGTACTCGCCCTGTCGGCCCTGGTCGCCACCTTCCTGGTGGACAAGGACGCCGCGTTCATCGCGCTCGCCGTGTACGCCGTCGCCCTGGCCTACTTCGCGATCTACAGTCGGCACCACCTGGTGGCCTCGGCCCCGGAGGAGGAGTTCGCGGCTCTGGCGGAAGCCGAGGCGGAGCTGAGCCGTGACTGAAACCCTGTTCCTGCCCTGCTCTGCCCCCCGCTGGAGGTAACGAACGTGCCCAGGCCGCTCATCGGCATCACCACCTACGTCGAGGACTCCACCCGCTACGGGGTGTGGGACCTCCCGACATCCCTCGTACCGACCGGGTACTACGAACTCGTCCAGGCGGCGGGCGGCGCGGCCGTGCTGCTCCCGCCGGACGAACCCGGGACGGCGGCGGAGGTGCTGAGCCGGGTGGACGGCCTGGTCGTCGCGGGCGGCCCGGATCTGGACCCGGTGCACTACGGCGCCGCGCGCGACTCCCGTACGGGCGCCCCCGCCACGGTCCGCGACCACTGGGAGCTGGCACTGATCGCGGCGGCGCTGGAGGCGGACCTGCCCGTCCTCGGTATCTGCCGGGGCATGCAGGCCCTCAACGTGGCTCTGGGCGGCACGCTCATCCAGCACATCGACGGCCACTTCGAGACCCCGGGCGCCATGTCCTGGCACCCGGTCCGCCCGGTCCCGGGCACCCGGTACGCGGACCTGGTCCCGCAGGAGGCGCAGGTCCCGACCTACCACCACCAGGCCGTCGACCGGCTGGGCCGCGGCCTGGTCGTCTCGGCGCACGCCGTCGACGGCACGGTGGAGGCGATCGAACTGCACGACCCCGACCGGTGGGTGCTGGGCGTCCAGTGGCACCCGGAGCGGGACGCGGACACCCGGGTGATGTCCGCGCTGATCGAAGCGGCCGCGGTCCGCACCGCGGTACCGGTGGGCTGATCGGCCACCGGTCGCGGGGCCCCCGCACCTTCCCCGGCGCCGGGGCCCCGCGACCGGCCCCTCCCGCCTCCCCGCCCGCGCACGAATGGCCCTGCGGCCATCGGGCGCGCACGCTGGATGGGTGAGCACCGAGGCACACGGCAAGGCGGCGACCGGGCCGGTGGCCGGGTTCCTGGAGAACCCGGTCGTGGGCATGGCGCCGTGGATCATCTTCTCGCTGCTGGTCGGCCCGGGACGGTTCGAGCTCGCGGTCGGACTGGCCCTGGCCGTGTCGGTCGCCCTGACCGTGCTGAGCCACCTGGTCAACCGCGGCAGCTCCTGGAAGCTTCTGGAACTGGCCGACATCGTCTTCTTCGCCACCATGGCCGTGATCGGGGTCCTGGCGAGCGAGGGGACCTTGAACTGGCTGGAGACGTACGCCGGCGAAGTCGCCAACATCGCGCTGGCGGTGATCGCCTTCGGCTCGATGGCGGTCCGAACGCCGTTCACCCTCCAGTACGCCCGCGAACAGGTCGATCCGTCGCTCTGGCACACCCGCGGCTTCCTGCGGACCAACTACATGATCACGGGGGCCTGGGGCATCGCCTTCCTCGTGGCGGCCGCCGCCGGGGCCTACGGAGACCTGGTCCTGCACAACCCGGACAACATCTGGACCGGCTGGGTCATCCAGATCCTGGCGATCGTCGCCGCAGTGAAGTTCACCGTCTGGTACCCGGAGGTGGCCCGGGCCAGAGGAGTCCGTGAGGCCGCCGGCCTACCCCCCGAACCCACACCGTGGGCCGGCTTCCTGGTGCCGCTGGCGGGTCTGCTCGTACCGATAGGCATTGCCGTCCTGATCTTCGACAACATGTGGTGGCTGGGCGTCGCCCTGATCGTGGTGGGCTCGCTCCTGACGAAGTCCCTCCAGTCCCGGGCGACCCAGGAGCCCACCTGACGGCGGACTCCCAGGATCCGGCCGGCCGTCCCGCCCGTCAGCGGCTGAAGACGACCGAGCGGAGCTTCAGCCGCTCCGAGCCGTACCCCGTGCGGGGCCGAAGCGTGAAGGAATCACCCTCGCAGCCGGGCTCGGTGAACACCGTCGCCGTCGCGTCGGTCCTGTTGCGCGGCGAGTGCGCCGGGCTGCTGGCACCGGGGTCTGCGACCTCCGGCAGAGTGAGGCACTCCTCACCCGGCGGGTCGTCGAGCACCACCCGCAGCGGGGTGCCGTCGAGCCCGGTGACCGTGTACTGGAACTGCCCCTCCGCGGCCGAGGCAGACGTCGGGATCGTGAGCAGCAGGGTGACGGCGCCGAAGGCGGCGACGGCGGCATGGCGAAGGCGCATCTGGTTTCTCCTCGGGAGAGCGGCAAACGTGCAGGAGCCACCTTTGCGCGTCTCGCACCTCGGTCACCGTCCACTGGGCGCCGAATCGATCCCTCCTCCCCCGGACGGACCAGACCCCCCTAGATGCGGCGGTGGGTCAGGGACAGCAGGTCGCGGGCAGGGCCCGCCGGGCGGGAGCCGGTCGGCCAGACCGCCCGCAGGGCCCGGTCGAGGGCCGCGTCCGGCACCGGGACCTCCACCAGCCGCCGCGCGCCCAGTTCGTCCCCGACCGCCAGCGCCGACAGTACGCACGGGCCCGCACCGCTCAGCGCCGCCGCCTTCACCGCGGTGGTCGACGCCAGTTCCAGCAGCGGTGCGGCCACCCCGCCGGCCGAGGCCAGCGCGGCGTCCAGGACCTGCCGCGTCCCGGATCCCCGCTCGCGCAGGATCAGCGGTGTCGAGGCCAGTTCGGCCGCTTCCACCCCGCGCGCCCGACGCGCCCACGGGTGGCTCGGGGCCACCGCCACCACCAGGCGGTCCTGCGCGATCACCGCCGAGTCCAGCCCCTCGGGCACGGTCAGCCCTTCCACGAAGCCGAGGTCAGCCTCGTGCGCGAGGACCCGTTCGGCGACGACCGCCGAGTTCCCGGCGTGCAGGGACACCGCCGTGTCCGGCCGCTGCCCGCGCAGGGCGATCAGCCAGCCCGGCAGCAGGTACTCCGCGATGGTCATGCTGGCGGCCACCCGCAGCCGCGAGTCCCGCCGCCCCCTCAGCGCCTGCGCCCCCGCGTCGAAGGCCTCCGCCGCCTCCACCACCCGCCGGGCCCAGTCCGTGACGAGTGCGCCCTCGGCCGTCAGCGTGGAGCCGCGCGGGGAGCGGTCCACCAGGGCCACGCCGAGGCGGGTCTCCATCGCCCGGATGCGGCTGCTCGCCGCGGGCTGGGTGATGCCGAGGCGCCGGGCCGCGCCGCTGAGGCTGCCGACCCGCGCGACCGCGAGCAGCAGTTCCAGCGCGCCCAGGTCCGGTACCCGGTGTGCCAGCGGAACCCACTCGTCATTGCCCATAACATCAGTTTATGGCCTCATAGGGAGATGGCCTCTGCCGCCCCGCCCTCACCGGCGCGAGGCTGGATCCATGGCCACCACCCTCGTGCGACCCCGCACCCACCTCACCCCCGCGGTCCGGGCCCACAAGGCTCCCGCGCTGCGGCACCTCGGCCCCAACTGGTACGCCTGCGTCATGGGCACCGCGATCGTCGCCAACGCCGGCGCGACCCTCCCGTACCAGCTCCCCGGCCAGCGCGTGGCCTGCCAGCTCGTCTGGGCGCTGTCCGCCGCCGTCCTCGCCGTACTGCTCACGGCCCGCGCCGGGCACTGGCTCCACCACCGCGACCAGGCCCGCGCCCACCTCCTCGACCCGGCCGTCGCCCCCTTCTACGGCTGCCTCTCGATGGCGCTGCTGGCCGTCGGCGGCGGCACCCTCATCGTCGGCAAGGACATCATCGGGACCGGCGCCGCCGTCGCCGTGGACGCCGTGCTGTTCACCGCCGGTACCGCGATCGGCCTGGTCATGGCTGTGGTCGTGCCCTACCTGATGGTCGTACGGCACAAGGTCGAGCCCGGGCAGGCCACTCCCGTCTGGCTGCTCCCCCTGGTCGCCCCCATGGTCTCCGCCGCCCTGGGCCCGCTGCTGATACCCCACCTCCCCGCCGGCCAGCCCCGCGAGACCTTGCTGCTCGCCTGCTACGCCATGTTCGGCATCAGCCTGCTCGCCACCCTGCTGATGCTCCCCCTGATCTTCGGACGGCTGCTGGTGGGCGGCCCGCTGCCGCTGGTCCTGACCCCCACCCTGTTCCTGGTCCTGGGCCCCCTCGGCCAGTCGACCACCGCCGTGAACCAGCTCGCCGACGTCGCCCCCCGGTCCATCGACGGCACCTACGCGGGCGCGCTCGGCGCCTTCGCCGTCGTCTACGGAGTCCCCGTGATGGGCTTCGCCCTGCTGTGGCTGGCCCTGGCGGTGGCCATGCTGGTCCGCGCGGCCCGGGGCGGCATGGGCTTCGCCATGACCTGGTGGGCCCTGACCTTCCCGGTCGGCACCTGCGTCACCGGGGCCACGGCCCTGGCCCACCACACCGGCCTGACCGCCTTCGCCTGGCTCGCCGCCGCCCTCTTCCTGGCGCTGCTGACCGCCTGGCTGCTGGCCGCCGCCCACACCCTGCGCGGCCTCGTCACCGGCGCGCTGCTCCCCCGTGGCGCCTAACCGACCTGGAGCTCGTAGGTGACCGACAGGGAGAACGATCCCGCCGAGCCCTCGATGGTCAGGGTGTCCTTGTCCCAGACCGGTCCCAGCCGCACCCACAGCCCGCAGCCGTGCGTGCTCACCGTGCCCGCCTCCCTGGTCACCGGGTTGCCCTCGACCCCCTCGATCCGGATGGGGACGGGCTCCATGCGCTCCAGCATCACCTCGGCCCCGCCCCATCTGACGGTGCCCTTCGCCTCGGCCAGCCGCGCCGCGCATTCGGCCTTCGTACCGGTGAAGTTGAGCACCGGGAAGACCACCGGCCGCCCCTTCGGGATCGAGCACCGGCGCTCGGCCTTGCCGCCGAAGGTCCCCGCGAGGTACCAGGCGTCGGCCGGCTGCTTCTCGGCGCAGAAGCTGCCGTCCGTATCGGCCACCGGATTGGAGCCGGCCGGGCTGGAGGCGGCCCAGCTCCACCAGCGGCTCTGGAGTTCGCCGGTACTGAGCTCGGCCATGCCGGGCGGCGGCCGGCGGGGGTCGTCCTGCGTCTCAGGGGCGGCGCAGGCCGCGGCCAGCAGGGCCGTCGCCGCGAGCAGTATCAATGATCTTCCTCTACGCATCCCGGGAGGATACGACGCTCAGTGCGCCGCCTGCAGAGCCTTCGCCAGTACCCGCGGGGCCTCGGCCAGCGAGGGGCCGTACCAGGTCAGATGGCGGCCGCAGACCAGGGCGGCGGGCAGGCCCGGGAAGGCCTGCGGGCCATCCTCGGCCGTGAAGCGGTACGGCTCGTCCGGGAGCACCACCAGATCACAGCCCGCGGCCGCGAGCTCCTCCACCGGCACCCGGGGATACCGCTCCGGATGCCCGGCGTAGACGTTGCGGACCCCGAGCCGCGCCAGCAGGTCCCCCGCGAAGGTGTCGCGGCCCAGCACCATCCACGGCCGCCGCCAGATCGGCACGAAAGCGGTGCGGACATCCACCGGCTCGACCCGGGCCCACGCCCGCTCCGCGTCCGCCAGCCACCCCGGCCGCGCCAGACCCAGTGCCCCCACGAGCACGCGGTCCAGCTCCCGCAGCGCCTGCGGCAGGTCCCGGACCTCGGTGACCAGTACCTCCACCCCGGCCGCGCGCAGCGCCGCCAGGTCGGGGGCCCGGTTCTCCTCCTCGTTGGCGATGACCAGGTCCGGCCTGAGCTCCGCGATCCGCCGCACGTCGGGGTTCTTCGTCCCGCCGATCCGCACCGCCCCGCCGAGGTCCCCGGGGTGGGTGCACCAGTCGGTGACCCCGACCAGTGCGCCCGGCGCGCTCACGGCCACCGCCTCGGTCAGCGAGGGCACGAGCGAGACGATCCGCCGCACGCCGCTCAGTGTCCCGGCGACGGGGGCTCGGAGGTGGCGTGGATGTGCTCGCCCACCGCGACCACCAGGATCCGGGTCTCCTCGGTGACCGCCCGCCAGCGGTGGCGCACTCCGCCGGACAGGAACAGCGCGTCCCCGCTCTCCAGCCGGTAGGCACGCCCCTCCGCCTCGACCTGACAGGCGCCCTCGACCACGTACATCAGTTCGTCGTTGCGGTGCTGGTACTCGCGTCCGGCGTCCTGGTCCCCGGTGAACTCCATCGCGTGCAGCTGGTGGTGCCCGCGCACGAGGGGCCGTACGCCCGGCATCGGGGTGAGCCCGGAGGCGTCACCTGCCCGTACGAGGTCCACCGTGCGCGCGGTGTCGGAGGCGGCCAGCAGCTCGACGGCCGTGGTCTCCAGCGCGTCCGCGACCCGCTCCAGGGACCGCATGCTGGGCCGGGCCCGCTCGTTCTCTATCTGACTCAGGAAGGGCACCGACAGGCCGCTGCGCGCGGACACGGCAGCGAGCGTGAGGTGCAGCGCGCGGCGCCGCTTGCGCACGGCCACGCCCACCCGGAGCGGCTCCTTGCCGTCCTTGTCCCTGCCCTTGTCGTCCCTGTCGTTCAGCTTGCCGTTCAGGCCGTCCGTACGTGCCGTGCTGTCCGTGCCATCGGTGCCGTCGGTGCCGTCCCTGTCGTTCATGTCGGGGCTGCCCTCCCCCTGTCTGTCGCACATCGGTGTGCTGTAAGCACCTTACGCAGCAACCGCCTCCGGTTTCGCGTGCACGGGTCTTCCCGTACCCGTGCGATCACGGTCCGTCGCGGTGCGGGGTGTCCCGGCGGGCGAGACATCCGCCGGGGCTCGTTGCGGCATCATCGACTCCGTGACGACACGACGCCTGATGCTCCTGGACACCGCCTCCCTCTACTACCGCGCCTACTTCGGTGTGCCGGACTCGGTGAAGGCCCCCGACGGCACCCCGGTCAACGCCGTGCGCGGCCTGCTCGACTTCATCGGCCGCCTCGTCCAGGACCACCGGCCGGACGATCTGGTGGCCTGCATGGACGCCGACTGGCGGCCGCACTGGCGGGTGGAGCTGATCCCCTCGTACAAGGCCCACCGGGTGGCCGAGGAGACCGCGACCGGTCCCGACGTCGAGGAGACCCCGGACACCCTCGCCCCCCAGGTCCCGATCATCGAGGCGGCGCTGGACGCCTTCGGCATCGCCCGGGTGGGCGTCGCCGGGTACGAGGCGGACGACGTGATCGGAACGCTAACCGCCCGCGCTCGAGGACCGGTGGACATCGTCACGGGCGACCGCGACCTCTACCAGCTGGTGGACGACGCCCGGCAGCGCCGGGTCCTGTACCCCCTCAAGGGCGTGGGCACCCTCCAGGTGACGGACGAGGCGTGGCTGCGCGAGAAGTACGGGGTGGACGGCCCCGGTTACGCGGACCTGGCGCTGCTGCGCGGCGACCCGAGCGACGGGCTGCCGGGCGTCCCCGGCATCGGCGAGAAGACGGCCGCCAAACTCCTCGACGCCTACGGCACCCTGGCCGGGATCATCGCGGCGATCGACGACCCGAAGTCGAAGCTGACCCCCACCCAGCGCAAGCGGCTCGACGAGTCCCGGCCGTATCTGGCGGTGGCCCCCAAGGTGGTCCAGGTGGCCTCGGACGTCCCGCTGCCGGCCTTCGATCCGGCCCTTCCGGCGGCCCCGGCGCAGCCCGAACTGGTGGAAGCACTAGCCCATCGGTGGGGTCTGGGGGGCGCTGTCGCTCGCCTGAGCAGCGTGCTGCGCCGCTGAGGTGATAACTTAGGTAAGGCTAAGTTTCATGGAGTCAGGGGAGTCACCGTGGCAGAAGGACGCGCCCGCACCGTCGGCACCGCCGTCGTCGTACGCACCGAGCGGCTGTCGCCGCATATGGTGCGGCTCGTACTGGGCGGGGAGGGCCTCCGGGAGTTCGGCGTGGGCGACTACGCCGACCAGTACGTCAAGCTGCTGTTCGCGCCGGTGGGCATTACCTACCCCGCACCGTGGGACCTCGAACGGATCCGCACCGACTTTCCCCGGGCGCAGTGGCCGCGCCAGCGCGCCTACACGGTCCGCTGCTGGGATCCCGTCCACCTGGAACTGACCCTCGACTTCGTCGTCCACGGCGACGAGGGCCTCGCCGGCCCCTGGGCGGCGCGTGTGCAGCCGGGTGAGCTCGTACGCTTCCTCGGCCCGGGCGGCGCCTACGCCCCGGAGCCGGCGGCCGACTGGCACCTCCTGGTCGGCGACGAGAGCGCCCTGCCCGCGATCGCCGCCGCGATGGAGCGGATGCCGGCGGGCGCGCGGGTCCACGCCATCGTGGAGATCGACGGCCCGGACGACGAGCTGAAGATCGCCACCCCGGACGGCATCGTCCCGATCTGGCTGCACCGCGGCGACCGCCCGGTCGGCGAGGCGCTGGTGGAGGCGGTCACCTCCCTGGAGTTCCCCTCCTCCGACGTGCACGCGTTCGTCCACGGCGAGGCCGGATTCGTGAAGGACCTCCGCCGCCACCTCCGCATGGAGCGCGGCATCCCGCGCGAACGCCTGTCGATCTCGGGCTACTGGCGCCTGGGCGAGACGGACGAGGGCTGGCGCGCGATCAAGCGCGACTGGAACGCGTCGGTGGAGGCCGAACAGGAACACCGCGCCGCTGCCTAAAGGTTTCGTCGGCGTTCGAGGCGCTGCTCCAGCCTCGCCGGCGTTCGAGGCGGGGGTCCGGGGGGCAGCGCCCCCGGCAACGGCGCCGCACGCGCACCCGGCGGCATCGGCGCCGCGCGCTCCGCGGCTCCCGGCGGGATAATGGGCCCATGCGTACGCGCCACGCGCTCGGGGCGGCAGGCGCCGCGGTCCTTCTTACCGCGGCGGCGGCCGTGCCCGCGGCCACCGCCGCGCCCAGCCCACCCCCCGCCCCGAAGCCCCAGATCACGGACGCCGCCGTCGACAAGGCCGTCGCCCGCCTCGACCGCACCGTCGAGGACATGATGCGCCGCACCGGCGTCCCCGGTGTGTCCGTGGCCGTGGTCCACGACGACAAGGTCGTCCACATCAAGGGCTACGGGCTCCGCAGGACCGGCGAGAGTGCCAGAATCGGCCCCGACACCGTGTTCCAGCTCGCCTCGGTGTCCAAACCCGTCTCCTCCACGGTCGTGGCCGGCGCCCTCACCGACCCCCAGAAGTGGGACGACCGAACCGTCCTGCCCGGGTTCTCCCTGAAGGACCCCTGGGTCACCGGCCATGTCACCACCGCCGACCTGTTCTCCCACCGCAGCGGCCTTCCCGACCACGCCGGAGACCTCCTCGAAGACCTCGGCTACGACCAGGCGTACATCCTCGACCACCTGCGGCTGGAGCCCCTCGACCCGTTCCGGGCGAGCTACGCCTACACCAACTTCGGTCTCACTGCGGCCGCCGAGGCCGTGGCCCGCGCCAAGGGCACCAGCTGGCAGAAGCTCAGCGCCGACACCCTCTTCAAGCCCGCCGGCATGACCCGTACGAGCACCGAGTTCTCCGCATTCATCAACTCCCCCGACCACGCCTCCACCCACGTCAAGAACGCCGACGGCACCTGGAGCCCTCGCTTCGTCCGCGACCCGGACGCCCAGGCCCCGGCCGGCGGTGTCAGCTCCACCGCCACCGACATGGCCCGCTGGCTGCGGCTGCAACTGGCGGGCGGCACCCTCGACGGGAAGCGGATCATCCCCGCCGACGCCCTCGCCCGGACCCACCTGCCCGAGATCGTGTCCCAGCCGACCAACGCCGTCGGCACCACCAGCTTCTACGGCCTCGGCTGGAACGTCGGCTACGACGGCGCCGGCCGCGTACGCCTGAGCCACTCCGGCGGCTTCGAACTCGGAGCCAACACCAACGTCACCATGCTCCCGCTGGAGCGGCTCGGCATCGTCGTCCTGACCAACGGCGCCCCGGTGGGCCTGCCCGACGCCGTGGCCCTGGACTTCTTCGACTATGCCGAGCACGGCAAGGTCACCACCGACTGGCTCCCGCTGACCGCCTCCGCCTACGCCGCGGCCCTCGCACCCCCGGGCGCGCCGACCACCGACTACGCCCACCCGCCCACCGCGGCGCAGCCGGCCCGGAACAGCGCCGCGTACACCGGGACCTACGACAACCCCTACTACGGCAAGGCCACCGTGACCGCCGACGACAACGGCGCGCTCACCCTCGCCCTCGGCCCGAAGCCCTTGCGCTTCCCGCTCACCCACTACGACGGCGACACCTTCAGCTTCGTGACGGCGGGCGAGAACGCCGTCGGCCGTACCGGGGTGACCTTCGCCGACGGCACCCTGCGCGTCGAGTACCTCGACACCGAGCACCTGGGCACTTTCACCCGGCAGTAGCCGCATAGCCTGTCCCCCGATGAGACGCCGAGCCCAGCCACCCCCCTCGCCCCTCCCCCAGCGCGCCGGGATCGACCCGGTCCGGCTGCGGCTGCCGCCCGACCCGGAAGGGGCCTGGCCGGATCTCGGCGACTACCTCGCCGCGCGCTACGCCGGCACCCGCGGCGCCGAGTCGATGGCGCACCTGCTGGACGCGGGCCGGGTACATGGCGCCGAAGGGCAGGTGATGGGCGCGCAGGACCCGTACGAGCCGGGCGCCTACCTGTGGTTCCACCGGGACATGGCGCCGGAGCCGCGGGTGCCCTTCCCGATCGCCGTCGTCCACCGGGACACGCACCTGCTGGTTGTGGACAAGCCGCACTTCCTGGCGACCACCCCGCGCGGCAGCCACGTCACCGAAACCGCCCTGGCCCGGCTCCGTGACGAGCTGGAGCTGCCCGAGCTCAGCCCGGCGCACCGGCTGGACCGGCTGACGGCGGGACTGGTGATGTTCAGCGTCCGGCCCGAGGACCGCGGGGCCTACCAGCTCCTCTTCCAGCGGCGCGAGGTGCACAAGGAATACGAGGCGCTCGCGCCCCACGACCCGGAGCTCGCCCGCACCCTCCCCCGCACACTCCGCAGCCGGATCGAGAAGGCCCGCGGGGTCATGGCGGCGGTCGAGGTGCCGGGCGGCGAGCCCAATGCCGAGAGCCTCGTCGAGTGCGTCGGGGCCCGTGAGGGGCTGGCCCGCTACCGGCTGACCCCGCGCACCGGCCGTACGCACCAGCTGCGGGTCCACATGAACAGCCTGGGCCTGCCCATCCTGGGCGACCCGGTGTACCCGCGGGTCACGGACCCGGCCCCGGACGACTACCGCAGGCCCCTGCAACTCCTGGCCCGGGTGCTCGCGTTCACCGACCCGGTGACCGGCACCGCGCACCGCTTCGAGAGCCGCCGCACCCTCCGCGCCTGGGACGACCGGGCGGGCTGGGAGGAAGGAACGGGCGGCTAGTCCCCGGGGCCGGCGCCCGCGATCCGCAGCGCTGCGTCGGCGGTGGCCTCGGCGAAGGCCACCACCGGGCGCGCCGGATCCGCGCGGTGGACCAGCATGACGCCCTCGATGAGGCCGAAGACCAGGTCGCCTCGGAGCGTCAGCCCCGCCCGGTCCCCGGCCAGTTCGGCGCCGGCCCGGGTCCCGTCGAGCAACACCCGGTAGGCGTGCTTGAGTTCTCCGCGCATCCGGCGGAACCGCGCGAAGCGCGAGCCGCCCACCTCGGGCAGCAGGTAGAGCGCCCCCAGGTTGTACGGCCCCCCGCACAGCAGCAGTACATCAGAGCGGCACAGCTCCCACAGCCTCCGCGCGGCGGGCCGCCCGCCATCGGCGAGCAGCTGCCGGGCCAGCACCAGCGAGGGTGCGACGGTGGACTCCAGCAGCTCGGCGAGGAGTTCCTCCTTGCCGCCGAAGTAGTGGTACATCGTGGCCTGACGCATCCCGGCCCGTTCGGCGACGGCCCGCGTGGTGGTCGCCGCGTAGCCCTGGGCGGTGAACAACTCGGCCGCCGCGCCGAGGAGTTCCTCGCGCGGCGGCCGGCCGCTGTCCGGTCTCAGCCGGTCGGCACGTGGCCGACCGACCCGTTTCGGACCATCGTCCGCTCCCCCACTCATAGGATCGATCGTCGCACGGCGCACGCCGTTTCGATCATGGCAAGAAATCAGATCAAGCCGCCTCCGCTTTCGGAGGAAGCCCCAAAACCGCCTAGCCGACCGAGCTGTAGGCCACTACACCCCGAAGCAACGCGTCCACGGCCTTGCGGGCATTGCGCGCCACCGTGCTCCCGCTGTCGCCGGAGGCTGCCGGAGCCGCCGCCGCGACCTGCCCGAGCACGTCGATGACCTGCTTGCACCAGCGCACGAAGTCACCGGCCGGCATCTCCGCCTCGCGCAGCACCTCGTCGAGGCTCTTGTCGGAGGCCCACTGGTACGCCGCCCACGCGAAGCCGAGGTCCGGCTCGCGCTGGCCCACGCCCTCCGCCTGGTTGATGCCGTGCTCCTCCTCCAGCGCATCGAGCCGGCCCCAGATGCGGACCATCTCGCCCAGCGCTTCCTTCGCCGCGCCGCCCGGCACCTTCGGGGCGACCGCGTCGTCGGACTGCCGTGCCTCGAAGACCAGCGCCGAGACGCAGGCGGCCAGTTCGGCAGGGCTCAGGCCCTCCCACACCTTGGCCCGCAGGCATTCGGAGGCCAGCAGGTCCAGCTCCCCGTACAGCCGGGCGAGCCGCTTGCCGTGCACGGTGACCTCGTCCTCGCGCAGGTAGTCCAGCTCCGTCAGCAGCGCGTGGATCCGGTCGAAGGTGCGGGCGATGGTGTTCGTCCGGCCCTCGATCCGCCGCTCCAGCTGCTGGGTGTCCCGCTTGAGCCGGTAGTAGCGCTCCGCCCAACGGGCGTGGTCCTCGCGCTCGTCGCAGCCGTGGCAGGGGTGCGCCCGCAGCTCACTGCGCAGCCGGGCGATCTCTCGGTCGTCGGCGGCCGCGGCCCGGCCGCGGGCCTGCCGCTCGGGTGTGATGTGCCCGGCTTTGGTCCGCAGCTGGGAGGCCAGGTCCCGACGGGACTGCGGCGAGCGCGCGTTGAAGGTCTTGGGGATCCGCATCCGGTCGAGGGCCTCGACCGGAACGGGGAAGTCGATCGCGGCGAGCCGCTTGACCTGCCGCTCGGCGGTGAGCACCAGCGGGCGCGGGCCCTCGGCGTACTCGTGCCCTCGGTGCCCGTTGACCCGCCCGGCCGGCACGCCCGGGTCCAGGACCAGCGCGAGCCCGGCGAACTTGCCCGTCGGCACGTGGATGATGTCGCCCGGCTTGAGCTTCTCCAGCGAACTGGCCGCCTGCACACGGCGCTGCGCCGCGCCCTGCTTGGCCAGGTCCGTCTCACGGTCCTTGAGGTCGCGGCGCAGCTGCGCGTACTCCTCGAAGTTCCCCAGGTGGCAGGTCATGCCCTCCTGGTAGCCCTCCAGGCCCTCCTCGTTGCGCTGCACCTGCCGGGAGATCCCGACGACCGATCGGTCGGCCTGGAACTGCGCGAAGGAGGTCTCCAGCAGCTCGCGCGAGCGGTGCCGCCCGAACTGGCTGACCAGGTTCACGGCCATGTTGTAGGACGGCTTGAAGCTGGAGCGCAGCGGATACGTACGGGTGCCGGCGAGCCCGGCGAGCCCCGCCGGGTCCATACCGCGCTGCCAGAGCACCACCGCGTGGCCCTCGACGTCGATGCCGCGCCGCCCGGCCCGGCCGGTCAGCTGCGTGTACTCGCCGGGGGTGATGTCGGCGTGCTGCTCGCCGTTCCACTTGACCAGCTTCTCCAGGATGACCGTGCGGGCGGGCATGTTGATGCCCAGCGCCAGGGTCTCCGTGGCGAAGACGGCCTTGACCAGGCCGCGGACGAAGAGCTCCTCCACGACCTCCTTGAAGGTGGGCAGCATGCCCGCGTGGTGCGCGGCGATGCCGCGCTCCAGCCCTTCGAGCCACTCGTAGTACCCGAGGACGTGCAGGTCCTCGGTGGGGATGGAGGAGGTCCGCGCCTCGACGATCTCGCGGACCCTGAGGCGCCCGGCTTCGTCGTTGAGCCGCAGGCCCGCGAACAGGCACTGCTGGACGGCGGCCTCGCAACCGGCTCGGCTGAAGATGAAGTTGATGGCGGGCAGCAGCCCGTCGTTGTCGAGGCGGGCGATCACCTCGGGGCGGGACGGGGTCCAGATGCGGCCGCGGGAGCGCCGCTCGCGCTCGCGGTCGGCCTCACGGACCATCTTTCCGCGCCGCCGGTCCTTCGGACTGTAGGAGCGGCTGTTCTCCTCGCGCGCCAGGCGCAGCAGGTCGGGATTGACCTCCCGGCGCGCGGAGCCGCGGCCGCCGTGATCGGACTCCTCCTCGAAGAGGTCGTGGATCCGGCGGCCGGCCATGACGTGCTGCCACAGCGGTACGGGCCGCTCCTCGGAGACGATCACCTCGGTGTCCCCGCGCACGGTGTCCAGCCAGTCGCCGAACTCCTCGGCGTTGGACACGGTGGCCGACAGGGAGACCAGGGTCACCGACTCGGGAAGGTGGATGATCACTTCTTCCCAGACGGCCCCGCGGAACCGGTCGGAGAGGTAGTGGACCTCGTCCATCACGACGTAGCCGAGGCCGCGCAGCGACTGGGAGCCCGCGTAGAGCATGTTGCGGAGCACCTCGGTGGTCATCACGACCACCGGCGCCTCGGAGTTGACGCTGTTGTCGCCCGTCAGCAGGCCCACCTTGTCGGCGCCGTAGCGCTTGACGAGGTCGGCGAACTTCTGGTTCGACAGCGCCTTGATCGGCGTCGTGTAGAAGCACTTGCGGCCCTGTTGGAGGGCCAGGTGCACGGCGAACTCGCCGACGATGGTCTTGCCCGAGCCGGTAGGAGCGGCGACGAGAACGCCTTTGCCGGCCTCCAGCGCCTTGCAGGCCTCGACCTGATAAGGGTCCAGATCGAATTCGTACATCTCGCGGAAGGGGGCCAGGGCAGTGGCCTCTTCGGCGGCGCGGATCCGGGCAGCGGCGTACCGCTCGGCGGGTGAGAGTTCTTCGGTCATCTTGTTCTCGAGCCTACCCGCCACCTCCGACAACAGTCGCGATCATTTAAGTGAGCAGCCGGGCGGCCCGCGGGACGCACTCGGCGGTCACCGGCAGCCTTCCCAGCGGCCCGCCGTCCGCGTACGCCGCCCGGACAGCCGAAGCGGCCGGCTGCGCGGCGTGCGCGCCCCGGCCGCGTCCGGCGGTGGGATTGACGAAGAGGGTGATCTCGTGGCTCATCCGGCGCAATGCCCGACCGGTCCCCCGGGGCACCTGTCAGGTGGCGTCGTCGTAACCGTTGATCCGCTGGCGTTCGCCGTCGGCCTGCTCGGGCAGGGCCGCGGGGGCCGGGACCGATTCCAGTCGGCCGATCGGCGCCGGGGTGAGGTCCAGCTCGGAGGCCTCGTCGTCGCTCAGCCCCGCGTCGGGGTCGTTGCGCCGGCGCCTGCGGTCGTTGAGGAGACAGAGACCCAGGGCCGCGAAGTAGAGGGCCACGATGGGCAGGGCAAGCGCGAGCATGGTCGGCGGGTCACCGGTGGGGGTGGCGAAGGCGGCGAAGATCGTGATGCCGAGGACCATGCCCCGCCACCAGCTCGCCAGCCGCTTGCCGGTGAGCACACCGGTGAAGTTCAGCAGGATCAGCAGCAGCGGCAGCTCGAAGGCCAGGCCGAACACGAGCACCATGCGGGTGACCAGGTCGAGGTAGTCGTCGACCGGCAGCAGGTTGCGCGCGTGGTCGGGCGTGAACTCGAGCATGATCGTCGCGGTCTGCGGGAGGATCTTGTACGCGAGCACCGCGCCGGTCAGGAACAGAGGCGCTCCGACCGCGACGAAACTGCGCGCGTACTTCTTCTCGTGGTTGTGCAGCCCGGGCGCGGCGAACGCCCACAGCTGGTACAGCCACACCGGTGCGGAGAGCACCACACCGGCCATCAGCGAGACCTTCAGGGCGATCGAGAACGCCGAGATGAGGCCGTTCACAGTCATGTCGGCGCAGGGGCGGCCGTTGCGCTGGGTCACCACACCGTTGGTGCAGCCGACGGAGTCGAGCATCGGCTTCAACAGGAAGTTGATGATGTCCCGGTAGAAGAAGGCGGCGACGATCGTGATCACCAGGATCGCGATCACCGACTTCAGCAGGCGGTTCCGCAGTTCACGCAGGTGCTCGACGAGAGGCATGCGCCCTTCGGCGTCCTTTGCCTGTCGTTCCTTCTTCTCCTGCTTGCGGGCAGAGTTGAGCAACCCACGTCCCTTGTCTCGTTGCAGATGACTGGCGTGTACGGCGGGTGTCAGCCCTGGGTGGTGCGGTTCGGCTCGCTGACCGGACGGGAGCTGCTGACATCACCCGGCGCGGCCTGGATGGTACGCGGGGCGACCGGCTGCTGCGCGGGCTGGTCCGCGGGCGCGACGGTGGCGGCTTCGTCGCCCTCGCCGTCCTTCTTCATCGCCTTGGCCTCGCTCTTGAGGATGCGGGCCGACTTGCCGAGGGAGCGGGCCATGTCGGGGAGCTTCTTGGCGCCGAACAGCAGGATGATGACGCCGAGAATGACGAAGATTTCCCAACCCCTGAGGTTGCCCATAGGTATTTTCCTTTTCTCCGAGGTTCACAGCACACCGGCACGGACGCCCAGGACTGTCTCTACCGAGGATCGTAACCCCAGGGGGTTAACGCCCGGCAATCCCCGGGCGTCCCCGCGCTTGCACCCTGACCTGTCGCTTATGCCCTTGTCGCACGCATTCGCCCCGATTACTGGGGCCGTACGCCGTGTCCCGCCCGGGCCAGGTCGACCGCGGCGGCCTCAAGATCGGCCGAAGCGGCGGTGATCCGGCGGCTCGCCAGGACCACCTGCGAGGACAGTCTGCGCACCTCCAGGAACACCCGCACGGCCAGCACGGCGAGCACGGACAGTCCGAGGAAGCCCAGGGCAATTGCGAACATCGGCCACAGCATGGGGCGAGCCTAGGCCACCCACCGGATCAGATGCTGCGCAGGGTGCTCACGCCACCGCCGGTCAGCAGTTCCACGATGCGCTCACCTGCCGGTTTGCGGACGGCAGCGCCGCATTCAGGGCAGGTGAAGGAGTAGAACGTGGTACGCCGGCTGCCGCCGATGGCCAGCCGCAGCGCACCCGCGTCCAGCTCGAAGCGGGCCCGGCAGTCGGGGCAGGAGGCCGTGAAGGCGACGGGCTCGGACGTGGGCGACATCGACCGCGCTCCCCTCAGACCTGTTCCCCGTACCCCGCGAGTGCCTCTCGAGCGGCGCTCCGCGCGCTCTCCGCCAGCTCTGCGGGAGCGACGATCCGCCCTTCGCGCCCCAAGCGCAGGGCGAGCCTGCGCAGCGAGGCCGGGTCCGGGCTGCGCAGCGTGATCCGCAGACCGCCCCCGGGCAGTTCCTCGGCGCTGTCGTGCGGGTAGTACTCGGCGACCCAGCGCCCGCCCGGCCCCACCTCGACGACGACCTCGGGGTCCTCGGCAGCCGGCTGGACCAGGCCCACGGACAGGTCGCGCGGCTCGATGGCGGGCGGATCGGACCGCTCGTCCAGCAGCCGGATCTCCGCGACGCGGTCGAGGCGGAAGGTGCGCCGGGCCTCGGAGAGGTGGCACCAGCCCTCCATGTAGGTGTGCCCCACAGCGAAGAGCCGGATCGGGTCGACCGTGCGCTCGGTGAGCTCGTCCCGGGCGGGCGAGTAGTAGCGCAGCCACAGCCGCCGGCGCTCCGCGATGGCCCGGTCGACGTCCGCGAAGACCCCGCCCTCGGACTCGAAGGTCACCGACAGCCGGGAGCTGGCCCCGGCCGCCTCGCCGGCGGCCGCCTCCAGCTTGGCCGTGGCCCGCAGCAGGGCGTCCCGGTCGCTCTCGCGCAGCCCGGGCAGGGTCGCGACCGCGCGCGCGGCCACCAGCAGCGCGGTCGCCTCGTCGGCGGCCAGTCGCAGCGGTTCGGCGGTGGACTCCCCCGAGGCGTCGGGATTGCGCCACCAGATGCGCTCCCCGTCGGTGTCGATGTCGAGCAGGTCCCCGCCCCGGAAGCTCGTCCCGCACATGGGCAGCACGTCGAGGTCCGAGATCAGCTCGTCCTCGGTGATCCCGAAGGCCCGCGCGACGTCCGCGACGTGCGCCCCGGGGCGCTCGCGCAGGTAGGTCACCAGGGACAGCATCCGGCGGGTCTGGTCGATGGCGTTGGCAGCCATGCTGGTACGTCTCCCCCTCAGGGCACGTCGTGGATGTGCTCGTGTCGAACGGTGCGGCCGCGGATCGGCCGCCGGGCCCGCGGGCCCGGAGCGGGGTCCCGGTCAGGCCCGGGCGACGGCCCGCAGCCGGTCCACCACGTCCGCCCGCAGGTCGGCGGGACCGACCACGACGACGTCGGGCCCGAACTCCACCAGCCAGGCGTCCAGACCGTGACCGTAAGGGATCTCCAGCTCGTCCCAGCCGTCCCCGCCCTCGCGCACCGCGGTGGCCTTGGCCCGCAGCGGGTAGCCCGCCCCGGCCCGCAGCCGGATCAGCGCGGAACGGTCCGCGCTCTCCCCGGCCCAGCTCGCGACGGTCTCCCGTACGGTCACCACGTCCGGCACCTCGGCGGTGTACTTCGCGGCCCGGGAGCGGACCTTGCCGGTGATCCGGGAGAGCCGGAACACCCGCTCCGCCCCGCGCTCCCGGTCGTAGCCGGCCAGGTACCAGTGGCCGCGCCAGCACTCCAGCGCCCAGGGCTCCACCTGTCGGGCCTCGGGCCGGGCGGCGGTGGACTTGCGGTAGTCGAAGACCACCGGCCGGCGGTCCCGGCAGGCCAGCATCAAGGGCTCGAAGGCCGCCTCGTGGACCGGGATGCGCGGTTCGATCGCGCTGTGCTGTCCCTCGTACGGGTCCTCCGCCTCGGGCATCCCGCCCGCGCGCAGCTTCTGCAGGGCCCCGCTGGCGGCCCCCGCCAGCCGTGCCTGCTGCCAGACCTTGGCCGCCAGCCCCAGGGCGGCGGCCTCCTCGGCGTCCAGCGAGACGGGAGGCAGCCGGTTGCTGTCGCGCCGGGCCAAGTAGCCCGTCTCGCCGTCCAGGTTCTCCACCGTCTCGATGACGAGGCCGAGTTCGCGCAGATCGTCCTTGTCCCGCTCGAACATGCGGTTGAAGGACTCGTCGTTGCCGGCCTCCATGTAGGCCTCGATGGAACCGCGCAACTCGCGCTTGCTGAGCGGCCGTCGGGTCCCCAGCAGACACAGCGCCAGATTCATCAGCCGCTCGGCCTTGGCAATCGCCATCGACGCCCTTCCGCCCTTCTCCGCCTGCACATCCGTCGAACCGTCACACGGGCCGCGACCGGTCGCGCGGGGCCCGTGACGGTTGACCGTACCGCCCCGGCGCGCCGGGGCAAAAGCGAGGGGCCCCCGCCGGACGGCGGGGGCCCCTGCACCGATCGCGGATGTCCGGATCAGCCGACCTTGACCAGGTCGCAGACGAAGATCAGCGTCTCGCCCGGGGCGATCGCGTCGCCCGCGCCACGGTCGCCGTAGGCGAGGTGGGCGGGGATGACCAGCTTGCGGCGGCCGCCGACCTTCATGCCCTGGACGCCCTGGTCCCAGCCCGAGATGACCTGGCCGACACCGAGCTGGAACTGCAGCGCGGAGCCGCGGTTCCAGGAGGCGTCGAACTCCTCGCCGGTGGAGAAGGCCACGCCGACGTAGTGGACGGAGACCCGGTCGCCCTTCTTGGCCTCGGCGCCGTCGCCCAGCCAGACGTCGTCGATCACGAGGTCCTTGGGGGCCTCGCCCTCGGGGAAGTCGATCTCGGGCTTCTGGAGGTCACTCACGGAACTTCTCCTCATACGTACGAAACGGTCAACCGGAACAGTCTTACATCACGGCGAGGATGTCGAGGCTGAAGACCAGCGTCGACTTCGCCGGGATGGTGCCCTGCTCCTTGTCGCCGAACGCCATGTCCGGCGGGATGACCAGCAGGATGCGGCTGCCGACCTTCTTGCCGACCAGGCCGTCCTTCAGACCCTTGACCGAGAGCTCACCCAGCGGCCAGGTGACCGTCTGGCCGCTGGTGTAGGTGCTCTCGAAGGACTTGTCGTCCTTCCAGGTCTTGCCGTTGAACTTGACGACGACGCTGTCGGTGTCCTTCACGACCGGGCCGTCGCCCTCCAGGACGTAGCTCGAGACCAGCTTGGTGGGCTCCGCGGTGTCCTTCGGAACGGTGACGGAGACTTCCTTGCCGTCCGTGTTCGTGCCGACCTTGGGCAGGTCCTTGTTCTCCTGGGCGACTTCCTTGCCCGTGGCCGAGGCCGGGACGGTCGCGCCCTTGACGATGTCCACGACGAAGACCAGCGTCGCGTTCGCCTGGATCTTCGGGGGCGAACCCTGCGCTCCGTAACCGAGCTCCGGCGGGATCACCAACTCGACACGGCTGCCGACCTTCTGACCCTCCAGGCCCTGGTCCCAGCCCTTGATGACGGCGCCGGCGCCGATGGTCAGGTCGAACGGCGCGGGCCGCCCGAAGCTCTGGTCGAAGGGCTCCTTGCCGTCCCACACCTGGCCGAGGTAGTTGACCTGCGCGATGTCGTTCTTCTTCAGCACCTGCCCGGTGCCCTCGCTGATGGTCACCACCTTCAGCTCCTTGGGCGGGGTGCCCGTCCCCTTCGACAGGGTGGGCGTCTCCCCGAACGCGGCTCCCTTGGTGATCGCGGGGGCCCCGTTCTTCATCTGGGCGGAGTCGGAGCCGCTGTCGTCGCCACACGCTGCGGTCGTCAGCAGCAGAAGGGGTACGACTAGCAGGCCGGCAAGTCGGCGCACGGGTTCCTCAGATCTCAGACGGCATAGCGGTCGCTCGCCACTCTAAGCCGTGCACAGGGCCCCGTACGAGAGACGTACGAGGCCCTGGAGAGGAGTGTGATGTCACACTGCGGTCACTCTGCGCTGCTACATGCCTGCGATCAGCTTCTCCACCCGGTCGTCCACCGACCGGAACGGGTCCTTGCACAGCACCGTCCGCTGCGCCTGGTCATTGAGCTTCAGGTGCACCCAGTCGACCGTGAAGTCCCGGCGCTGCTCCTGCGCCCGGCGGATGAAGTCGCCGCGCAGCCGCGCCCTCGTCGTCTGCGGGGGCACCGACTTGCCCTCGAAGATCTTGAGGTCGTTGCAGATCCGCGCTGCCTGCCCCTTGCGCTCCAGCAGGTAGTACAGCCCGCGCCGACGGTGGATGTCGTGATACGCGAGGTCTATCTGAGCCACTCGCGGATTCGACATGGTCATGTTGTGCTTGGCCCGGTACCGCTCGATCAGCTGGTACTTCATGACCCAGTCGATCTCGGTCCCGATCCGGTCCAGGTCCTCCGCGTCGATCGCGTCGAGCGTGCGGCCCCACAGCTCCAGCACCTGGTCCACCACGCCGGTGCGGATGCCCCGGCGCTCGGCGAAGTCCACGGCCTTGTCGTAGTACTCGCGCTGGATCTCCAGCGCCGAGGCCTCCCGGCCGCTCGCCAGGCGCACCTTGCGCTGGCCCGTGATGTCGTGGCTGACCTCGCGGATGGCCCGGATCGGGTTCTCCAGGGTCAGGTCCCGCATCACCGTGCCCGCCTCGATCATGCGCAGCACCAGGTCGGTGGCCCCGACCTTGAGCAGCATGGTCGTCTCGGACATGTTCGAGTCACCGACGATGACGTGCAGCCTGCGGTAGCGCTCGGCGTCCGCGTGCGGCTCGTCCCGGGTGTTGATGATCGGCCGTGAGCGGGTCGTCGCGGAGCTCACGCCCTCCCAGATGTGCTCGGCCCGCTGGCTCACGCAGTAGACCGCGCCCCGCGGGGTCTGCAGCACCTTGCCCGCACCGCAGATCAGCTGCCGCGTGACCAGGAACGGGATGAGGATGTCCGCCAGGCGGGAGAATTCTCCGTGCCGGGCCACCAGGTAGTTCTCGTGGCAACCGTACGAATTGCCCGCCGAGTCGGTGTTGTTCTTGAAGAGATAGACGTCGCCCGCGATTCCCTCCTCGTGCAGGCGGCGCTCGGCATCGACGAGCAGTCCTTCGAGAATGCGCTCGCCGGCCTTGTCGTGGGTGACCAGTTCGGTCAGGTTGTCGCATTCCGGTGTTGCATATTCCGGATGCGACCCCACGTCGAGGTACAGGCGGGCGCCGTTCCGCAGGAAGACATTGCTGCTGCGGCCCCATGACACAACACGGCGGAAGAGGTAGCGCGCCACTTCGTCAGGAGACAGTCGGCGCTGTCCCCTGAACGTGCACGTGACGCCGTACTCGTTCTCCAGCCCGAAAATGCGGCGGTCCATGACTGAACATTACGCTTCTGGCCCTGTTCTGAAACCGAGTTCGAGAGCGCCGTTTCGATCAGTTCCCCGCAGCGGGCCGATCGACGCCCCGATCCCACCCCGATCTCGGCCCCGATCGGCCCATCCCCCGCACCCGCCGTCAGCCCGCCGACGGCACGTCACGGGAGCCGTCCGACACACCGTCAGCCGAGCCCGCGACCGCGCGGGCCCGGCCGCCCGTTGCCATCGCCCGCTGAGTGGACATCAGCACCAGCAGCGCCGCGACGCCCGCCACGCTCGCCACACCGAAGCCCGCCGCGGTACCGCCCAGCTCCACCGACGGCCCCGCGGCCGCCGTGCCGATCGCCGCGCCCACCCCGAAGAACGTCACCAGCCACGAGAACGCCTCCGTCACCGTGCCCGCCGGAGCGTGCCGGTCCACGACGATGAACGCGCACGCCAGCGAGGGCGCCAGGAACACACCCGACAGCGCCGCCAGCGCCGTCATCGCCACCGGCCCCGGAACCAGCATCAGCGGCAGGTAGCAGACCGCCAGCAGCGCCACCAGGAGCCGCAGCCGCCGCTCGGGGGTACCGGCCCACTGCCGGGCCCCGTAGAACACACCGCCGATCAGCGCGCCCAGTCCCAGCGCGGCCATCAACCAGCCGTACACCGCCTGGCCGCCGTGCTCGTCGGCGTACGCCACACCGGCCACCGTGATCGAGCCCAGCGCCATGCCCACGAAGAAGAACGCGCCGAGCAGCGCCAGCAGCCCGCGCGAGCGCAGCGCGCCCAGCCAGTGCGCCTCCCGCGGCTCAGAGCGCCACTTCCGGGACGGCTCACTGACCACCACGGACAGCGCGCCCAGCACGCCGATCGCGTTGAGCGCCAGCAGCGCGCCCGCCGGCGACCACACCGCCACGAACAGCGTCACGAGCAGCGGACCGACGGTGAACATGATCTCCTGGGCCACCGCGTCCATCGCGTACGCGGCGTGCACCTTCTCCTCGCGGCCGCCCAGCACCCCCGGCCACAGGGCTCGCAGCCCGCCCTCCAGCGGCGGCGTGAACAGCCCCGCGACCACCACCGCGGCGTACGCGGCCCACGCCGACCCCGTGCCCGCGAGCGCCAGCCACAGCATGCCCAGCGCGGACACCACCGCGGCCGGCAGCTGGACCCGCGGCTGCCCGACCAGGTCCACGGCCCGGCCCAGCAGCGGCTGACCCACCGCGTTCGCCAGTCCGTACGCCGCGGCGAGCGCGCCCGCCAGGCTGTAGCTGCCTCCCTCGGCGCGCGTGAACAGCACGATCGCGATCGGCCCGGTGGCATTGGGCAGCCGGCCCACGAGCGTGCCCGCCAGCAGCCTCGCGGCGTGCCGGGTCCTCAGCAGCTCCGCGTATCCCGCGGCCATGTCCGCCCCCTTCTGCCCGGATCCAGCCGGGAGTAACCAAGTAATACGTATAACCTGACGCGTCATACGTACCATGGCCGCAGTCCGCGGGTCCACCCCGCGGACCCGCGACACCGCCCGACCTCGCACTTCAGGAGCCCCGTGTGACGAGACCCACCAGCCGCGACGTGGCCACCGCAGCCGGGGTCTCCCAGGCCACCGTCTCCCTCGTCCTCGGGGACAAATGGCCCGGCCGCGTCTCCGAGCGCACCGCGACCCACGTCCGAGAGACCGCCACCCGCCTCGGCTACCGCCCCAACCTCGCCGCCCGCAACCTCCGCCTCGGCACCACCCGCACCGCCCTCCTCGTCGTCCCCGCCCTCACCAACGAGTTCTTCGCCCGCGTCTACACCGGAGCCGCCCGCGTCGCCGCCGAACACGGCTTCGGCGTCGTGCTCTACCCGTCCCCCGACGGCACCGGCCCCGCCCGCGACCCGTTCGCCTCCGCCCGCGCCGCCCTCGACGGGGTCATCGCCTCCTCCATGGCCGCCGACGCCCTCGACGCCATCGGCGGCGACACCCTCCCCCTCGTCATGCTCGACAGCGACCCCGCCGCGGGCACCGCCGCCGCCCACGTCAACCTCGCCATGGCCGACGGCATGCGCCAGATCACCGAGCACCTGCTCGCCCTCGGCCACCGCCGCTTCCTCCACCTCGCCTCCGCCGTCGACTCCTGGACCTTCGACACCCGCGCCGGGGCGCTGGCGGCCCTTCTGGGCCCCGGCACCGAGCTGCGCACCGTACGCTCCGCCCTCACCGTCGACGGCGCCCGGGAGGCCATGGAGGCCACCCTGGCCACCCCCCGGGACCGGCCCACCGCCGTCGTCTGCGACGACGACATCCTCGCCGCCGGCGCCTGCAAGGCCGCCCGGCGCCTCGGCCTGCGCATCCCCGAGGACCTCTCCATCACCGGATTCGACGACCTCGCCCTCGCCACCGCCGTCGAGCCCGAGCTCACCACCGTCCACCTCCCCGCCGAGCGCGTCGGCGAACAGGGCATGACCGCCCTCCTCGCGGTTCTCGAGGGCGGCACCTGGACCGGCCCCGACCTCCCGGTCCGGCTCGTCGTGCGCGACTCCTCCGGCCCGGCCCCCACCGCCTGACCCGGGCCCCGGCTCATTGGGCACCGGGCACCGGGCACGACGAAGCCCCGGCCCGCCGCAATGGCGAACCGGGGCTCACGCCACACCGGGCCTACTCGGCGTCGTCCTCCGGCGCCTCGTCGTTGGACACGGCATCGGCCTGCACCGCCGCCGTCACATCCGCCTCCAGCAGCCGCGACAGCTGCCGTCCCCGGATCCGCTTGAACTTGCGCTGCTGGGACCGCGTCCGGTCCAGCACCGCGACCTCCAACCGCTCGGCCGGAATCGCCTTGTCCGCGCCGTTGGCCTGGCTGGACAGCGCCTGCACCGCCAGCTTCAACGCCTCCGACAGGGTCATCCCGTCCTGGTGACGCTGATCGAGGAAGGTGCTGATCTGCTCGGCGTTGCCACCGACCGCGACCGAACCGTGCTCGTCGACGATCGACCCGTCGTGCGGCAGCCGGTAGATCTGGTCGCCGGCCGCGGTCGCGCCGACCTCCGCGACCACCAGCTCCACCTCGTACGGCTTCTCACCGGCCGAGGAGAAGATGGTGCCGAGCGTCTGCGCGTAGACGTTCGCCAGCCCACGGGCCGTCACATCGTCGCGGTCGTAGGTGTATCCGCGCAGATCCGCGTACCGCACACCGCCGATCCGCAGGTTCTCGTACTCGTTGTACTTGCCGGCGGCCGCGAAGCCGATCCGGTCGTAGATCTCGCTGAACTTGTGCAGCGCGCGGGACGGGTTCTCGCCGACGAACACGATGCCGTCGGCGTACTGCAGCACGACCAGGCTGCGACCGCGGGCGATGCCCTTGCGGGCGTATTCCGCCCGGTCGGCCATGGCCTGCTGGGGTGACACATAGAACGGAGTCGACACCGGCTGTCCGTCCCTTTCTTCTGGGCTCCTACGGGGCGGCGGATGGTCAGAGCAGGGCGGCGCGCGGGCCGTCGGGCTGCTCCAGCCGACGGTTGGTGACCTTACGGGCGAGCTCCTGCGACTCGTCGTCGGTCAGCCTGCGGAACCCCTCGTCCGTGATGACGGTGACGATCGGGTAGATGTGGCGGTAGAGATCCGGCCCACCGGTCGCCGAGTCGTCGTCAGCCGCGTCGTACAGCGCCTGAACGACCAGGGTGGTGGCCTGCTCCTCCGTCAGATCGGGGCGGAAGAGCTTCTTCATGGAGCCCCGGGCGAAGATCGAACCGGAACCGGTGGCGGCGTAGCCGTGCTCCTCGGAGCGGCCGCCGGTCACGTCGTAGGAGAAGATCCGGCCCTTCTCCTTGGCCTCGTCGTACCCGGCGAACAGCGGGACCACGGCCAGGCCCTGCATGGCCATGCCGAGGTTGCTGCGGATCATGGTGGAGAGCCGGTTGGCCTTGCCCTCCAGGGACAGGGTCGTCCCCTCCACCTTCTCGAAGTGCTCCAGCTCCAGCTGGAACAGCTTGACCATCTCCACGGCCAGGCCGGCCGTACCGGCGATACCGACGGCGGAGTACTCGTCGGCGGGGAACACCTTCTCGATGTCCCGCTGCGCGATCATGTTCCCCATGGTCGCCCGCCGGTCACCGGCGAGGACGACCCCGCCGGGGAAGGTGGCGGCGACGATGGTCGTCCCGTGCGGCGCCTCGATGACGCCCTCCGGCAGCTTGCGGTTGCCGGGCAGCATCTCGGGCGAGTGCGCCCCGAGGAAGTCCATGAAGGACGAGGACCCCGGCGTCAGGAAGGCTGCCGGTAGACGCCCTGTGCTACGAGTGTTGGCTTCCACAGGTTTCCTTCCACGTAAGCGGCTGCACGCCTCATGACGTCCGGCCGATCCTTGAACTGCCCCAGGGCTGCGTTACAGCTGAAGCACAGTACGCCTCGGACCCTACCCGTCTGATGATCGTGATCAACGTGCTCTGCGGAGCCTTCTTGGCAGATCACGCAGACACCGCCCTGAGCGGCGATCATCTGGTCGCGCTGAGCCTCGGTGATGCCGTACGAACGCTTCAAGTGGCCCGCCCGACCCTGAACGGCCTTGCACGCCTTGCACCGAGTGGATAAGCCGTCGGACGCCGAGGCGTTCTTGTGCCACTCGTTGCGCGGCTTCACCTCACCGCAAGGCCGGCAGAACTTGTGGCCGGACGGTACGTCCACTCTCTCTTTGACGACCTTGCCTCTGGCCGCCTGGCGGCGCCGGTAGTGCGCGGCGCTGTACGCGGCCACGCACTCACGACACCTCGACTGAAGGCCGTCGCCACGGTTCCGGTCTAGGGCGAACCCGCTCAGCGGCACGTCCCGGCTGCATCCGGGACACCACTTCGTTCCATTGGACATGGAGCCAATGCTGGCGAGTTCGCCTTAGATTCGAAGGCTATTCGCCGCCTTTTTGTACGAAACTCCGAACGAAATCCTCGGCATTTTCTTCGAGTACATCGTCAATCTCGTCAAGTACGGAGTCGACGTCGTCGGAGAGCTTTTCCTGGCGCTCCTTGAGGTCGGTCGATTCCTCGACCGCCGCCTCCTCGACCTCCTCGGTCGAGCGCGTCGCCTTCTGCTGTCCGCCGCCGGTGTCCTTGGTCGCCATGTCTACCTCACCCCGCTCGGTTCGCACGCTCACACAGAGAGACCCCGGATCGGGATCTCCCAAGATCAGACCCTACGTCGGACCCTACAAGGAGGGTCCGACATTCGTCCCCGTAGTTGTTCAAAAGCTCCGGCGCAACGTCCGGCTCTCTTCATGATTCCCGGACCGGAGGTCTTTCAGGCCCTTTCACTGCCCCGAAAGCACCCGGACCAGGTCCTCCGCCGTGCGGCAGCGGTCCAGGAGCTCCTTGACGTGGTTGCGGGTCCCCCGCAGGGGTTCCAGCGTCGGGACCCGCTGGAGCGAGTCGCGGCCCGGCAGGTCGAAGATCACCGAGTCCCAGGAGGCCGCGGCCACGTCGTCCGCGTACTGCTCGAGGCAGCGGCCGCGGAAGTAGGCCCGGGTGTCCTCCGGGGGCTTGCTCTGAGCCCGCTCGACCGCGGACTCCTCCACCAGACGCTTCATCTTGCCGCGGGCCACCAGGCGGTTGTACAGGCCCTTCTCGGGCCGTACGTCCGAGTACTGGAGGTCCACCAGGTGCAGCCGCGCCGCGTCCCACTCCAGCCCGTCCCGGCGCCGGTAGCCCTCCAGGATCTCCCGCTTGGCGATCCAGTCCAGCTCCCCCGACAGGCTCATCGGGTCGGTCTCCAGCCGGCTCAGCACGTCCTCCCAGCGGCCCAGCACATCCTTGGTCTGCTCGTCGGCGTCGGACCCGAAACGTTCGTCCACGTACTTCCGGGCCAGCTCGAAGTACTCCATCTGGAGTTGCACGGCGGTCAGGGTGCGGCCGCTGCGCAGCGTGATGAGGTGCTGGAGGTCGGGGTCGTGGGAGACCTGGTGCAGGGTGCGTACGGGCTGGTCGACGGCCAGGTCGACGTTGATGAACCCGTCCTCGATCATGGACAGGACAAGTGCGGTCGTGCCGAGCTTGAGGTAGGTGGAGATCTCCGAGAGGTTCGCGTCGCCGATGATCACGTGCAGCCGGCGGTACTTCTCGGCGTCCGAGTGCGGCTCGTCCCGGGTGTTGATGATGGGCCGCTTCAGGGTGGTCTCCAGGCCCACCTCGACCTCGAAATAGTCCGCGCGCTGGCTGATCTGGAAGCCGTGCTCGCGGCCGTCCTGGCCGATGCCCACGCGTCCCGCGCCGGTCACGACCTGCCGCGAGACGAAGAAGGGGGTCAGGTGGCGCACGATCTCCGAGAAGGGGGTCTCCCGCTTCATCAGGTAGTTCTCGTGCGTGCCGTAGGAGGCGCCCTTGTTGTCGGTGTTGTTCTTGTAGAGGTGGATCGGCTGGGCGCCGGGCAGCTGGGCGGCGCGCACGGCCGCCTCGGCCATGATCCGCTCGCCGGCCTTGTCCCAGAGGACGGCGTCGAGCGGGTTGGTGATCTCGGGCGAGCTGTACTCGGGGTGCGCGTGGTCGACGTAGAGCCGTGCCCCGTTCGTGAGGATGACATTGGCGAGGCCGATGTCCTCGTCGGTCAGCTGGCTGTTGTCGGCGGCCTCGCGGGCGAGGTCGAAGCCGCGGGCGTCCCGCAGCGGATTCTCCTCCTCGAAGTCCCAGCGGGCGCGTCGCGCCCGGTGCATCGCCGCCGCGTAGGCGTTGACGATCTGGGACGAGGTGAGCATGGCATTGGCGTTCGGGTGCCCCGGGACGGAGATCCCGTACTCCGTCTCGATCCCCATTACTCGCCGTACGGTCATGCGGCCCTCCTTGCCCGGCGGCGCTCCCCTTTCGGGAGCGGCGCTCAAGTACCGCTGGTGCTCCGGTGCGTGTGCCTGTGCGGTGCCCGTCCCCGCACTGCGCGTCCGGCGGTACGGAAGAGCCTAGAACCACTGCGCGCTCGTGGGGAGATCATTTCCGTCATTGAATGCGACTTGTCACCGGCTGAAAGCGGCCGGTGAAGCAGTGGGGAAAAGCGTGGGGTAAAGCAGTCGGCTGCGGATGCCCGGGGAGGGCATCCGCAGCCGCTCCGGATCAGAGGTACTGACCGGTGTTCGCCACCGTGTCGATGGAGCGTCCGGTGTCCGCGCCCTGCTTTCCGGTGACGAGCGTGCGGATGAATACGATCCGCTCGCCCTTCTTGCCGGAGATACGGGCCCAGTCGTCCGGGTTGGTGGTGTTGGGCAGGTCCTCGTTCTCCTTGAACTCGTCCACGCAAGCCTGGAGGAGGTGGGCGACTCGGAGGCCCTTCTGGTTCTGCTCGAGGAAGGCCTTGATGGCCATCTTCTTGGCCCGGTCGACGATGTTCTGGATCATCGCGCCGGAGTTGAAGTCCTTGAAGTAGAGGACTTCCTTGTCGCCGTTGGCGTACGTGACCTCGAGGAAGCGGTTCTCCTCGGTTTCGGCGTACATCTGCTCGACGACGGTCTGGATCATGCTGTGGACGGTGTCGGCGGTGGAGCCCTGGTGCTCCGACAGGTCGTCCGAGTGCAGGGGCAGCGAGGCCTTGAGGTACTTGGCGAAGATGTCCTTCGCGGCCTCGGCGCCGGGGCGCTCGATCTTGATCTTCACGTCGAGCCGGCCGGGGCGCAGGATGGCCGGGTCGATCATGTCCTCGCGGTTGGAGGCGCCGATGACGATGACGTTCTCCAGGCCCTCCACACCGTCGATCTCGGCGAGCAGCTGGGGGACGATGGTGTTCTCCACGTCCGAGCTGACTCCGGATCCGCGGGTGCGGAAGAGGGATTCCATCTCGTCGAAGAAGACGATGACGGGAGTGCCCTCGCTCGCCTTCTCCCTTGCACGCTGGAAGACGAGGCGGATGTGCCGCTCGGTCTCGCCGACGTACTTGTTGAGGAGTTCGGGGCCCTTGATGTTCAGGAAGTAGGACTTCCCGGTGGGCTGGCCGGTCACCTCGGCGACCTTCTTGGCAAGGGAGTTGGCCACTGCCTTGGCGATGAGCGTCTTGCCGCAGCCGGGAGGGCCGTACAGCAGGATGCCCTTCGGGGGCCGCAGTTCGTGTTCCTTGAAGAGGTCGGGGTAGAGGTACGGGAGCTCGACCGCGTCGCGGATCAGCTCGATCTGGTCGCCCAGGCCGCCGATCTTGTCGTAGTCGATGTCGGGGACCTCTTCGAGGACGAGGTCCTCGACCTCGCTCTTGGGGACGACCTCGTAGACGTAGCCGGAGCGGGGTTCGAGCAGCAGGGAGTCGCCGGGGCGGATGATGACGTCCAGGAGCGGCTCGGCGAGCCTCACCACCCTTTCCTCGTCGGTGTGCCCGACCACCAGGGCGCGCTCGCCGTCCTCGAGGATCTCCTTGAGGGTGACGATGTCCCCGGCCCGCTCGAATTCCATGGCCTCGACCACATTGAGGGCCTCGTTGAGCATGACCTCCTGGCCGCGCCGGAGGTCTTCCGGTTCGACGCTGGGGCTCACATTCACGCGGAGCTTTCGGCCTCCGGTGAAGATGTCGACGGTGCCGTCCTCGTTCGACTGCAGGAAGACACCGAAACCGGCCGGCGGCTGTGCGAGCCGGTCGACTTCTTCCTTGAGGGCCACGATCTGGTCCCGGGCCTCACGGAGGGTGTTCGCGAGTCGTTCGTTCTGCGCGGATACGCCGGCCAGATTTGTCTGGAGCTCGACGATCCGCTCTTCGAGAATCCTCGTGTGTCGCGGAGAGTCGGCGAGCTTTCGTCGCAGGACGGCGATTTCCTGCTCGAGATAGGCAACCTGGCCGGCGGGGTCCTCGGACCCTCGCGCGGGCCGGATGCCGCGGTTGATGTCGTCGTCGTGGGCTGCCACGGTCCTCACCTCCTCCAAGGGGAGCTGGACGCTTCCTGACCCTACCTGGGCTGGTGGTGATTGAAACCCCTAGATCACAAAGACGGTAGAGGTGTGTCCGATCTTCACCCTTGCGTACTCCCTCACGCCAAGGAAATACCCACCCATCAAACTCGGGAAGCAGCCGGTTGTAAGGTCGAACTGTTCAACACCCGTCAGAGCCCGCGCGACTTGCTGCGGGTGGTGACCGGGATGGATCACTCAGCGCAGGAAACGGCAGGAGATATGACCGTGCAGCAGGAGGCTCCGACGGGCGGTGCCGGTGAGGCCGGCGAGCCGCTCGAGGTCTGGATCGATCAGGACCTGTGCACCGGGGACGGCATCTGCGTGCAGTACGCGCCTGAGGTGTTCGAGCTGGACATCGATGGTCTGGCGTATGTGAAGAGCTCGCAGGACGAGCTCCTGCAGGCCACGGGGGCGACCACTGCGGTTCCGCTGACGCTGCTCCAGGACGTGGTCGACTCGGCGAAGGAATGTCCGGGCGACTGCATTCACGTAAGGCGCGTTTCGGACAGGGTGGAAGTCTTCGGGCCCGACGCCGAGTGACGCTTCAAACACTCCTGGCGGCCGAGTCCGTCAGCTCCTGGCGGAATTTTCCGTCGCGCCAGCGCCACTTGGCGAGCTGCTTCGTGTCGGGGCTGTAGCGGGGCACATCGGGCGAGGAGTAGCCGACGAGGGTCGCCGTGATGAGGCCGTCGCGGACGGTGAGCGCGGTGGCGGTCTGCCGCCGGGAGGCTTCGAGGAGCGTGGCGACGACGCGTGGCCGGGCCGCTTCGGCCCGGTCCTGCGTGAGGACGTAGATCGCGTGGGGCGGAGTGCCGGAGCCGGCGTCGCAGCGGACTGCGGCCACGGTCTCGGGGCGCCCGTCGCCGTCGAGGTCGCCCTGAGCGCTGGTGGTGACCGTCTGCGGGGCCCCCTTGCAGTCGAGGGGGTAGGTGACGCCGGCGGGATCGGGGGCGGCGGCCTGAGGGCCCTTCGCGGCGGGTTCCCCGGCGGCCGCGGGGGTGCCGGTGGCCGGCTGTACGAGTCCTGCGGCGGCTATCACGGCGGCCATGGCGGTGGCCGTGGCGAGCCAGTGGACGGGCCTGGTGCGGCTGTGCTCCAGGGTTTCCGAGAACGGAGCAGGCTCGGCGGTGCTGTGCGGCACGCGGGGTGTCTCCTGTGCGAAGGGTGACGGGGAGCCAGCATCGTGCCACACCTCACACCGGGGTGGAACGACTGGGGCCGGCGCCGGTGCGCGGACAACGAAAAGGCGCTGTGGCGCAGTTCCCCGGTCGGTCGGGGAACTGCGCCACAGCGCCTTCGTGTTGGGTCCGCGGGGGGCGTTACGCGGAGCGGTCGCTGCCGGGGCCGTCGTAGTCGTCGCCGTAGGCGCCCTTGGCGGGGCGTCGCCGACGCATCGGGGGCTCGACGCCGTCCGCGAGGCGGCGGGCGGTGACGAGGAAGCCGGTGTGGCCGATCATCCGGTGATCCGGACGGACGGCGAGGCCTTCCACGTGCCAGTTGCGGATCATCGATTCCCAGGGCTGCGGCTCGGCGAAGCAGCCGATCTCGCGGATGGACTCGACGGTCTTGGAGAGCTGGGTGGTGGTGGCCACGTAGCAGCAGAGGATGCCGCCGGGGACCAGGGCCTTGGAGACGGCCTCCAGGCACTCCCAGGGGGCGAGCATGTCGAGGATGACCCGGTCGACGTCCGTGTCGGACAGGTTGTCCTGGAGGTCGCCGACGGTCAGCTGCCACGCGGGGTGGGGTCCGCCGAAGTAGCGTTCGACGTTGGCGGTGGCGATCTCGGCGAAGTCCGCGCGGCGCTCGTAGCTGTGGAGCATGCCCTGGTCGCCGATGGCGCGCAGCAGGAAGCTGCTCAGGGAGCCGGAGCCCACTCCCGCTTCCACGACGCGTGCGCCGGGGAAGATGTCGGCGAAGGCCAGGATCTGGCCCGCGTCCTTGGGGTAGACCACGGCGGCGCCGCGGGGCATGGACAGGACATAGTCGGGGAGCAGGGGGCGCAGCGCGAGGTATGCGACGTTGCCCGTGGTGCGGACAACGCTGCCTTCGGGAGCACCGATCAGCTCGTCGTGCGGGAAGGAACCCTTGTGGGTGTGGAAATTCTTCCCGGCTTCGAGCGTGAACGTGTAGTGGCGGCCCTTGGGGTCGGTGAGCTGTACCTGGTCCCCGACCTCGAAGGGCCCGCGTCGGCGGGCGGCACCGGTCGGTTCGGACATGTGACCAGTGTATTGGCTTCAGGACTGGGGCCGTGCCATGGCCTTCACGAAGGCCTTCTCGACGTCGAGGGTCGACAGGACGCCGTAGATGGTGCCGGTGGGTTCGACGACGAGGTACTCGGTGGCGGGGGTGGCGCGGAGGTGCTCGAGGAGTTCCTCGCCGGTGAGTTCTGCTGAAACCTTCATGCCGTCGGTGAGGTCCTGGGCGAGGGTGCTGACGGCGACCCAGGGGCGGCGGTGTTCGGGGACGGAGGCGATGGCGGTCTCGCGGACGATGGCGGTGGGGTCGCCGTGGCCGTCCACGACGACGAGGGCGCGTGCTCCGGCTTCGTTGGCGCGGCGCAGGGCCTCGGAGAGGGGGGTCGCGTTCTCGACGGGGATGGCACGTCGGGTCAGGGTGCGGGCGCGCAGTTCCGGAAGGTGCTGGCGCAGCCGGGCCATGCGCAGGCTGTTGCCGGCCCCGGTCCAGATGATGGCGGCGAGGATGGCGGCGAGCAGTGCGTCCATGACGGTGTTCATGCCGCCGATCTCGCCGGTGCGGTTGCCGAGGGTCCCGGTCTGGGTGAGCAGCGGGAGACCGATGAGGACGGCGACGGCGAGGGCGCGGCCGACCCAGGCGGCGGCGACGGTGCCGGCCATGGGCTTGCCGGTGATGCCCCAGATGACGGCGCGGAGCATGCGGCCGCCGTCGAGGGGGAGGCCGGGGAGCAGGTTGAAGGCGGCGACGAGCAGGTTGGAGATCATCAGTCCGGCGAGGAGGACGCCCGGGACGGTGGCCGGGTCGACGGCCTTCATGCCGAGGTAGAAGGCTCCGGAGAGGACCAGGGAGAGCAGGGGGCCGACGAAGGCGAGGACGAATTCGCGGCCGGGTGTCTCGGATTCCTTTTCGATCTCGGAGACTCCGCCGAAGAACTGGAGCTGGATGCGGCGCACCGGGAGCTTGAAGCGCAGGGCCGCGACGGTGTGCGCGAGTTCGTGGACCAGGACGGAGGCGTAGAAGGCGACGGCGAAGAAGAGCGAGACGAGGTAGCGGACGGGTCCGAGGTCGGGCAGGACGCGGTCGAGCTGGTCGCCGAAGACCCAGGTGATGAGGGCGGCGACGAGGAACCAGCTGGGCGAGACGTAGACGGGTACGCCGAAGGGGCGGCCCATGAGGATTCCGCCGCCCGGTCCGGAGCGCCTGCCCGCGCGCTCGCCGGTCTCGTCGGTGTCTGCCACGGCTGTCCTTCGTTCGGTGCTGGTGTTACCAGTGTGGTTCTTTGCGTGTTCGGGGTGGTGCTGTAGCGGGTTGTGATGCTCCGATCATGCAGTGCGAGGGGGCTTGGCGTCGATGGTATGCGCGTGCTGTCGGTGGCGGGTCGTAGGGTTTTGTCCATGACGACGAGCCCCGGTGCTGTGCCTGGCGCAGCCGATGCCGACGCGCGAAGCGCTGCGGCGCCTACCTCGCTCTCCCCTTCGCGGGCGAACGATTTCATGCAGTGCCCGCTGCTGTACCGGTTCCGCGTGATCGACAGACTGCCGGAGAAGCCGAGTGCGGCGGCGACGCGCGGGACGCTGGTGCACGCGGTGCTGGAGCGGCTCTTCGACCATCCGGCGCAGGAGCGGACGGCGCCGGCGGCCAAGGCGCTGGTGCCGGGGCAGTGGGACCGCCTGCTGGAGTCGAAGCCGGAGCTGACGGAGCTGTTCCCGGAGGGGGACGAGGGGGCGGGGCTGGCGCGCTGGCTGACGGAGGCCGAGGCGCTGGTCGAGCGGTGGTTCACGCTGGAGGACCCGACGCGGCTGGAGCCGGTGGAGCGGGAGTTCTTCGTGGAGACGGAGCTGGAGTCGGGGCTACGGCTGCGCGGGATCATCGACCGGGTGGACGTGGCGCCGACGGGTGAGGTGCGGATCGTCGACTACAAGACGGGCAAGGCGCCGCGGCCGGAGTACGCCGAGGGCGCGCTGTTCCAGATGAAGTTCTACGCGCTGGTGGTGTGGCGGCTGAAGCAGGTCGTGCCGCGGCGGCTGCAGCTGGTGTACCTGGGCAGCGGGGACGTGTTGACGTACGACCCGGTGATCGAAGACCTGGAGCGGGTGGAGCGCAAGCTGCTCGCGTTGTGGGAGGCGATCCGGGAGGCGACCGAGTCGGGTGAGTGGCGGCCGCGCCCGACGAAGCTGTGCGGCTGGTGTGATCATCAGGCGGTGTGTCCGGAGTTCGGCGGGACTCCCCCGCCCTACCCGCTGACGATCTCGCCCGGCCACCGCCGGGAGGTGCCCCCCGCGCGGCAGGAGGCGGAGCGCCCGGCGGAATCCTGATCCCGGTGTCAGGGCAGAATGGACGCGCCCGCCGTAGCCGTCCGACGAATACGAGGTAGACCCCGTGGCGATCCGCGTCCTTCTGGTCGACGACCAGCCGCTGCTGCGCACCGGCTTCCGGATGATTCTGGAGGCCGAGGAGGACCTGGCGGTGGTCGGTGAGGCCGGGGACGGTCTGCAGGCGCTGGACCAGGTGCGGGCGCTGCAGCCCGATGTGGTGCTGATGGACATCCGCATGCCGCGGATGGACGGGGTGGAGGCGACCCGGCAGATCACCGGTCCGGAGCGCAACGGGCCGGCGAAGGTCCTGGTGCTGACCACCTTCGACCTGGACGAGTACGTGGTGGAGGCGCTGCGGGCGGGGGCGAGCGGTTTCCTGCTGAAGGACGCGCCGGCGAACGAGCTGGTGCAGGCGATCCGGGTGGTCGCGGCGGGCGAGGCGATGCTCGCGCCGAGCATCACGCGCCGCCTGCTCGACAAGTACGCGGGGCATCTTCCGTCGGGCGAGGAGAACCTTCCGAACACCCTGGGGACGCTGACCGAGCGTGAGGTCGAGGTGCTGAAGCTGGTGTCCCGCGGGCTGTCGAACGCGGAGATCGCCGCGGACCTGTTCGTGAGCGAGACGACGGTCAAGACGCATGTGGGGCACGTGCTGACGAAGCTGGGACTGCGGGACCGGGTCCAGGCCGCGGTGTACGCGTACGAGAGCGGTCTGGTCCGCCCCGGGGCCCAGTAGCCGCGCGGGAGCGTAGGAGCCCCGCGCCGGGGCGCCTACGCGTGAGGGGCCGTACGTGCGTGCACGTACGGCCCCTCACGCGTTGCTACGGCATCAGCCCTTGCTGATCTCCCAGAAGCGGAAGACCGTGGAGGCGTCGAGCGACCACTGCAGGCCGGTCACGTTCTGGCGGGTGACGGCGTACTGCTTGCCCTGCCAGAGCGGGATGAGCGGGAGCTCGTCGGCGACGATGTCCTGGAGGCGGTTGTAGTCCGTGTTGGCCGCGGTGCGGTCGGACTTCGCGGAGGTCGACGGGATGATCGTCCCGGTGATCTCCTTGTTGTCGTAGTTGTTGTTCAGCACATTGCCCGGGCCGAAGAACGGCTGCGTGAAGTTGTCGGCGTCCGGGTAGTCGGGCACCCAGCCCTTGACGTACACGCCGTACTTGCCGGCCTGGATGTCCTTCTCGTACTGCTCGTACTCGACGGACTTGACCTCGGCCTCGAAGAGGCCGCTGTCGTTGAGCTGCTTGGCGATGACCTCGAACTGCTGGTCCGTGGAGGGGCCGTAGCGGGACGGGGTGGAGTACAGGGTCAGCTTGACCTTGCCGTTGATGCCGGCGGCCTTGAGGACGGCCTTGGCCTTCTCGGGCTGCGGGGTGCCGCCGTAGCGGTCGAAGAAGGGGGTCGTGTGGCCGGCGATGCCGGTCGGCACGATCGAGTAGAGCGCGGTGGCGGTGCCCGCGTACACGTCCTTGACGAGGGCTTCGCGGTCCACGAGGTAGGCGATCGCCTTGCGGACGGGGAGCTTGCCGACGACGGGGTCGCTGACGTTGAACACCATGTGCTCGACCTCGGCGCCCGTGCCCTGGACGACGTCGACCTTGTTGTCGCCGGTCTTGCTCGACGCGAGGGCGGCGATGTCCTTGGCGGCGAGGCCGCGGAACGCGAAGTCCACGTCCCCGCTCTCCAGGACCGTCTTGAGGCCGGCCTGGTCGCCGTTGAAGAACTTCAGCGTGACGCCGGTGTTCTTGGCCTTGGCCTTGCCGCTGTAGGACTCGTTGACGGAGAAGGTGGCGCTCTTGTCCCCGAAGGAGTCCAGCTTGTAGACGCCGGAGCCGACGGCCTTGTTGTCGGTGCGCAGCTTGTCGGCCGGGTACTCGGTGCGGTCGACGATGGAGCCCGCACCCGACGCGATCTTGCTGGGGAAGGTGGCGTCGGAGGTCTTCAGCTTGAAGACGACGGTCTTGTCGTCCGGGGCCTCGATGCCGGCGATCGACGAGAGCATCACGGCGGGGCCGTTCTCGTCATTGATCTTCAGGGTGCGCTCGAAGGAGAACTTGACGTCCTTCGAGGTGAGGCTGTGGCCGTTGCTGAACTTCAGGCCGTCCCGCAGGACGCACTTGTAGAGCTTGCTGTCACCGCCCTCGAAGCCGCAGGTCTGCGCGGCGTCGGGCTCGGGGGTGGTACCGCCCTTGGGGAAGCTCAGCAGCGACTGGAAGACGTTGTTGAACAGCAGCCAGGAGCCGGGGTCGTAGCCCGATGCCGGGTCGATGGACTTCACCTTGTCGGATATGCCCATGACCACGCCCTTGCCGCTGCCGGCATTGGAGCCATCGGTCGAACCGCAACCGCTGAGCAGCGCGGCGGCGGTGGCTGCGCCGAGCGGGGCCGCCAGCCACTGGTTACGTCGATTCACGCGAACGTCCTTCACAGTCGAACTGTTTCGTTGCTCCGGCCCGCGACACCCGCTGCCGGTCGTTGCCTTCCTCAGCCGCTTACTCCGCGGCCGAGCTCCCACAGCTGGAGGTCGGAGATGGCGTTGACCGACCACTCCACTCCGGTGATCCCATCGCGTGCGGCGACGTACTGCTTGCCCTGCCACAGGGGCAGGACGGGTACGTCCTCGGCGAGGATGTCCTGCATCTCCGTGATCGCGGGGACGGCGACACTACGGTCGACCGCGCGCCGGGATTCGGGGAGGAGCCTGCTGCGCACCGCGCTGTTCGCGTACGGCGTGCCCAGGAAGTTGTCCTGCTCCAGGAACGGGGCGAGGAAGTTGTCGGCGTCCGGGTAGTCGGGGAACCAGCCGAGCCCGTAGGCGGCGTGCTCGCCCTTCTTCTGGGCGGGCCGGAAGTCGGCCCACTCGCTGCCCTGGACGGTGATGTCGAACAGCTGCGTGGAGTTCAGCTGGGCCTTGAGGGCCTCGAACTCCGCGGCCGTGCCGTCGCCGTAGTGGTCGCTGGTGTAGTGCAGGGTCAGCTTGACCGGGGTCTTGATCCCGGCCTCCTTCAGCAGTGCGGCGGCCTTGGGCGTGTTGGCCTCGCCGTACTTGTTGTAGAAGGAGTTGACGTGACCCGTCACGGTGGTGGGGACCAGCGAGTAGAGCGGCTGCGCGGACTTGCCGTAGACCTTGGAGACGAGCTGGCCGCGGTCGACGGCGGCGGCGAGGGCCTGGCGGACGGCCTTCTCCTTGACGACCGGCGCCTCGGTGTTGAAGCCGAGGTAGCGGATCTCCAGGCCGGGCATCGGGACCAGCTTGACGCCCTTGGGCGGCTGCGCGCTGAACTCGGTGATCTGGGCGGGCGACAGGGTGCGGGAGACCATGTGGATCTTCCCGTCGGTGAGCGCCTTGCCCATGGCCGGGGAGTCGGGGAACGTGCGCAGTTCGACCTTGTCGTTCTGCAGCTTGAGGTCGCCCTTGTAGTGCGGGTTCTTGGTGAAGACGGCGCGGACCAGCCGGTCGCCCTTGACCTCGGCCTTCATCGTGTACGGGCCGGAGCCGTCCACGGCGAAGCCCTCGCGGAGCTTCTTGGCGTCGTAGTTCTTCTCGCTGACGATGCCGGCGGCGGGGGTGGAGAGCTTGAACGGGAAGGTCGCGTCCGGGGTCCTCAGGTGGAAGACGACGGTGTCGGCGCCCTTGACCTCGACGTTGTCGAGGGTGGAGAGCAGCGAGGAGGGGCCGTTCTCGTCCTTGATGGCGAGGACGCGGTCGATCGAGAACTTGACGTCCTTGGCGGTGAGCGGCTCACCGTCGGCGAACTTCAGCCCGGGGCGCAGCGTGCAGCGGTAGCTCTCGTTGCCGGCGTCGGTGAAGCGGCAGGCGGAGGCCGCTTCGGGGACGGGCTGGCCGCCGCCGCGCGGGGTGTGCATCAGCGTCTGGACGGTCTGGCGCAGGACGTTCCAGGCGCCGGCGTCGTAGGCGTAGGCCGGGTCGAAGGGGGCGGGAGCGAAGTCTGCGGCCTCGAACCGATCGGTGGTTCCGACGACGATCGCTCCGGATCCTGCTCCTCCGCCGCTCGCGCTGCCGCATGCGGCCAGCGCGGGGGTGAGCAGTCCGGCCGCGGCCGTCAGCACCAAGGTCTTGCGGTTCATGCTGGAAGTACTCCCTGTAACCGGCACTTGTTCAAAGCGGTGTAAAGGGCACTTCGCGGCGGTCGCCCGTTCAGGGCGGAACGATCGGGCCGGTGTAGTGACGATCGGTCCACGCGGTCCCGGCACAGGGGTGTGTGTCGGGACGGCTGAGGTGCGGCGCAGTGCCCGCGTTGACACTAGTGGTCCGGGACGGGATGGCTGGAACTGACCGGACTTGGGGCGTAATCGCATCGTGATCGGAGCGAACTGCCTGTTCACACACAGGGCTCCGCAGATTCGGTCAGGGGCTGATCAATCCGGACACAAGGGAAGGGATGGGTGGTCCTGAGGGGGTCCGGTGGGGGGTGGGTGGGTGACCAACGTCACCCTGAGCAACGGCCCCGAAGAGGATGGAATTTCAGCCTCCGGGGCCTACGGCGGAAGATCCTTCCGTCGTACCTCAATTCCGCCCCAATTCCGTTCGGTACGGAGCGTGCATGGGGGATACCGGTGTGTGGCGGCGGAGTAGCCGGGGCCGTCGGTCGTCGCGCTCAGTTCAAGGGGACGATCAGCGAGCGCAGGAAGGCCAGGTCGACGTCCTCCAACGAGCGGACGACCGTACGGCCGGGCGCGGGTTCGATCACGCCGACCGAGGGGATGGCCACGACCCGGCAGCCGGCGGCCTCGGCCGCCGCCACACCGGTGCGGGTGTCCTCGATGACCGCGCACCGCGAGGGGTGCGCGCCCAGCGACCGCGCGGCGAACAGGTACGGGTCGGGGTGCGGCTTCGTACGCGCCACCTCGTCGCCGGCGACCGTCATCGTGAAGCGGTCGCGGCCGAGCGTGAGCAGGACCCGGTCGATGACCCGGCGGTGGGAGGCGGAGACGAGGGCGGTGGGCACGTTGTGCCGGGCCAGCTCGGTCAGCAGCCGCTCGGCGCCGGGCATCAGCGGCACCCGGTCGGCGATGCGGGCCTCGAAGCGCTCGTTGAGCAGGACGCTCAGCTCGGCGAGGCCGATGGCGGCGCCGGTCGCCTCGATCAGGAACGTCGCGCTGCGGCTCATCGGGCCGCCCACGACGACGTCGCGCCAGGCGTCCTCGAGCCGGTGCCCGAGCTCGCGGAAGATCTCCGCCTCGATCTCCCACCAGAAGCCCTCGGTGTCGACGAGGGTGCCGTCCATGTCGAGCAGCACCGCCTGCAGGGCAGAACCGTCGGCCGTACGGGCGACGGGGGCGGGAACAGTGCTCGTCATGCGCATGCCTCTCAGAAGGGACGAGAAGGCCGGTCGCCTGTTCCGCGGGCACACCACCCCGGGGAACAGGCGACCGGCCTGTATGGGACCGACAAGTGTACGTCGGTCGACCTCAGCGTGCGTTGAAATACTTCGCTTCCGGGTGATGAATCACGATCGCGTCGGTGGACTGCTCCGGGTGGAGCTGGAACTCCTCCGACAGGTGGACACCGATCCGCTCCGGCTGCAGGAGGTCGGCGATCTTGGCGCGGTCCTCCAGGTCGGGGCAGGCGCCGTAGCCCAGCGAGAAGCGGGCGCCGCGGTACTTGAGGTCGAACATGTCTTCGACCTTCGACGGGTCCTCGCCGCCGAAACCGAGCTCGGCGCGCACACGGGCGTGCCAGTACTCGGCCATGGCCTCGGCGAGCTGGACGGACAGGCCGTGCAGCTCCAGGTACTCGCGGTAGGAGTCCGACTCGAACAGCTTGGCCGTGGCCTCGCCGATCCTCGATCCCACGGTGACCACCTGGAGACCGACGACGTCGGTCTCTCCGGACTCCTCCGGGCGGAAGAAGTCGGCGAGGCACAGGCGCCGGCCACGGCGCTGGCGCGGGAAGGTGAAGCGGGTCCGCTCGTTGCCCTCCTCGTCCAGGATGATCAGGTCCTCGCCCTTGGAGACGCAGGGGAAGTACCCGTAGACCACCGCGGCCTCGAGGAGGTTCTCGGTGTGCAGCTTGTCCAGGAGGCCGCGCAGGCGCGGGCGGCCCTCGCTCTCGACGAGCTCCTCGTACGTGGCTCCGCCCGCGCGGGCCTGCTTGAGGCCCCACTGGCCCTTGAAGAGGGCGCCCTCGTCGAGCCAGGAGGCGTAGTCCTTGAGCGGGATGCCCTTGACGACGCGGGTGCCCCAGAACGGCGGGGCGGGGATCGGGTTGTCGACCGAGACGTCGGAACGGCCCCCGGGCTCCTCGGCCTCCTCGACCTGGAGGACCGGCCCACCCGCTGTGCGCTTGGCGACGCGGCGCTGCTTGAGCTCGGGCAGGGACGCGCCGGGGACGCCGCGTTTGACCGCGATGAGGGCGTCCATCAGGCGCAGGCCCTCGAAGGCGTCGCGGGCGTAGCGGACCTCTCCCTCGTAGATTTCGTGGAGGTCCTGTTCGACGTAGGCGCGGGTGAGGGCGGCGCCGCCGAGGATGACGGGGTAGTCGGCTGCCAGCTTGCGCTGGTTGAGCTCCTCGAGGTTCTCTTTCATGATCACCGTCGACTTCACCAGCAGCCCCGACATGCCGATGACGTCGGCCCGGTGCTCCTGTGCGGCTTCCAGGATCGCGGAGACCGGCTGCTTGATGCCGATGTTGACGACGTTGTAGCCGTTGTTGGTGAGGATGATGTCGACGAGGTTCTTGCCGATGTCGTGGACGTCGCCGCGGACGGTGGCCAGGACGATGGTGCCCTTGCCGTCGTCGTCGGTCTTCTCCATGTGCGGCTCCAGGTACGCCACGGCCGTCTTCATGACCTCGGCGGACTGGAGGACGAAGGGGAGCTGCATCTGGCCGGAGCCGAAGAGTTCGCCGACGACCTTCATGCCTTCCAGGAGGGTGTCGTTGACGATGTCCAGGGCGGGGCGGGTCTGCAGGGCCTCGTCGAGGTCGGCCTCCAGGCCGTTCTTCTCGCCGTCGATGATGCGGCGCTGGAGGCGCTCGTCCAGCGGCAGGGCGAGGAGTTCCTCGGCCCGGCCCGCCTTCAACGACTTGGTGTTGACGCCCTCGAAGAGGGCCATCAGCTTCTGCAGCGGGTCGTAGTCGCCCTCGCGGCGGTCGTGGATCAGGTCGAGGGCGGTGGTGACCTGCTCCTCGTCGAACCGGGCGATCGGCAGAATCTTGGAGGCGTGGACGATCGCGGAGTCCAGGCCGGCCTTCACGCACTCGTCGAGGAAGACGGAGTTCAGCAGCACACGCGCCGCCGGGTTCAGACCGAAGGAGATGTTCGACAGACCCAGGGTCGTCTGCACCTCCGGGTGGCGGCGTTTGAGTTCGCGGATCGCCTCGATGGTGGCGATGCCGTCGCCCCGGGACTCTTCCTGGCCGGTGCAGATGGTGAAGGTGAGGGT